>CAYVGW010000082.1:0-17259 GCA_964450895.1 uncultured Occallatibacter sp. | reverse complement strand
AACATCCACGATTGGTGCATCAGCCGCCAGCTTTGGTGGGGCCATCGCATTCCGGCATGGCATTGCGCGGAGTGCCGCAAAGTTACTGTCGCCCGCGTCGATCCTGCTGCTTGTGTACATTGCGGTTCTGAAAAAATTACGCAAGAAACTGACGTTCTGGATACATGGTTCTCGTCGGGCCTGCTGCCGGTCTCCGTCTTCGGCTGGCCGAATTTTGGTAAATCCAATACTCTGGGTGCCCCAGATCCCTCGCATTTGGAGACCTGGGAGAGTGAGATCAATCGCGCGGGTGCGGGTGCCCCAGGTCTCGATTCTGAGACCGGGGATCAGGAAGCGGGTGCCCCAGGTCCCTCGCATTTGGGGACCTGGGATCAGGAAGCGGGTGCCCCAGGTCCCTCGCATTTGGGGACCTGGGATAACGGTGAAAATCGCGCGGACTTTGACGCCTTTTATCCGACGAGTTTGTTAGTGACAGGCTTCGACATTCTCTTCTTCTGGGTTGCGCGCATGATTATGCTCGGCTGCTGGTTTGCCGCCGACGTGCCCATGCCCGACGGAAGCAAGCGTTCGCTGGCGGATTCCGTGCCCTTCCGCGAAGTCTATATTCACGCCCTGGTGCGCGACGCGAATCGCGAAAAGATGTCCAAGACCAAGGGCAACGTCGTTGATCCTATCGAAATCGTCAAACAATACGGCACGGACGCAGTTAGGTTTACTCTAGCCTCGATGGCCTCGCCGGGAACCGACATTGCCTTCAACGTTGCCCGCACCGAAGGCTACCGCGCCTTCGCCAATAAAATTTGGAATGCCGCGCGCTTCCTCTTCATGAACGTGGACCGCGCCGCGGAGATCGGCATCACTGTTGATCCTGCTGCGTTAGGCGGAATGCCGGAAGCCGCGCAGAATGCACCGCTCGAAGCACGCTGGATTGTAGCCGAACTGAACGCCACGGCTGCCAAGGTCAACGCCTCTCTAGAAAATTACCGCTATGACGACGCTGCGAACGCGATTTATCAATTCTTCTGGGGAAGTTTTTGCGATTGGTATCTAGAAATTGTCAAACTTCGGCTGGATTTTTCGGAGACCGCAGATAAATCGCGAACCCGAGCCGCACTTACCGTATTGCTTCAAGTTTTCGAGACTTCTCTGCGGCTGCTCTCGCCTTTTATGCCATTTATCACTGAGGAGATTTGGTATGCACTCTACGACGGCAACCCGCCTGCTAAGTCGATTGCATTGACGAGATATCCACAAAGCCGCTATACCGGAGATGCAACGACGATAAGCGCGCGACATGCCTACGATCATGGTGTTGTTGAAATGTCGGCTCTTCAATCGGCTATCACTGCTTTCCGCGCATTGCGAAAAGATAGTGGAGTGCCGGAGAAGGAATTTGTCGCGGCGCAGTTTAATCCTGATCCAATGCGCGGAATGGTTACTCTTGATGTAGTAACCCATCACGGAGACATCATTCGTCAGCTTGCCAAAGTTAGAGATGTGAGGTTGGAAGCATTGACGTACGGAAAGACACGCTCCGAGGCAAACTTCGATATCGCAATCGACTATGAAGTCAAGATCGATGTAGCTGCTGAGCGCGAGAGTCTTAGCAAAGAAATTGCCAAGTATGAGAAAGGTTTAATCTCCGCCGAGCGGCAGTTAGGCAATGAAGGTTTTCTGGCTAAAGCTCCGGCAAAAGTAGTCGAAGGGTTGAAAAAGCAAGAAGCCGAGACGCGGTTGCTGCTGGAAAAGGCGCGCGCCGCGCTGGTTGCTTTGCCGAAGGAATGAGTTAGCAAGCGAAGCGCAATCGCAGGTCCTTCGACTGCGCTGCGCTGCGCTCAGGATGACAGTTTGTTTGATTTGGTTAGTTTGTTCATCGGGGAGGAAGAACAAATGTCCTGCGAATGTGGTCAATGCCGTCAGCATTTTAGAACGCTTGGAATCGCTTATGGGGTGCCGTCGGAATCCGAGATTGAAGCAGCTTATGAGGAATCCGCAAAGCAATGGCACCCCGATCTCTATAAGGATTACGCCAGCTTGCGGGCGGAGGCCGAACAGCGCTACGAGCAGATCCAGGTTGCCTATCGGGAACTGAAGGAACACAACGCGCCTGGGTATACGCCTGCGATCAAAGTCTCTTCGGTTACCCATGAACAATCTGCTACGTATGCCCCGTCAGCCCCATCCGATCAACCCACGCAACCCGCCGCCGCGGCGGAACTTTCGTTTAACGGCGCGCCCGGCTGCCTCGTCGCCTCGCAATTCGACGCCGAGCTCAAAGAGATGGTCGCCGGCCATCTGGGAAAGCAGGAGAAGGCCGTGGCGATTGTGGATCTGAGCGGCAGCCGCTCCTACCCCAGCTACGCTCAATTTCTGCTGATTGGCGGTCGCGGAATCATGGTGCGCAATGCCCGCGGCCTTGTCTCCCTGCTATGGTACAAAGACATGGGCAATCTCCGTTTTGTAGACCCGCAGAAAGAGAGCAAATCCGGCTCCTGGCACAAGCTTTTGGACAATCTCTCCGGTAGCCACGGTAGCTGCCAGCTAGCCATCCATCGCAGCGATGGCGCTCTCTTTCTCTCCTTGACCGATCAGGCGGAAGACAGCGTCAAGAGAGCTTTGTATAACTTTTTCCTGGGAAAAAAGGCGCAAGCCTGATCTCGGCCGCGCGCGGAGGATGCATGGACTGGAAAAACAGCCAAATCGACGCATTGCTTGAAGGGGCGCTGGCGGAGGACAAGGCCGCCGGCGACGCCACGACCAATATGACCATCGACGCTGGCCTGCGCGCCACCGCTTCGATCGTCGCTCGGCAGCAGATGGTGGTCTGCGGGCTGGGTGCAGTGCCGCGCTTCTTGGAAATCTTTGCACGCCTCGATCGGCGCGCTCCGGCGCAGACCCGCTTCGAGGTGATTAGCCATCCAGAGATCTTTGACGGTGTGCGCGTCCACGATGGCCAGGTGCTGGCCGTCATCCGTCACAACGCCCGCGTGCTGCTCAGTTGCGAGCGCGTAATTCTGAATCTGATGCAGCATTTGAGCGGTATCGCCACGCTGACCCGGCAGTTTGTGGATGCCATCGACGGCACCGGTGCGCGCATCCTGGACACACGCAAGACGGTTCCTGGCCTGCGGACACTGGAAAAATACGCCGTGCTGTGCGGCGGGGGAACCAATCACCGGCTTGACCTGGCCAGCGGCATCCTCATTAAAAACAATCACATCGCGCTGGGCGGCGGGCTGCCCACGGTACTGTCGCGCGCGCTGGAATATCGCCAAAAAGGCCAGCGGGTGCAGGTGGAGACGCGTTCGGCGCAGGAGCTGGAAGAGGCGCTCGCCTTCGGCGCGGAGGCCATTCTGCTGGACAATATGACACCCGCGCAAGTCCGCCAATCCGTCGCGCGCATCCGTCAGTTTACGGCGGAAAAGACCGGCCACAGCATCTCCATCGAGGCTTCCGGCGGCATGAATCTCGACACTATCCGCGCCTACGCCGAGACTGGCGTGGACTTTATCAGCGTCGGCGCGCTGACCCACTCGGCCAAGGCCGCGGATATTTCCATGCGCATCGCCGCGGAGACGGATTAGTGCATTTTTCCTAAAGGCGTAGAGTCCTGGATGCCCCACCCTCGCCACGTCTTTGTTTTTGTGGCTAAGGTGGGATGATAGCCACCTATACAGCAAGAGGAGAAATGCTCTAGTGTTCGATCTGGCTACTCTGGAGGCCGCACTCGCAGGCTCGATCTTTGCGGGCAAGCTGCATTTTTCTGCGGTCACGGATTCCACCAACTCCGACGCGCAGGAGGCTGCCCGCAGCGAGGCGCCGCACGGCTCGGTCTACTTTGCCGATGAGCAGTTGGCAGGCCGGGGGCGTGGCGATCACGCATGGCGCTCGGATGCCGGCGTCGGGCTTTACGTCAGCGTGCTTCTGCGCCTGCGGGTTCCGCTTCTCCGGCTGCCGCTGCTTCCACTGGCCGCCGGACTGGCTGCCGCCGAAGCGATTCGCGCCATCTCCGGCCTGACTGCTGATTTGCGCTGGCCCAACGATCTGCTGATCGGTGCGCGCAAAGTCGGCGGAATTCTGGTCGAGGCGAAGAGCGCGCAGGGCGCGGTGGATTATGCTGTGGTAGGTTTGGGCGTTAACGTCCACCAGCGCGGCTTTGATCCTGAACTGGCAGCGATTGCCACTTCGCTGGATTTGGAGACTGGCCGGAGAATTTCCCGTCAGGATTTGCTCATCGCCCTGCTAGAATCGCTGGAGCGTGAGGCGCTGCGGCTGGCCGATCCAGCGGCGGGCGTCACGATTCCGGCGCGGGTCGAGCAGGCTTCAACGTGGATTCGCGGGCGCAGGGTCGAGGTCCATGGTCCGCAGGCTTGCATAGGCGTCACAGAAGGGCTGGATGAAAACGGCTTTTTGCAAGTGCGGACGGAAGCTGGCTTGGTGACCGTGCAGACCGGCGGAATTCGCGCGGCTGGTTGAGGTTCGTGCTTTCCCACCCATCGCACAAAACGCGATGGATGAGACACGGAGCATTTCTTTATAACAGTCACTCACGGCGAAGCCAATTCGCATGGAAAACGCACAGTAATAGGGCAAGACTTTAGTGGCTGCGGGAATACTTGATTTTGGGCAAGCTCTGTAACAGGGCACGACTTTAGTCGTGCCGCATGAGCCGCAAAAAAGTTGGGCTTTAGCCCCTGCGAAAAACTCGATTCTGGAATGTTTTGTAACAGGGCACGACTTTAGAGGCTGCGGACGTACTCAATTTTGGAATGTTTTGTAACCAGGGCACGACTTTAGTCGGGCCGCAAATGGCTGAGAATAGATGTTGGGCTTTAGCCCCTGCGGAAAAACTCAATTTTGGAATGTTTTGTAACAGGGCACGACTTTTGAGGCTGCGAAAAGAACTCAATTTCGGAATGTTTTGTAACAAGGGCACGACTTTAGTCGGGCCGCAAAAGCCGCAAAAATGCTGGGCTTTAGCCCCTGCGGGAATCTCTTGATAGGCAGAAAGCAATGCTTTTAGCAATCGACGTAGGCAATACCAATACGGTTCTGGGGCTGTACCGGCTGAGCGGCGAGAAGCCGGAACTGGCGGCGCACTGGCGCGTCACCACGCATCGCTCGCAGACCGTGGACGAGTACGGCGTGCTTCTCGTCAACCTATTTGAAATGAACGGTATGAAAGCTAGCCAAGTCTCGTTCATCATCATCTCGTCGGTGGTGCCGCCGGTGGAGGGCACGCTGCGCCAGGTCTGCCAGGGCTACTTCCATACCGAGCCGCTCTTCGTCGAGCCGGGGATCAAGACCGGAATGCCGGTGCTGGTAGACAATCCCGCCGAACTAGGCGCGGACCGGCTGGTGAACGCCATCGCGGCTTTTGAGTGCTACGGCGGGCCGTGCGTGATTGTGGACTTCGGCACGGCGACGACCTTCGATGTGGTTTCGGCCAAGGGCGAGTACCTGGGCGGAGCGATTGCGCCGGGTCTGGGCATCAGCGCCGATGCGCTCTTCTCCCGCGCCGCGCGCCTGGGCCGCGTGGACATCAAGCGCCCCGCCAAAGTGATCGGCACAAACACCATAACTCATCTACAAAGCGGGCTTTACTTCGGCTACATCGGCTTGGTAGACGGCATTCTGGAGCGCATCATGACGGAACTGGGCGCGCCGGCCAAGGTCATCGCCACCGGCGGACTGGCGCGGCAGATCTCCGAGGACTCGCGCTACATCGCCGAGATCGACGATATGCTCACCCTGGATGGCCTGCTGATTCTCTTCGAGCGCAACCGCGCCCCGCGCCCCCGCAGCCGGGCGCATTGAAAAGCGCCGCGTAACCGAACCAGCGCGCCTTGCATGGCGGCTGGCTCGGTTACGCGGCGCTTTTCACATTACCTGCCTTCCCTATCAATCACAACCGCCACCGCCGTGTTGGCCGCCGCCATCGTGCTGGCCACCGCCACCGTGTTCACAGCCACCACCGTTCTGGCCGCCGCCACCCTGATTCCCGGATTGCGTCGTGAATTTATACTCCCAAAGGTCGTTGAGAATTTGCTCTCCGTTGTTGCTTGAGATGCCCAAGCCGCCAAAGAACCATAAGTTGCCGCTCTGGTCAGTCCAGCTTACAGAGGATGAGTGGCCTCCAGGGGTGTTCGTCGGAGCAGGCACACCCAGTGTGCCGTAGACGGGGGCATCCAATTGCGCGGACGAACTTCCGTCCACCCACGTCCATTCGCCGTTTTGTCCCAGCGAAGGATCGAACTTCCAGAGGTCGTTGAGTTCGCCTGAATTGCCGTTGGCGTCATATCCGTAGCCGCCAAAGAGCCATAGGTTGCCATTGCTGTCGGTCCAACTCACGGGGTTCAAACGGCCTCCGGGGATGTTTGCGGCGGACGGCTTTCCCAGCGTGCCGTAGATGCCGGGCTGGCCTCCATTGGTGTTGCCAACCGTGCTGCTTCCACCCATCCATATCCATTCGCCATGTCTTCCCTGCGAGGGATCAAATTCCCAGAGGTCGTTGAGTATGCCCCAATTGCCGTCGGCTCCGACCCCGTAGCCGCCAAAGAGCCAGAACTTGCCATTACTGTCGGTCCAGCTCACCAAGTCCGCACGGCCTCCGGGGATGTTTGTGGCCGCGGGCACTCCCAATGTGCCATAGACTCCGGTTTGCCCTCCATTGCTGCCAACCGTGTTGCTTCCCCCCATCCATGCCCATTCGCCATATTGCCCCAGCCGAGGATTGAATTGCCAGAGTTCGTTGAGAGAGCCCTGATTCCCGGCGGCATCGATGCCGTTCCCGCCAAAGAGCCAGAGATTGCCGTTGTCGTCGGTCCAGGTTACCGCCTCCTCGCGCCATCCGGGGGTGTTTGCGGCGGCATGTCTTCCCAACGTGCCATAGATGCCTGTCTGGCCGCCGATGTTGCCTCCACCCATCCATGCCCATTCGCCATATTGCCCCAGCGAAGGATCGAAGACCCAGAGATCATTGAAATCCTCTGAATTTCCATTGGCATCATAACCATAGCCGCCAAAGAGCCATAATCTGCCGTTATTGTCGGTCCAGGTCATGCTGAACCCCCGCGCTCCGGGGTTGTTCGCTTCGGCAGGCTCACCCAAGGTGCCATAGACGCCAGATTGGCCATTCAACGTGCTTCCGCCCATCCAGGTCCATTCACCGTTTTTACCGGCCGAGGGATTGAAGACCCAAAGGTCGCCAAGCAGGCCCATTTGGCCGTTGGCATCATACCCGTAGCCGCCATAGAGCCAAAGATTGCCTTTTTTGTCGGTCCAACATTGATTGTTGTTGTTGGTCCAACTCTGTGAGTAATAACGGGATCCGGGGATGTTGGCCGCGTCCGGCACGCCCTGTGTGCCGTAGACGCTCGGATTATATAACCCTGGGCCGACTGTGCTGCCTCCGCCCATCCAGATCCAACTGCTTGTGGGGTAGTTGTTTTGGTCGCAGGCTGCGGCTGGCGCAGTGCATAGGACCATGAGTAGAAGCGTGCAAAACAGAGCATACGCGAAAACGCGGAGTTTGTGCATGGAGACAATTTCCTTTCTGCATTTGGTGCGTAAAGAACTATTCTCCAGTTTGATCTGGTTGCAGGGTGCATCGCCGTTGCCGATGGCGATACACCCGCCAACCAGAAAATCAATACTAGAGAACTGCGAACGCGGAGGATACTTTCTGGGTCAAGTTAGTAACGAATGTACCACACCGCTTCTCTGTAGAGAAAAGATATTAAAGAAAATTTTATAAACCAAAGTAACCCAGAAGGACGGATCGAAGCCTCTGCTTGGCGGACTCGACCCAGCCGGTCAAACTTGTTCACTCATTTGCTGCACATCGGGGACTCTCTCGTATCCTAAGATGTAGACGTAGCAATTGGAGACTCCCCGGCATCGTGCTGAATTACTTCAACTACTTCACCGAGATCGAGGACCGCTTCCAGCAGCGGCGAGGGGCGCTCTTGCTACTCTCCACGCTGGACTGGGCGCTGATCGAGACGTGGCGCGAGGCGGGGATTCCGCTGGAGGCCGCGCTGCGCGGCATCGACGCGGCCTTCGACAAGTACGAGGCGCGGCAGAAGCGCGGCCGGATGCGGAAGATCAACGGCCTGGCGTGGTGCGCGCAGGCGGTGATGGAGGCTGCCGAGGAGTTGCGCGAGGCCGCCGCCGGCACGGCTCCCGCAGCCGCCGGAACTGCGCGCGAATCCGGCTTTGAGCAGCAGCGCGTGGCCGCTCACCTCGAAGCCGCCGCCGCCGCGCTCGATGCAGCGACCGTCGCGCCGGAGGCCTGCGCCGCCACCGCTGTCCGGCTGCGTGAGCTTTGCAGTGAACACGGCGGAGAAGATGCAACTCCCGACTTGGAGGCGCTGGAGCGCATCCTCACCGTTCTTGAAGAGAAGCTCTTTGCCGCCTTGACCGCCGCCGCGCCCGAAGAGTTGCTGGTCGGGCTGAAGGAGCACGCCGCGCGCGAGTTGGCGCCCTATCGCGCTCGCATGGGAGCCGTGCAACTGCGCCAGGTGGAGCGGCAGTTTGTGCAGAAGCAGCTTTTAGTCCACTACAACCTTCCGCGCCTCAGCCTCTTTTACATGAGTCAACAATAATGCCCAGAAAACAAATCACGTCACAGCGCAGGGCCAAACAGGCCGCGAAGAAGCTCTCCGCCGAGCGCAAAAGGCCCTCGAAGCCGTCCTCCGGGGTCAAACGGACCGCGGAAGAACTGATCTCGACAGGGGAGAAGCCTCAAGGCACGACTTCACGAGCCTCGAAAAAACTCAAGTCGTGCCCAGAAGCGTCAGGGCACGAATTTAGTCGTGCCACAAAATCCGCAAATAGTGGATGGGCTTTACAGGCTGCGGAAAAACTCAATTTCGGCAGGTTTTGTAACAAGGGCACAACTTTAGTCGGGCCGCAAGACGCTGATAATAGAGGATGGGCTTTGGCCCCTGCGGGAGGCTTTTCGAGCAATTCGCTTGAAAACAAGTCAACCTCCAAATCGCAACTCGTCCAAATTGAAAAGCCCCTCTACGGCGGCGCATTTCTGGCGCGGCTGGAGGGCAAGGCCGTCTTTGTGCCGCTCACGCTTCCCGGCGAGCGGGCGCGGGTGCGCATCACGCAGAGCAAATCCGCCTACGCGACGGCTGAAGCAGAGGAAATCTTGCGCGTTGCGCCGAATCGGATTCAGCCCGCCTGCCCGCACTTTGGCGTGTGTGGCGGCTGCCATTACCAACACACGGAGTACGCCAGCCAACTCGCCTTCAAGCAGGCGATTCTGCGCGAAACTCTTCAGCGCGGCGGAGTAGACGCGCCAGATGAGGTTGACGTCCTCTCCGGCGAACCATGGGGTTATCGCAATCGCATCCGGCTGGCCGTGGATGCGGTCGGCAATCCCGGCTATCGCGGCCGCCGCTCGCACGCCGTCGTTCCTCTCCGGGAATGCCCCATCGCCGCGCCGCTGCTGGTCGAGGCCGCGCTGGCCTTTGCCGAGGCAGCGCGCCGATTTGCGCCCGCGTTTCGTCCCTCCGAGATTTCGCTCTTTTGCAATCCCGCTGAAACCGCACTGTTAGCGACGGTTTTCACTGAAATGCTACCCAAAATGCGTTTTGACGAATTCGCGCAGGCTCTCCGCGAGCGCATTCCGGAGCTGACCGGCGCGGAATTGGTAGTGGAAGGCCGTGACGGTGCGGCGGTTCCCGCAGGCCAGCAGCGCACGCTGGCGCAGTGGGGCACAACATCGCTCGCCTATCGCGCCGCCGGCTTCGATTATCGCGTGCAGCACGGCGCGTTTTTCCAGGTCAATCGCTGGCTGGTGGATTCTTTGGTTGAGCGCGTCGTTGCCGGCCACCAAGGCAAGCTCGCCTGGGATTTGTTCGCCGGCGTCGGCCTCTTCGCCCGCCAGCTAGCGCCGCGCTTTGAGTGTGTCGTTGCTGTCGAATCGGCTCCCGCCTCAACCCAAGCGCTCAGTGCCAACCTGAAAGGCACAACCAGCCTTGCGGTGAATGGCGAAACTCTTACTGTTCTGCGCATTCAGGAAACGCACCGCGCAAATGGCGCATCCGCTCCCGACCTGATCGTCCTCGACCCGCCGCGCTCCGGCCTGGGCGCGGAAACATGCGCACTGCTTGCCCAGATCGCCGCGCCCGCTCTGGTTTGCGTCTCCTGCGACCCTGCCACGCTGGCCCGCGATCTGCGCGCGCTGCTTGCTTCCGGCTATAGAATCGAGTCCGTCACCCTCGCCGACCTCTTTCCGCAGACCTTTCACTTGGAAACAGTGGTCCAGTTGCGCCGCGCCTGATAGGCTTGAGGGCCAGAACAGCTTTTCGGCTTTTCACGCGCAATGCAAACGGAATCCTCCATCTTCGAGCAAGCTGTCTCCGGTCAAGCCCAACGCACGGTGACTGAGCAACCCACTGTTCCGCTTTTTCCCGCGGCCGTGCTTTTTGCCGTGGGAATCGCAGCCGCGCAGCCGCTCTCTCTTTATCTGCGGCCCAGCCTGATGCTGGTTGCGCTCGTGCCGCTGGCCGTGCTCTGCGTCTTGGCGGCCTTCCGCGCCCAGAGAATCGCAGGTCTGCCGCTGGCCGTGCTGTGGCTGCTGCTGGGAGCCTGGTGCGCGTGGATGGAGCCGCATCCAGCCCCCGCGCCCGCGTTGGCCCAGCTTTCCGACGGCCTTCTGCGCACCGTGGAAGGTACGGTCGTCGATGCAGGGCCGGTGCGCGGCGAGATCGAGCAAAACCTGGATGCGCCCAACGCGGAGCAGAAGCCCGCGCAGCGAGTGGATCTGCGCCTCTCCAGCCTGGAAGTGGTCACCGACGCCGAGGACGCACAGGAGCCGGCCACCGGCGGCGTGCGCCTGAACATTCAATGGCCGCGAGAGCAGGCCGGCCAGCCTTTTCGCTGCGGCGAGCGCATCCGCGCCATGGCCCGCCTGCTGCGGCCAGAGGTCTACCGCGATCCCGGCGTCTGGAGCCGCCAGGAGTTCCTGCTCGATCAAGGCATTACCTCGACGGCGACCGTCCGCATCGATCGCGTCGAGCGGCTGGGCCAAGCAGCTCCATCTATCCTTTGCCGGGTCAGTGGTTTGCAGCACGCCATCAGCAGCCGTCTCCTGGCCCTGCCCGCCGCCATGCGCCGCCTGCCCGCCCCGCTGCGCCTCTCCGAGGAAGACGCCATCATGCTGGCCGCGATGATCACCGGCGACCGCACCTATCTGACGCATTCCCTGCGCGTGGGCTTTGAGCGCACCGGCTCCTTTCACATGCTGGTGGTCTCCGGCTTTCATCTGGCAATTGTCGCCGGATGCCTCTTCTGGCTGGCGCGGAGGATGCGCCTGCCGCGCGTTCCGGCCACGCTGGCCACCATTCTGGCTTCCTTCGCCTACGCGCTCTTCACCGGCTTCGCCACGCCAGTCCAGCGCTCGCTGTGGATGGTCACCCTCTACCTGATTGGCCGCCTCTTCTACCGCGAGCGCAACCCGCTGAACACCATCGGCTTTGCCGCGCTCTGCCTGCTCGCCTACAGCCCACGCAGCCTTTTCGAGTCCAGCTTCCAGATGACGCTATTGGCCGTGGTGGTCATCGGCGGCGTAGCCGCGCCGCTGCTGCAAAGCACGATACACCCTTATCTGACCGCCACGCGGGATCTGGGTACGCTTGCCATCGACAGCAAATTGCCTCCACCCGAGGCCCAGTTTCGCGTGATTCTCAGGATGTTTGCCAGGGCGCTGCAGAAGGCGATCGACGGAAAAAACGCATCGAGTAAGAAAGGTTCAACCAATGAGGTTGCTCAGCAGGGACCACAACTCGTTCTGTTTCATACGGTAATCAATATCCCCATCGCAGTTTTGATGGCTGTCCTCCATGAACGCATGACAGTATCCATCGCATGGCGTATCTTTCCCATGTCGGTGCGCTGGATGTTTCGCGTCTACGAGCTGATTCTTGTCTCCTGCATCGTCGAGCTGGCCATGGCCCTCCCCATGGCTCTCTACTTTCATCGCATCACCGTCTTCGCTCTGCCGGTGAATGTCTTTATTCTGCCGCTGCTGGCGGTTCTCATGCCGGCCGCACTCCTTACATTGCTCTTGGCCTTGATAGGTCCGGCGTACGCAGTACTTCCGGCCATGATCGTGGCCTTCTTTCTTCACATCGGCGCCGGTCTGGTGCGCTTCTTTGGCTCGCTCACCCTGGGCGACTTCCGCATTCCCGCACCGCTGCTCTGGCAGTCGCTTGTCTTCTGCGCTTTGCTCGCCGCGGCAATAGTGCTTGCTCGCCTTGCGCTCTCTTCCGGGATGCGCCGGCTCAGGCTGGCAACCTGGGCCGCGCTGCTGCTGGCCGCTCTGGTCGCCGTCCTGCCCCGCCCGATCGATCACCCCCGCGACGCTTTGCTGATGGAGGCCATTGACGTGGGCCAAGGCGACTCCCTGCTGCTGATTACCCCCGACGGCAAGACGCTACTTGTCGACGGCGGCGGACACGGCGGCGGCCCGCGTCAGGCTTCGCAGGATTACGACATCGGCGAGGAGGTCGTCAGCCAGGTTCTCTGGTCGCGCGGCATTCGACGCCTGGACGTGGTAGCTCTCACCCACGCGCACTCCGACCACATGGGCGGCCTGCCCGCCGTGCTGCGCAACTTCCATCCCGCCGAGCTTTGGGTGGGCAATAACCCCCGCTTTGGCGCGTACAACGATCTGCTCAACGAAGCCGCCGGCCTCCACGTGAAGGTGCGCAGCCTGCGCGCCGGTGATGCATTCTCCTTCGGTCCCGCGCAGGTCAATGTTCTCGCGCCCTTCCGCAACTATCAGCCTAAATCGGAGCCTACCAACAACGATTCGCTGGTCATGCGCGTGGCCTACGGCGCGACCTCCGTAATGCTGGAAGGCGACGCCGAGGCGCCGGTCGAAGAGGCGATGCTTGCCGAGCCGAATCTAGCCAGCACGCTGCTCAAAGTCGGCCATCACGGCAGCATTACCTCAACCCGCCCCGCCTTCCTGGCCCGCGTGCATCCAGAGTGGGCGGTGATCTCCTGCGGCCTGCGCAACCGCTACGGCCATCCCCGCCATGAAGTGCTGGAAGAGTTGCAAGCAGCCCATATCCGCACCTTCTCCACCGACATCAACGGCGCAACCTGCTTCCGCCTGGACGGTAAAACCACCACGCCCGACTACGCCTGCGGCTGGCGGGATGTGCGTTAATCTCTACCTTGAAACATGCGTGGACCAGGAAGTCCACACTTCAGCCGACCGGCAGGCCGGCGCTACTGTTTCAGGCCTCGTGAGTTGGCAACGCCGGTGGGAAACAAAAGAGAATTGAATCCGCAATACGCCGCCCGCGCTATACTCAAAGCAACCCCTCCGAGGCGTTTTCCGTTCCCTTCTGCGCGCGCTAACGGGCGTTGGGGAAGCTCTTCGAGCCGCCTCGCCGGGAATTGCGTCACTCTGCCAGGAAACTGATTTTGACCTCTTTGCACAAGCGCTGGCTCTACGCCCTCTGGCTGCTCTTCATTGCCGCCTTCGCCCTGCTGCACGCCCTGCATCTGAGCGCCGATTTCCCCAATCACACCCCCTGGTTCTGCGATTGGGCCAAGTACACCGACGAGGGCTGGTACGGCAACGCCGCCATTCGCGCCCATCTCTTCGGCAACTGGTACGTCTCCGGGGACTTCAATCCAGCGCCTGCCGTTCCCGTGCTTCCCTTTCTGGAGTGGCTGCTCTTTTTCGTTACTGGCGTCACCGCCGAAGCCGCTCGCGGACTGGCCGTCGCCTTCTTCTTCTGTAATCTGCTGTTAAGCTACCTGCTGCTGCGTACGCGGGGGCCGCGCTGGATGGCCCTGCTGGCCCTAACGCTGATCGTCACCAGCCCGTTTCTTTATTGTTTCAGCCGCCTGGCGATTCTGGAGCCTTTTCAGATTGCCTTCATGCTGACCGCGCTGAATCTGGCCGTCCGCCTGCCCCGCTTGCGCCGCCCGATGGTTGCCTCGGTGGCCATCGGCTTGCTCTTCACGCTGATGCTGCTCACCAAAACCACCGCCGTTTTCCTGCTGCCGGCGCTGGGCTGGGCGATGGTCGCCTCGCTTTCGCCCAATAGAATACTCGCCGTTCGCTGTGCCTTTGCCGCCGCCTGCGCTTTTGCCGCCACCTTCGGCCTGTGGATGGCCCTGGTCCTCCGCTTTGGCCTCTTTACCGACTATAAGTACTTCTTCTTCGTCAATCACTACACCAAGCCGAAAGAGTTTTACTGGCCGCTGGTCAGCCTTTGGTGGTCCTTTCACGGCGGGCTTTGGATCGACCACATCCTTATCCCGCTGGCCGGAGTCGTAACGCTCGCCGCCGCTCTCCTTTTCTTCCGGAAAAACCTTGGCCTCAGCCGCGAAACCGGCCTCGCCCGACTCATTGGCGCGCCGGTGTTCGGGGCCTCCGTTCTAGCCGTCGCCGGCTCCATCTTCTTCATGACCATTCAGAACCACCCCCAGCCGCGCTACTTCGCCCCATCGGCCTTTTTCTGCATCTTCATCGTGGCGCTTGCCAGCGCGGCCTTGCTGGAAGAAGAAAGCGGCCTCTGGCCCCGCCGGATCGCCTCGACCGTTCTTGCGCTCCTGCTTCTGGCCGCCGCCTTCAACGGCCTGCAAACCTTCAACTACGCCACTCACCCGGAGTACACCTACATCGACGCGGCCCGCCGCCTGTCCCAATTTATTGACGCCCACCCCAACGGCAACCGCCTGATGGTCTCCATCAGCGGCGATCAAATCACGCTTCTCACCCACCTGCCTAGCCTGTGCGACGACTTCGGCACCCAGGATCTGGATCTGAAGATGGCCCGCTACCAGCCCGGTTGGTATGCCGCGTGGAATGACATCGACCCCGGCACGCTGGAAGAGATTCACTCGCATTTTTCGCTCGAGCAGACGGCCAGCTTCCGCGCCCTGGACGATCCCGATCGCAATGTTCTGGTGCTCTTCAAGCTGCACCCTCTGCCCAATGGCCTGGTGCGTGGGCCGGATGAGCAGAATCTGGAAATCTTCCTCCCCGACGACAAAGTTCAGATCGAAGTCGAATAATCCACCTTTTCCAAAGCTATCCAAATTTCCAGCTTCCATTCCCGAATCTCCCTTCCGGCAACCTGTGACTGCAATCACTCGACACCGTTACTTACGAGTGATAGCCTTCGGATGACCCTTTTTCTGGAAAATTGACGTCGCGTTTTCCGGATCCGTTTGGTTTCAACCACATGATTTTCCGTTTGGAGGAATTGTGACTGCACAGTATTCGGTGGTTCTCTTTGAGGCCTTCGGCGCGCTTTTGCTCGCTGTGGCCTTTTTCTTTGCGCGCCAGGCCATCGGCGCCATGCTGGCAAGCGTCGGGGTACTTCTGAGGCGTTCCTGCAAAACCGTTGCCGCTTTCCTTGGCCTGCTGCTGCTTCCCGCCTTCGCCGGCGCTCAGGAAGCCGCCGGCGGCGAAGCCAGCCTCAAGCTGCCTGACCTATCGGTCGTCAGCCATTTCGGCTTGAGCGGACCTGCCCTGCTGATGATCGGTCTGCTCTTCTGCGTCGGTGGCCTGCTCTTCGGCCTGACCATCTTCATGCAGTTGAAGAACCTGCCCGTTCACACTTCGATGCGCGAGATGTCTGAGCTGATCTATGAGACCTGCAAAACCTATCTGGTGACGCAGGGCAAGTTCATCCTTCGGCTCTGGATTTTCATCGCCGTCATTATCTCGATGTACTTCGGCTGGCTGGCGCCGGTGGGCAATGTCGCGGTGACCCTGCCCATCATTCTCGGCTTCAGCCTAGTCGGCATCGCCGGCAGCTACGGGGTGGCGTGGTTCGGCATTCGCGTCAACACCTATGCCAACTCCCGCGTGGCCTTCGCCGGATTGAAGGGCAAACCCTATCCGCTCTTTGCCATTCCCCTCAAGGCAGGCATGAGCGTCGGCATGATGCTGATCTCCGTCGAGCTGCTCATCATGCTCATCATCCTTTTGTTCGTCAATCCCGCCTATGCAGGCCCCTGCTTCATCGGCTTCGCCATCGGCGAATCCCTCGGCGCGGCCGCCCTCCGTATCGCCGGCGGCATCTTCACCAAGATCGCCGACATCGGCTCCGATCTGATGAAGATCGTCTTCAAGATCAAGGAAGACGATGCCCGCAACCCGGGCGTCATCGCCGACTGCACGGGCGACAACGCGGGCGATTCGGTTGGACCCTCGGCCGACGGCTTCGAGACCTACGGCGTCACCGGCGTGGCCCTGATCACCTTCATTCTGCTGGCTGTCAAAAACCCCGCCACCCAGGCCGAACTGCTCGTCTGGATCTTCGTCATGCGCGTCGCCATGCTGATCTCCAGTTCGGCTGCCTACTTCCTGAATGGCGCAATCGCCAAGGCGAAGTATGAGAACTCCGACGAGATGGACTTCGAGGCGCCCTTGACCTCGCTGGTCTGGATTACCTCCATCGTCTCCATCATCCTCACCTTCATCGTCTCCAACCTGATGATCCCCAACCTCAACGGCGACCCGACGCTGTGGTGGAAGCTGGCTTCCATCATCTCCTGCGGCACTCTGGCCGGCGCGCTGATCCCTGAATTGGTCAAGGTCTTCACCTCCACCAACTCCGCCCACGTGCAGGAAGTCGTCACCTCCTCCAAGGAAGGCGGCGCTTCTCTGGGTATCCTCTCTGGCCTCGTAGCCGGCAACATGTCCGCCTACTGGCTGGGTCTGAGCATGGTCGCCCTGATGGGCCTCGGTTACTACTTCAGCATGATGGGCGGCTCCATGGATGTCATCATGCTCGCTCCCGCCGTCTTCGCCTTCGGCCTGGTCGCCTTCGGCTTCCTCGGCATGGGGCCTGTCACCATCGCCGTCGACTCCTATGGACCGGTTACCGACAACGCGCAATCCGTTTATGAGCTATCGCTGATCGAAACCCTCCCTGGCATCGAAGCCGAGTTGAAGAAGGACTTCGGCATCGAAGCCAAGTTCGAGCGCGCCAAGCACCTGCTGGAAGCCAACGACGGCGCAGGCAACACCTTCAAGGCCACCGCCAAGCCGGTGCTGATCGGAACCGCCGTCGTCGGCGCAACCACCATGACCTTCTCCATCATCATGGCCCTGACCAACGGTCTCACCAGCAACGTCGACAAGCTCTCCCTGCTGCACGCGCCCTTCATGCTCGGCCTCATCTGCGGCGGCGCGGTCATCTACTGGTTCACCGGCGCTTCCATGCAGGCCGTCACCACCGGCGCATACCGCGCGGTCGAGTTCAT
>CAYVGW010000081.1:11636-17518 GCA_964450895.1 uncultured Occallatibacter sp. | reverse complement strand
CACAACTACCTGCTCCGCTTGCTCGGATGCTCAGATTAAGATGCGTTTGCCCTGGTATTTGTATGCAAAGAAGGACCGGGCCAATATCGAAGACAGCGAATTGGTCAAGTTCCGGCAACTTGCCAAGACCTACGAAACGTTGACGGAGCACCAAATTAACTGGCTGATGCAAGAGAATTCATGGATGGAGATTTGCAATGGCGAATAAGCTCAAGTTCAAAAGCGATGCATTTGAGGCGATTCATTCTTCGGCTTCCGCAATGTTTCGTGTTGGCGCTATCGACAAAGCTACGATGCGAGAGTTTGACGAATCCTGCCTTTTAACTCCCGCACCGATAGAACCCCGCCGCATCAAGAAGATTCGCGAGAGCCAGCACGTCAGCCAGCCGGTCTTTGCCCGCTATCTCAATACCAGCGAATCCACTATAGAAAAATGGGAGTCCGGCGCAAAAAAGCCCAGCGGCATGGCCCTCAAGTTGCTAGACATCGTAGAAAAGCACGGATTGAAGATGCTGGCGTGAATGCGTGTCCAGTGAAACGATCAGGTTCCAGAAAATAGGATTGGGGCGTCGGTAATCCTCAGTCCCCAAACGAGGTTAGCCCCGCATAGACAATCCCGCCAGGAGCAAACGCGAATTGTGATACGGTGACTCCATAACCGAGTTTTCGGATCGCCTGCCAAGTCTCCCCTGCATCCGACGAGCGAAAAAGTGTTGGATTGTCAATCCCTTCGAGAATCACAGCAAAAAGATCACCATCAGGAGTGATGGAAATCTGCATCGGATCGACCTCTTTATCATTCGCCAATACCTTTTTCCAGTTTTTCACGGCTACATCGGTCTTCAGGATTCCATGGGAAGTGCTGTCGAACAAAAGTCCTCGCACGCCCGTCGTAAACTGGTCAACATTTGGACAGCCGTCTTCTGGAATCGACCATTCAGACGAGATCTCTTGCCGCGCCGAAACCGCAAACAACTTGCACCGAAAAGAGACCAGAATTCTGCCATCGAGAAGTGTGACGGCTCCATCGAGCCTTTTATCTGCAAACCCTAGCGAATGCCAGGTCTTTCCATTATCCGTGGATTGAAAAAGCCCGCCATTGGATTGAAACATCACGTCTTCCGCTAACCCCAGTAGCGATTGGTCCGGCCCGAGCTTGAGTGCTCTGAATCCTCTAGGCAAAGTCGAGGTCACGACTGTCCACGTGCTGCCGCCGTCGTTTGTTTTTAGAATTCGGTCCTTTAACAGAATGAAAATTGAGCCATCGGGTGTGGCGAGCATATCCTCAATTGGCTCTCCCTTAGGATCAGCCCCAAGCAATGCAATTTTCTTCCAGCCTTCTGATCCTAGGCTGGAGGCGTAAAGCTCAAAGCGCATTTCCTTGGCGGTGGCAATCATTGTTTCCGCAAGAATGTGCCCGTTTTTATCGATGACCAGATGATCAATGTCAAGATCGTTGCGAAATATATGTGTCCAGGTTTTCCCATTGTCAGTTGAGCGAAGGATGCCGTAACTTGGGTGTAAGGTTTGCGAAATTGCAATCCCGCAAAACAATACGAAGGCCAGTATGACCACAACAACGCAATGAAGTTCGCAGCGACTAATTTTCATCTGTACTCCTGATAGACACCTTTGCAACTTCGCATCGATGCCGAAACCAATTATATGCGACAACCATGTAGAGCGGCTGCGGGTGCCCCAGGCCCGGATTTTCGGATCTGGGAGTCCATGAACCTCAGTCCGCGAGTCTCATTTTATCTTTGATCGCCAATCTACCCTATTCCCTATCCCCTGCATTTTCGCGTACCATGTACCCCATGAGCGCCTGCTTCCTCTTCAAAACCGAACCCGCCGTCTACTCCTTCGACGACTTCCTGCGCGACTGCGAGACTATCTGGGATGGCGTCACCAACCCCACTGCCGTCAAGCACTTGCGCGAGATGAAGCCCGGAACCAAATGGATCTTTTACCACACCGGAGACGAGCGCGCCGCCGTCGGCACCGGCACGGTCCTCAGCGTGGATCCCTCCAGCCCCAAAGTCCCCATCGTCCACGTCAAAGTGGGCCAGCGCCTCCGGCAGCCCAAGCCTCTCGCCGACCTCAAAGCCGAGCCGCTCTTCGCCGCGTCGCCGCTGGTCCTCATCGGCAGGCTCTCGGTCGTCCCGCTCACCGAGGCGCAATGGAATTGGTTCCTGGAGTAAAAGCCTATTCCTTGCTTTCTCCCAGCCAGCGTCTGGTGTTCACCATCTGCCGCTGATCCAGCGCCCAAACCTTGCCGGTCAGTTCATCCGGCCCTTTACCCTCGCGCGCGCACTTGTCGAACTCATTCTGAATGGCCTGCATCTTTGCGTCCAGGTCATCGAGGAAGCTCAGCGCCAGCGCTTCGGGAATCATCGGCAGCTTGGGCGAGCCGAACTCCAGCTTGCCGTGGTGGCTGAGGATCATGTGTAGCACCAGCGTCTTGAGCCGGGGTGGGAAGTTGGGCAGGCTGTCGATGGTGCGCTCCACCAGCGCCGCGCCCATCTGGATGTGGCCCAGCAGCGCGCCCTCCACGGTGTACTCGAAGCCAATCTCCCAGCTCAGTTCGTACACCTTGCCGATGTCGTGCAGAATCACGCCGGTGAGCAGCAGGTCGCGGTCGAGCAGCGGATAATGCGGCGCAACGCGATCGGCCAACGTGAGCAGGCTGACAACGTGCTCCAGCAGACCGCCTAGCCAGGCGTGATGGAGTTGCTTGGCAGCGGGGGCCTCGCGGTAGGCCTCGGCCAGCGCTGGGTCGGCCAGCAGCGTGGTCAGCAGCAGCTTGAGGTCGGCGTTGCGGAAGCTGGCCACAAAGCTCAGGAGCGCCCGCCACAGCACGCCGATGTCCTGCGTCGTCGAGGGCATCAGGTCAGTCTTGTCCACCTCGTTGGGCAGCGCCACGCGGAGCTGGTCCACCTTCATCTGCAGGCGGTCGTCAAAGCGCGAAGCCGAGCCGCGCGCCTTCACCACATCGCCGCGCTCGAAATCCTTGGCGATGCGCGGGTCTCCAGGCTCCCAGACGCGCCCTTCAAGCTGGCCTGTCTTGTCGCCCAGAATCAGATTCAGATAGGGCTTGTTGGACTTGGTCAAGCGCTGCTGCTTGAGCAAAACGAGGAAGAAGCTGTCGAAGAGCTTGCCCTCTTCAAAGTTGGCCAGATCGGCGATGTAGATGTCTTTCATGCGGGTGCCTTCATAAAGCAGTGGTCAGGGATCAGTGGTCAGGGATCAGGGATAATTGTTGCGAAAATCTGCTGTAAAAACAAGTGTACGACCCCAGCCAGCCTTTACAATCAAATCCGTGAACAACTCCTTTGAAATCGGCCCCGTCCACGTCGGCGACGGCCAGCTCTTCCTCGTCGCCGGCCCGTGCGTCATTGAGTCCGAGGCCCACGCGCGCACCATGGCCGAGGCCATCCAGCGCATCACCAGCGACCTTGGCATTCCGTACATCTTCAAAGCCAGCTACGATAAGGCCAACCGCACCAGCGTGAAGAGCTTTCGCGGGCCGGGCCTCGTCGAGGGCACGCGCATTCTGGGCCGCATTGCCCAAGACACCGGTTTGGCCGTGCTGACCGACGTGCATGAGCCGGCCCACTGCGAGGCAGCCGCCGAGGCCGTGGACGTGCTGCAAATCCCCGCCTTCCTCTGCCGCCAGACGGATCTGCTGGTGGCCGCGGGCAAAACGGGCCGCGCCGTCAACATCAAAAAAGGCCAGTTCGTCGCGCCTTGGGATATGACGCATCCGGTCGAAAAGGTCCGCTCGACGGGCAACGAGCGCGTCTCGCTGACCGAGCGCGGCGCCTGCTTCGGCTACAACACGCTGGTGGTCGATTACCGCTCGCTGCCGGTGATGCGCGGGATTGCGCCGGTGATCTTTGACGGCACGCATTCGGTGCAGCAGCCCTCGGCGGCGGGCGGCGTGAGCGGCGGCCAGCCGGAGTTCATTCCGCTGCTGGCGCGCGCCGCCGTAGCCGCGGGGATTGACGGGCTCTTCCTGGAGGTCCACGACGACCCGGCGAACGCCAAATCCGACGGCGCGAATGCGCTGGACCTGAAGCTGCTCAAGCCGCTGCTGGAGCGTCTGCTGGCGATTCATCGGGCGGCCAGCGGCGCGTGAATCTCGGCTACGAGCGCGGGGAAGTTCACAGTCTCACAGTTTCACGGTAAATAGGGGGGGGGGGAGGGTATATTGCCCGGATAAATCACTCTAACCTATTTATTTGTGTTATTTAACTTTTTCCAACACCGAAAAAAGTGGTCAAAAATGGCAGAAAAACGCCCCAAAAGGCCCGAATTTGCGCCTAAAAGAGGGGTAAACCGGCCTTTTCGGTGCGCTTTTGCGCGCTTTTTGGACTGCTGAGAGCCGGGCTGGGTGGGGCGTGAAGGGATTCGAGGAATTGGCGAAAGAGGGCGGAAACCGAGGTGTTGTGCCATGCCGCCCAGATACGCGCCTTTAGGTACGTTGCGTCGTCCACAGAAATGGTGATGTTCTTCATGGGTATCTCCTCTATTTAGGATTGTGCGCCGGCAGTGAATAATTATATGCAAACATCGGCGGTGGGTCAGGGATCAGGGGTCAGGGGTCAGGAAAGCCGGCTGGTTGAGGTTGGTGTCTAAATCCAGAGATGGGGCGCCCCCTCCTTTTGGGACGGTCAGACCTGGGCTACCCGCCGCCACGCTTTTGACATACTTCATTGCGCACAATGCATAAGTGGTGATCCATATCACATTGCCGGGAGCTGCGGCGAATGGAGGGCTGATATTTCTTTTTATTGAGCGCGGCGCGGCGCGGATCAGTGTTAGTATTCGTATCAAGATTCGGATCAAAAAATTGAATGGAGGAAGTGATTCGCAATGACAAAGAGATGGTTTGATTTGTGCGCCGCAGTTATGTTCTTGCTGTTCCTGTCTTCGACGCAAGGACTTTGGGCAGAGTTGTCAAAGGCTGATCGCGAGGCCGTCAAACAGATGACTTCAGGGACGCTCTATCTGCGCGTGGATCTTCCCTGCAAGTATGCGGTTGGCAACTGGGGTGTGGGACCGGTGACTCTGCTCGAGGTCAGTCCCACGGGTTACAGCGCGGAGCGCTTGCTTGCACTGCCGACTCGCAAGCGGGAGAGCGTGTACTGGGGATTTTTTCCCAACAGCTCGGTGCGCTATGGAAAGCCCAGTTTCAAGGGTGAAACTGTAACTTTGGATTTGGAAGGCGTCTCTCCCAACCATGAGGTGATCCTGGACTTCATCAACATCGGGAGTTTGGATGATTTCACCAAGGCGTTCAATCTGGTGTTTTCCAAGGCGCCGCTGCAGGACGAGCATCCGGAGTGGCCGGCGGAGGTGCGCGAAGCGATCGCCACGCACAAGCTGGTTCTCGGCATGACCAAGGAGCAGGCCTTTGATGTGGTAGGAACGCCTATCAATGTGGTGAAGGGAACTGAAAACGATGTGAAGACAGAGACGTGGTTCCCGCGGCAGGATGTTGGCACCATTATCGAAACAAAGGCTTTTCGTGGAGCGCAGATTCAGAGTGCGCGCAGCGGATTTCCGGCCTTGCTGAAGTTCAAGGGCGGAAAGCTGGTTTCCATTGAACAAACGACGCGAACAGTTGATCTGAGTAACTAGTCGGTATAACTTGATCCTGTGGAAAGAGGGATCGAGACAGCCGGCAGGGTGTGCCTAGCATCCTTCCCCGGTCCCCAAAGGCGAGGGACCGGGGGCACCCTCAGCTTGACAGGAAACTGTCAGTGGGACTGGGGGCACCCTCAGCTTGATAGGAAACTGTCAGTGGGACCGGGGGCGCCTATGGTCCTTCCCCGGTCCCCAAAGGCGAGGGACCGGGGGCACCCTCAGCTTGGCAGGAA
>CAYVGW010000081.1:0-11536 GCA_964450895.1 uncultured Occallatibacter sp. | reverse complement strand
CTTCCCCGGTCCCCAAAGGCGAGGGACCGGGGGCACCCTCAGCTTGGCAGGAAACTGTTACTGGGACCGGGGGCGTCTATGATCCTTCCCCGGTCCCCAAAGGCGAGGGACCGGGGGCACCCTCAGCTTGGCAGGAAACCGTTACTGGGACCGGGGGCGCGCAGCATCCTTCCCCGGTCCCCAAAGGCGAGGGACCGGGGGCCCCTCAGCTTGACAGGAAACTGTCACTGGGACCGGGTGTGCCTATGATCCTTCCCCGGTCCCCAAAGGCGAGGGACCGGGGGCACCCTCAGCTTGGCAGGAAACCGTTACTGGGACCGGGGGCGCGCAGCATCCTTCCCCGGTCCCCAAAGGCGAGGGACCGGGGGCACCCTCAGCTTGATAGGAAACTGTCAGTGGGACTGGGGGCACCCTCAGCTTGGCAGGAAACTGTTACTGGGGCCGGGGGCACTTGGGGAATGCATTTGATTGCGGGAAAGGACAAAGTGCGGAAATGAAGATCAAACACATTGACGTCTTTGTTTTAATGATTTGTCCACTGCTTGCCGGCCAGCAGCCTGCAAGCCAGCCTGAAGTTTCTCCCAGTTCACAGGTTCCGGTGCAGGAATCTGTGAATGCGCCTGTTGCCGCGTCTGCCGTGCTGACGGATGGAACGCCGGTGGTGTTACGCATCTTGGAGACGGTTTCGTCCTCCGATGCCTGGGTGGGAAAGCAGATTGCCTTCGAGGTGGCAAATGATGTGAAGGTGGGAGAAACCGTGGTTATCGCCAAAGGCTCTCCCGCATTTGGATCTGTGACGCGCGTGAAGATGACGGAGATGCTTGGCGAATCGGGCGCGCTGGAGTTTTCACTGGATTACGTGCGGATGGTCAACGGCGAAGAGGCCAAATTGTCAGCGCACGCAGGCGGAGAAGGCGGCGGCCGCGAAGGCGTTGTGTGGACGGGGGCGATTCTGGTGTCGCCGGCATTTTTATTTATTTATGGCAAAGACAAGACAGTACACAAGGGCGCGACGATCACCGCCTACATCCGGGGCGATGTCAAGTTGAAGATGGATGGAACGGGTGTTTTGCTGCCGCCGGCATCCTTGTCCGCCGCGGAGCTGGCCGCGCTGCCGGATGTGGCTTTCACCTTCACTTCCGATCCGCCTGGCGCGGAGATCGTCATCGACGGAGATGACTCAGGCGTTTCACCGGTGACCACGCTGATACGTCCGGGGACGCATCAGGTGTCGGCCAGCAAGAAGGGCTACATCGAGTGGAAGCGGGCGATTGAGATAACCGGACGCGTCATGCATGTTACCGCCAACCTTGAACCGGTTGGCGTTCATTGAATTACAGGTAGGACACAGGAAACATCCAGGAAGAAACAAAATTGCGATTGAGCGGAATTGGAACGATTGCAGGGAAGATGTGGCGAGGATTGGGGAATCAATTTAGCGAGTTAGCGTCCGCTGCGCGGACACGAGCGAGTTAGCGAGTTGGCGGCAGCATGGGCAATCAGAAATTTCATCCACTGTGGGTCAACAAAGCCTGTGCTGACTAAAAAGAAACAAGCGTGGACCGGGAGGTCCACGCCGCACACTGCGCGAACTGAAAAAATCCCGGCAAATACTTCATCCAGGACGGCAAATTGGCATAAGTCATGCCGAGCAGCATGGACTGAAACCTGACGGCGTCCGGCCGTGCTGCCCGGCATGGGTTAGTTCACGACAACGCGGAACATCTGGCTGCTAAAGGTGCCGCAGCTATTGGTGTACTGGGCGATGTAATAATTGGTTCCCGCGGTGGTGGGCGCCACGGCGATCTGCCGCGCGGTGCTCGACGACCCGATGAACCATTTCCAAGAACCGCCGCTGGTCGGTTGGGGGCCCAGGTTGACGGTTGTTCCAGGATTCACGGTAACGGTGTCATTGGATTGCCAACTGCCACCGGAAATCTGAATGTACGGAGTAATCATCGTCGGCCTGCAGGTGGAGATGGCGGGCGCCGAGATCTGCGAGCCTGACTTGGTCATGGGGGGCAGATGGATGAGGTCCACCTGCCAGGTGAGACCGCCGTCAGCCGTGCGAACGTTCGTAGCGGTTCCAATGCCGGTCCCGGTGCCCGTTCCGCCGTAGGCCGCGCCGACCGCGCCCACGCCGGTGGAGGCCCAGTGCGGATCGGCCGCGGCAAAGTGGAACTCGGTGTTGACGTAGTACTGGCTGTCGATGGTGTACGAGTTGGCGTCGGCCTCAGTGCCGAAGCCGAAACCGGTGCCAGGCATAGGCCCGTCGGCATAGGAGAAATACGACACTACCTTCCCGGCGGCCTTGGAGGTCACGATCTGGTCCCAGGTTTGGCCATCTGGCTCCAGCTTGTACTCGATCGTGACCAAGTCGTTATAGCTGATGGGGTAGCCCGGGCCGCTGTACTGGCCGAAGCTGCCGAAGTCCGACGCGCGCACACACCACTGCCCGGAAGCGGCGCCGCACCAGGAGTTGTCCGGCCACGCCTCCATGGTGGTCTGGATCAGGTCGCCCGAGCCGTTGGACATGCCCGGCCACAGGAACAGCGGGCCGGTGTTCGAGGTGCTGGTGATCGGTGGGAAGTGACCGGGCTCAAGCGTGGTCTTGGCATAAATGATGCGCGAGGTGCTCGGCCCAAAGCTGTAACTGGCGCCCCAGCCGTCCTGCGCCATGGCAGGTACGGATGCCATAGCCAAGAGCGCGCTCAAAATCATGATTCGCGATGGTTTCACAGTATGCTCCTCCTTGAAGGCATGAAGGCGGAGGTCATCCTCGCCTTCGGTGAAATGGGAAAACAGGGGGCCTAAACGGTGAATGCCGAAGAGACAAAGACCGGTTAGGAGGGACTTGGCGAGTACGTTGGAGACCTCAAACAAGGTCAAACAGCTCTGATCGCCAAAGATTTTGGTGTTTAGGAAAGGATCACACCTGAACTTTGGCACGTAAGGGAGTAAAATGCATAATGGTATACATTGTCAATACTTTTCTTTGGATATTATTTTGGATTTTTAGAATATGCCAAGGCAAGCTCAAAAAACTCCCCTTTCAGCCTGCAAAAAACATCGATTTCCGTTTTGTGCATATCTATTATTTTCATCAACCTGCGGGAAGACCGGAGGCTTGGCGCCGTCCCTTGCATATTGCGCTGATCCTGCGTTGAAACGCGGGGTGAATCACCGCCGCGCCGACGGCGCGATCTCGCTGCAGGCGGCAGGGGAGCATTCCCTACTCCCCGGTCGCTGTTCCCTGCTTCAAGACATCCAGCCGGATGTGGCTGTACACGGCCGGGGGGACGTCGGTGAGGGGCAGGGCGGGGCCCTCCCAGAGCAGGCGGGGGGGTGCTTGGCTGGCGGAGTGAAGGCCTTCCAGATGGAAGCTGTGCTTGCCGGCGCGCAGGCCCAAGGAGCCGCGGTCGTAGCGCATGGCGTCGCCGGGGGAGCCGCAGACCTGCGGGAAGGGCGGGCCGGTGCGGGCCACCTCGACGCCGTCGATGACCAGGCGCGCGCCGTCGCGGTCCAGCAGATGGAAGGTGTAGCCGCCGTCGGCGGGAATGTCGAGGAAGCCATCCCAGGCGGCTGCGTAATGCGTAAAGCCCTGGGCATCGGCGTGGAGATTGGGCGAGTCGCCGGTGAAGACAGCGTTCTCGGCGGATAGATCGGGCAGCTCGGACCAGTCGCCGGGATAGATGCGCCAGCCGAGCCCGGGCGCGAGGGAACCAACCGGCGCGACCGGCTCGCGCCATTTGCCGACGGCCACCACGCCCTGTGCGGCCCAGTCTTGATTGCCCTGCTCGTCCGTCACGTGCAGCAGAACGCGAAAGCGGCCGGCGCCGTTGGCCGCGCCATTCAGCTCGGTGCCCTCTGCGTCAGGAAAACGATGGCGCACGCGGCGGCCGGAGGTCTGCGTGCCGTCGCCGAAGAGCCAAGTGTAACTGGCGCCCCGCGCGTGCTGTGCGGTGAAAGTCACCTTCTGGCCGGGAGTGAAGACCGGCGGGTCCACGGTGAAGGCCGCCGTGGGGCCGTGCGGCGGCTCGAAGTTGGCCGGCTGCGCGCCGCCGTTGACCGACAGCGGCAGGTCCGCATCGCCGTCTGCCCGCGTCTGCCCGTACTTCACATTGTCGAAGGACACGCCTGAGACCTTGCCGGTGAGGGTCGAATCAGCCAGCGGGGGCTGGTCCAGGGCCCAGATGTTGCGGAAGACGAAGCCGTGCAGGCCGGGCTGCTCGCGCTCAATCTGCACCAAGGAGTACCAGTTGTCCAGGATCAGGTTTTCAAAGGTGTAGTTGGAGTGCTCACCCTTGGCGCCTTTTGCGCCCCAGAAGCCGAGCAGCCCGAAGGTCTGTCCGCAGGCGCCGATGCCGCCGTGGAGAATGTCGGAGTCGCGCAGGGTGAAGTTATGCGAGTTGAAGGTCTTCCGCGGCCAGCCGGCGCGGACTACGTTGGAGATGCTGGTAGACAGCTCGCTGTGCTCGATGAGGATGTTCTGCACGTCGTGGCCGGGGCGGATCATCTCCTCGTCCGTGTAGCCATCCCAGTTGCCGATCAGGGCAAAGTCGTCGTCCGAGGCGCGGAGGAAGGCGTCGCGCACCGTGGCGTCGCCGCCGCCCAGCCAGTCCATGCCGTCCTGATTGGCGTTGCCGGGATTGCCGCCGATGACGCGCAGATCGTTATAGACAAAGCCGGTGGTGTCTTTCATCTGGATGGACCAGGTGCGGGAGCGGACGATGCAGGTCAGCCCGTCGATCTCGACGTTGCGGGACTCCAGCGCGCCGATGCAGTGCCAGTCGGGCTTCTGCATCCAGCCTTCGTCGGTAGTTGGGTCTTGCGGGCCATCATAGACGATGGTGCCCCGGCCCAGAATCTTCACGTCGTGGACCTTCCAAAGATTCAGGCTGCCGTAAAAATAGGAGCCGGGGGCGAGGTAATAGGTCTCGCCGCTTTTGGGGTTGAGGCTTTGGTGATAGACGCCGGGCTGGTAGGCATGAATTACCTGCTTGCGGGGGATGGGCGGGGGCGGCGTCCCGGCAAAGAGGAAGAGCATGGCGGCGTGGTTGAGGAAGTCGCCGGGGCGGGAGATGGAGAGCTTGGCGGGGCCGGTGAGGCGGAAGCGGATGGTTTGGCCGTCGCGCGTGGGGCGCAATCCCAGCCGCCAGGGCTGAATGTCCACGCCGCGCTCCCAAAAGCCCTTCTGGGCGGCGGTGATCTCGACATTCACCGCGCCGGTGACGTCAAAGCTGACATAGTCGTAGCTGGCCGCGGCGTGAGCCACATCCACCGGCTGTCCATTGACGCGGACGGAGAAGGCTGTCGAGCGCATCTCCGGCGGCACCGGCGCGGCCTGTACGCGCGGCGCGGCGTGAGCAGCCAGAGGAAGCGCGAGAAGAGCGGAGAGCAGCGAACGAAGACCCGGCAAGAGGACAGACTCCAGCGAAAAAGTGGGGTGAAACCACTTTAGCACCGGAGGCGGCGGAAGAGGCTACTGGCTGGGAGCAGGTTGTTGATCCAGGCCAAGGATGGAGGTCTGGCTGCGCGCCTCGGCCACCAGCAACATGACCAGCAAGGCGATCTGAAAGAAGTTTGGTTCGCGCTAACGAAGCACTTTGCATTGGGAAGCCAGTAAAAAGATCGCCAAATAACTCATCATCAGCAGTAATGAAAGATAAAAATTAAGACGCACAACAATGGCAGAATCAATTTTCCCTTTCTTGCCGAGTCGTCCGATAATAAATAACATAGAAACCCCGCTGAGATATGGCGCAAGAACACCAAAAGGAAATACAAAAGCATTGAGAAAATCGAAGGACACCCAAACCTTGAACCATGTCAGGCGGATTAAATCAAATTCTGATTCGCACATCAAGAGAGTAGTAAGTATGAAAAAAGCGGTCGTATAATGTTGCGTATTGCGATCTATCCCGGCATCCTTGAGTTCCTGCTCTTTCATCAGCATCCGATGCCTCCTCCATGCTTATTGATCGTACACGAATGTGCCGCGGATAGCCGCGGAAGAACAACCGCAGGCAGGGCAATCGCATTTGAACTTCGCCACACGCCTATCATTCTCGCGATACTCATGCGGGCGGCTTTTCGGAGGGAGCAGGGGCATTTATGCCCCTGAAGAGAGACTTGGGCAGTCTGGCCTTTAGGCCCGGGGCTGAAGCCCTGTGGTTTCAGGCGTAAATTCAGGGGCATAAATGCCCCTGCTCCCTCCAGATGATTTCAAATGCGATCGCCATGCAACCGCAGGTCCTTCGACTCCGCTGCGCTCCGCTCAGGATGACAGATTGATAGTTCTGCAATCCTTTTATGACGGTGCTACTCGTGCCGAATCTACGCGGCAAAAGATCGGATAGAAGCGCCCTGATCACCGAGGCCGGCCAAAAGTCCTGCAACAGAGATGTCCTCATCCAGCGCCTCCCAATGCAAACCACGGCTGGAGATGCGGACCTGCTCGCGCTGCTCCGCGGTTCCATGCAGCAGCCGGGGAAACCAAGCCAGCGGCACGCCGATCACCCGGCCATCACTCAGATCGACCCAGAAGCTGCCGGCATCGAAGCGGACTCGAGTTGGATTAGTCGAAATGCTCATTCCACGCCTTCTCAGCATAGAACTCCAAACCCATTTCAGATGAAAATCCGAATCATCAATGGAGGTCAGAAAAGGTTCTGTAACAGGGCACGACTTCAGTCGTGCCGAAAGTGTTGTATATATGAGATCGGGCTTTAGATACTGCGGAAAAAGGCTTGAATTTAGGGGAAATCCCTGAAAAACATCCCGCAGGGGCTGAAGCCCATTGTTTATTATCAGCGTCTTGCGGCCCGACTAAAGTCGTGCCCTTATTACAAAACCTGCCTGCCCTTGCATTAATTGAGTTTTTCCGCAGCCTGTTTTACCCCTGCGGCATTGTTTCAGTCATGCGGCTAAAGCCGGCCCTTTTTTGGGAGCCCATGGCGGCACGACTGAAGAGGCTGCGGAAGATGGGTTGAATTTGAGTGAAACCCTCGAAAAACATCCCGCAGGGGCTGAAGCCCATTGTTTATTATCAGCGTCTTGCGGCCCGACTAAAGTCGTGCCCTTATTACAAAACCTGCCTGAATTGAGTTTTTCCGCAGCCTCTGAAGTCGATCCCTGTTACAAAGCAGCGTTAACAGCAAACAATTCGCGCCAAAACAGGCAGGCAAACAAATCGCGCCAAAGCAGGCAGGCAAACAAATCGCGCCAAAGCAGGCAGGCAAACAATTCGCGCCAAAACAGGCAGGCAAACAACTTGCGCCAAATCCGGCGACTTCCATTGTTGGATCAAGATTGATATTCGTTCATTCCAAATACGAAGCCACCACCGCCAGCGCGGCGATAGCTGCTGTTTCAGCGCGCAGAATGCGCGGGCCGAGCGAGACGGCGCGCCAGCCGTTGGCGTCGAAGAGCGCTTCTTCCTCCGGCGCCCATCCGCCTTCGGGGCCGATGGCGATCTCCAGCGCGGGCGTCTCGGTTCCCGCGGCGTCCACGGCCTCTTCGAGAGCGCTGCGCAGGGTGGTGGTGCGCTCCTGCTCGGCCAGAACGATGCGCATCGCGGCGGAGTCGGCGCGCACGCGCTTGCTAAGCGGCTGGGGATCGAAGAGCAGCGGCACGTCGCAGCGGCGCGACTGCTGCGCGGCCTCATGCGCAATGCGCCGCCAGCGCTCGGCGCGCTTGGCCGCCGCCTGCGCCAAGTGCTTTTCCGTGCGCCGCGCAATCACCGGGGCAATCGCGCTGACGCCCAGCTCGGTGGCCTTCTCGATGGCCCACTCCAGGTGATCGAATTTATAGACGGCCAGAATCAGCGTGACGGGCAGCGCGGGATCGGCCTCCAGCTCGGCAATCAGATTGAAGCGCACCTCGTTGCCGGCGATAGCGGCCAACTGCGCATGAAAGACGTGACCGCCGGCCACCACGTCGGCCTCCATCCCAGGCTGCGCGCGCAGCACGCGCGTCATGTGTTCGGCCTGCGCCCCGGTGAGCGTGGCGGTGGCTTCATCCCAATGTTCGGCGATCCAGCGGCGGCGTGTCATCTTCTGCACTCCTTGCGTCTATCAGTGTAATCCTTTCCGAAAAGAGATAGGCGTGGACCGGGAGGTCCACGTTGCAGCCGGCCGGGAAGACGGCGCTACAGGCTCATGCGCGGCAGGCTGGCAATGCTAGTGAAGAACAAAAAGAAACAAGGAGCAGAAACAGTTCAGGGGAGCGCGAAATACGCTCCCCTGAACTGTTGCCTTTTGGTTGGAGGTACCGCTACTTCTTCTTCGCGGCCTTCTTTGCCGCCTTCTTCGCGGGTGCCTTCTTGGCTGCCTTTTTGGTTGCCATTTGCCTATTCTCCCTTGTTACGATTTTGTGTCGCCCTGCAAAAAGATATTGCAGTTGAAGCATGTATAGATTCATCCGAAGCAAGTGTCAAGAGAAAAACGACAAGGCGGTGGAAAAATAGGCAACAATTTTTTTATGTGCCGATTTGAATCGCGCTTGCATGGTCTCAAGCAGCCACCAGTTTCCGAACCCGCCATGCGTGTAACAGTGGCGCCGGCCTCCTGTCCGGTTGCTGCGTGAACTTCCTGGTTCATGCTTGCCTGCCTCAGATTAGATGCTTTGCGCCAAGCAGAGTCACGGCAAGGCCGGTGATCAGATCGTGCCACGCGTGGGCCATCATGCCCGCGCGCAGACTGCGGCGATAAAGCGCAAGCAAGCTGAAGAGCGCGCCGAAGACGGCGATGAGAAAGACGCCGCGCGCGCCTTCATAGATATGTCCGCTGCCGAAGACGAGCGCCGAGGCCGCCACGCCCCACGCGGCGCTGCCCCGCGCCCAGAGCGTGAATTGGCGTTGCAGATAGCCGCGGAAGACCACCTCTTCGGTGAAGCCGACCAGCAGGCAGAGCAGCATCCACGCGGCGATCTCGCGGCCATTGGCGGGCGCAATCCGCTGGAGCGCGCGCAGGATTTGCAGCTTTCCCGCATCGGCGGCGAGAGCTTCCCGGGCATTTTGTGGAGCGTGCGCGGCGGGCGCTTGATGCGTGAGCAGCGCTTCAGCGCGCGACCATGCGCTGCCCAGCGAACCCAGCACCATCAGCGCGGCGATCCAGAAGGCCGCTGCGTAACTCAGATCCCTGAGGATGGAGTGAAAGCTCATCGGGCACTCACCGAGCAGCGAGCGAAAGGGAACTTTCTTCAGGCGCAAGCCAAAGCCGATCCACGCGAGCAGGACGACATCCATTGCGGCAGCCATGCCGTAAGTGGCGAGCCGGTTGATCTCGCGCTGCGAGGAGAAGCGTCCCGCGCTGTGAATGGAGATCGCAAGGATGACCACGACCAGCACAACAGTGTGCCACGCGGGAGCGATGGCTGCCGGAGCGGTTGGCGGAGTTATCGGAGTTATCGGTGTTGGTGCGATCTCAGTTGTTTCCACGATGCCTCATAGATTGATGGTTGAGCACGCCGTCCAGTTTTCGACCACATGGAGTGGTATTGAATCATGGGCGAGTGCGGGCGAGGACGCCCGCACGACAGCCGGTCTGGAGACCGGCGCTACATTTCTGCGATTACAGATAGCGTTACTGTGTCGATCTTTGCGGGAGATGGAACCCAGTCGTCGGGATGGGAGACGAAGAGAGAGGCCGCATGGGTGATCTCTTCATCGAGCATACGATCCTCCCGTCCAACAGAATACTCCGGCGGACGGGTTGCAATTTCAGGAATCAGCGCTGCGCGTGGTGAAGAATTTTCTCCAGATGCCGCGTTGCGCGCAGATAATATGGATGCGCTGCGGAATTTCATCTCTTACGATTGCGAGGCCGGCGATGGCGGAGCTTCTCAAACTTGGCGAACCCTTCCGGGTGGCGATGCTGGCTTATCCGGGAATCACGCAACTGGATCTGACCGGGCCGCACGAGGTCTTCAAAAAGGTGCAAGGCGTGGAAGCGGGCCTGTACTGGAAGAATCTGACTCCCGTCACCAGCGCCTCCGGCTTGCAGTTGATCCCGACGCACACGCTGGAAGACGATGCGCCGATTGATCTGCTGTGCGTTCCCGGCGGGCCGGGGCAGGTGGAGCTGATGGCCGATGAGGAGGTGCTTGGCTTTCTGCGGCGCGCGGCGGAGGGGGCGCGATTTGTCACGTCTGTCTGCACCGGCTCGTTGCTGCTGGGCGCGGCGGGGTTACTTCAGGGTTATCGCGCTACGACGCATTGGACTTCGATGGACAATCTGGAGCTGCTGGGCGCGATTGCCGTCGAGGAGCGTGTGGTTTGCGACCGCAATCGCATCACCGGCGCGGGCGTGACGGCCGGCATCGACTTCGCATTGACGGTCATTGCGCGGCTTTGGGGAGAAGCCGTGGCGCGCGTGGTGCAGTTGGGGCTGGAGTACGATCCGCAGCCGCCCTTCGCCAGCGGCTCTCCGCGGACCGCGCTTCCCGAGGAGATGCAGAAGATTCAACTGCAAATGCGACCGTTTCTTGAGCGCCGCATGGAAGCCACGCGGAAGGCCGCTGCACAATGGAAGGCTTAGAAAGAAACAAACGGCAGAACGGGAGTCCGGCACTGCATATTGAAGTTGACCCAGCGGTTCTCCGGCCTGTTTTTCTTGGGTTTGCTCCATTTGCCGGAGGTATGGTAATCTTGATTTCTGTGCCGTGATGCGTGCGGAGCTTTCGTGTGTCCGCGCGGATTTTCGGGCCTCCGGGAGGTTTTCCGGGTGGGATGGGCTGGCGTAGCTCAGCTGGTAGAGCATCTGATTTGTAATCAGAGGGTCGGGGGTTCAAATCCCTTCGCCAGCTCCACTGATCGGAAGACGGCAAGTGGGGCCAGGGACGGCGGAAAGTTGAATCGGCGTATTGGCATTTCATTCGCCGGGCCTGTTCTCCGCGGTGATTCCACAGAGGCGTATGCTCCGTAAGCCGGAGAATATCCGGAGGGGACGGAATGCGCTAAAATGGAGATGGCGCAGCGTACAGCAGGTTTGTGCACAGGTGGCCGAGTGGTTAATGGCAGCAGACTGTAAATCTGCCGGACATAGTCCTACGGAGGTTCGAACCCTCCCCTGTGCACCATGATTTTCGAGGGGTAGCCATGCGCGAGGAGCCGCAGCCGGGTGAGCGCAAGGATTTGCAGGGCGCCGGTTCCGATTTGGACCGGAAGTACTGGGCGGCTCTGGCGCTTTACGGAATCCTGGCTCTGCTGGCGTGGTTTACTCTAGGCGAGGGCAAGGTTCTCGTGGGCAACCGGCTGGTGGAGATGCGGGTGCTTCCGCTGGTGGTTTTGGGCGGATTTGCGCTGAAGACGGTTTTGGCTCGTCATGCGGAGAAGATTCGCAGGGGCGGGGGAAAAAGCTTTTAGCTATCAGCTATCAGCTCTCAGTTTTGGCAGTAGCGGGTTGAGCCAATACGGCTCGAGCGTGCTGAGTTAAACTGAAAGCTGAAGGCTAAAAGCTGAAAGCTGGTTTTAGGTTTACAGGCTGATGTAGCTCAGTTGGTAGAGCACTCCCTTGGTAAGGGAGAGGTCACCAGT
>CAYVGW010000080.1:0-17626 GCA_964450895.1 uncultured Occallatibacter sp. | reverse complement strand
GCTTCTCCGCCATGCAGAGCATCATCGCCGCCCTGCTGGTCATCCCCATGGCCTATTACATTCCCGCCAAGCCAGTCGTCGCGCACATCAACAGTTGGTTCCTGCTGGCGCTCATTCTCATTCTCGCCAGCCTCCTCGCCGGCTCCCTCGGCCTGGTCATCGGCTCCACCGTCAACCCCAAACAGATCGGTCTGGTCTTCTCCATCCTCGTCGTCCCCATCACCTTCCTGGGCTGCGTCTACTACCCCTGGATGGGCCTCTTCAATCACATTCGATGGCTCTCCATCGCCGTCCTCTTCAACCCCATCGTCTACATGAGCGAAGGCCTCCGCGCCGCCGTCACTCCCGGCATCGAACACATGCCCTGGCCAGCCCTCCTCATCGCGCTCGTCTTCTTTACCGCCGCCCTCGCCCGCTGGGGCCTCAAAGGCTTCCTTGGCAGAGTCCTGTCGTAGACCAGAAGCGCTGTTGAATAGGAGTTTTTTTGCCCCCTGACCATTGACCCCTGATCCCTGACTTTTCACGCCGAAATCGATAAAATAGAAACAGGATCGTGACGATGCGACCGTTTTCCAGGAATCTCTCGCTGCTGTTGGCTCCTTTGCTGCTTCTGGCGGCCGGGTGCGGCAACAGCCTGGTCAACGCAAACTCCTCCAATGCAGCCCTTTCCGTCGCGCCGAACGCTTCTGTCATCGACACCAATTGCACTGGCTGCAACGCCCTCAACGCCGGCAGCGCTCTGGTCCACCAGTTCTCCGCCAAGCTGCCCAACGGCACGCCAGCCGAGGTCATCTGGTCCGTCCAGGGCGGAGACGCCACCAGCGGCCCAGGCAGCATCAACGCCAGCGGCCAATACACGCCGCCCAGCTACTTGACCGCCGACCGCGCCGAAGTCGTGGTCACGGCAGCCCTGAAGACGAATCCAAGCCTCCACGCCAGCACCCTGCTTACCGTAACTCCCGGCTTCCTGCAGCCGCTCACGCCAGAGAACGTGGCTCTTGGCGCAAATGGAAGCGTCAGCCTCACCGGAATTTTGTCCGAAGCGGGCGGTTCGGCAGCCATCAACTTCGAGCTGGCCAGCGGCCAAGGTTCGCTCGGCCCGGTCACCTGCCAGCGCGACAGCAAAGCCTTCACCTCCTGCACCGTCACTTACACCGCGCCTGCCGCCGTGCCGGCCACCGGTACAACCACCGTACTCGCCTCCGTTGCATCACCAGCCTCTGAGCCCGGGTCCAAAACCTCCGCCGTCGTGCTGATAAACTCCGTCGGCGTCGCCAGCAATCCGGCCGCGCATCAGGCGCAGATGCCGGCGTCGGTCGTGCTGGGCACTTCCGGCGGCAATGCCACCGACTACGACACGCGCGGCAACCAGATTGTGGATTGTTGCAGCGGCACGCTGGGCGCGCTGGTCGAGGACGCGAACAAGCGCAAGTACTTGCTCAGCAATAACCACGTGCTGGCTAAAAGCGACCACGCCAGCGTGGGCGACACCATCGTCCAGCCCGGTCTGATCGACAATAACTGCTCGCCCCTCAGCGACAGCGCTAACCTTCAGCCCGTCGCCCAGCTCACCGGCTGGCTTCCACTCCGCTCCAAGCTGACCAACGCCGACGCGGCCCTCGCCCAAATCTCCTCGCGGTCTGTGGACCTGAGCGGCAGTATTCTGGAACTGGGCGGCAGGCAGGCCGACGGCACGCTGGCCTCCGCGCCTCCAGGAATCAGTTCAACCAACGGAAAAGGCGAAGCCGCCACGCTCGACCTGAAGGTAGCCAAGAGCGGACGGACCACGGGTCTTACTTGCGGCGGCGTCTCGGCCATCGATCTGGACGTGACGGTGGATTACTACCTCGACTGCGGCGAGACCCGCCCCTATCTGACCAAGACCTTCACCCATCAACTGGGCCTGAGCGGCAACCAATTCAGCGACGCGGGCGACTCCGGCGCGCTGGTCGTCGATGCCGCCAATGCCGAGCCGGTCGGCCTCTACTTTGCCGGCGGAACGGACTTAGCGGGAGTCAGCCAGGGCGTGGCCAATCCCGCTCCCGGCGTGCTCGCCGAATTAGACGCTCAGTTAGGCGGAAGTTACACCTTTACCGGCGCAACAGACCACGCGGTCAGTTGCCTGAGTTACGGCGACAGCACTATCGCCTCGGCGGAGAGCCATGTGCTCAGCAACACGGAGACAGCCCGCGCCCAGCAAGCCCTTACTCAGGCCCGGATGCTGATCAACTCCGCGACGGGAATCCTGGGCGCCGGAACCGCAAAGAGCATCGACCGCCCCGGCGAAGCAGCGGTCATTCTTTTTACGGATGAAAGCAGGACCGTCAGCGTGCCGGCCACGGTAGGCGGCGTGCGTACTATCGCAATTCCCACCACGGCTCACGCGGTTTCCTACGGATCAGCGCCGCAATCTCCCTTTGATTCCGGCCTGCCCGCGCTTCCCTCCGCCGTGCTGGCCCAGGCCGTGACGATCAAGGAACAGGCCGCCGCCAGCCTGATGCGCCAGAACCCAGCCTTCTTCGGTGTAGGCGTGGGCCAAAGTCTGGACAATCCCCGCGAGGCCGCGCTGCTCATCTACGTGGACCGCAATCGCCTGCCCGCCCAACTCCCCCCGGTCGTTGACGGCCTGCGTACCCGCTACATCATCATGGAGCGCCTGCACGTCACTCGCTCCTATGCCTCTCCCGTGCCGTCACGCCTCCACTGCGCGCCCAAGACTGACAGCTTCGATCTCCTCCACCTTCTCCATGCGCGCTGACATATTTCGGCGTAGCCGTTGCCGGCCCGCGAGAGAGGAAGCTTCTCCAGTTCATTGCCGCCGCCTACTCGCTAACTCACCCGATCCGCGAAGCGAACGCTAACCCGCTAAATTGATGACCCAATCCACGCCACATCTTCTCTGCAATCGTTCCAATTCCGGATCAATCGCATTTTTGTCTCTTTCTATCGCGCAGAACAAAAAAATGGGCGGCAAGGTTTGATCCCTGCCGCCGCCCGTCCCTGGGTTGTCTTGAAAGTACAGCAATCTTGCGGTTACTACTAACATGATCTTACTGCAAGAGCTTGGTCACTTCCTGCTGAACACTATTAGCTTGCGCTAATGCGGCGATGCCCGTCTGGCTCAAAATCTCGTACTTGGACATGTTTGCCGTCGCCGAAGCATAGTCCGTGGCCTGAATGGCGTTTTGCGCGGAAACCACATTTTCCTCCTGCGTCGACATCACCTGGCTGATCGAATTCAGCGTGTTGATCTGCGCGCCGATGTAGCCGTCCTGCGAAGCCACGTCGCTGATGGCGATATTCAGCTCGTTCAGCGCGGACTGCGCATCGGTCTGGTTGGTCAGATCGGTCCCGTTCAAGGCCTCTCCCGCGCCATCCGAGTAGCTGATGGTGGCCACTCCGCTGGATTGACTCGCGTTGGATTCAAATTCCGTCGAGATTCCGCCGGTGGGATTGGTCTGCCCGCTGGAAGAGTCATAAAGCGCGGTGTTGACCGAGTCGGCATTGAGGGTGGAGTTGCTGACTCCGGTGTTGTAGGCCCCGCCTGCTGTATAAGTCAACTTCGCTCCAGTGGTGGTATCCGTCACGTTGGACGATGCCGCGGTGATGTTGCCAGCCGTGCCGTAGTGGCTCGAAGTCAGCACCACATCCCCAAAGCTGTTGTTCCCGGTGGGAAGCCAACTGGCGTTAACTCCAAGAGTTGCCGCATCCGCGTTGATGTTTGCGATCAGATTCGAGACCGTCTCCCCGCTGGTCACCACGACCGATTCCGCGACTCCGCCCACGGTAAAACTGATCCTGCCCGATGAGAGCGTATCCGACTCGCCGCTGAAAGAGCCCAGCGAGGCGTAGGAAGCCGCATTGCCCATGGTGTCGGAGAGCGAACTGGAGCCCACGATGGGCGTATTGTTGTAGCTGGTCATGGTCAGCGCCAAACCGGTCGAATCGACCGAAGCCGCCAGTCCAATTCCGCTGTTGGTGATCGCATACGCCAGGTTTTGCAGCGTTTCGCTGCTGGCGTTGCTGCCCACGGCGATGGTGCCAACGCTGGAGCTGCCGCCCATCGTAAAAACTTCCGTGCCGCTGGTTCCGGTCAGCGTGATGCTGCCGGTGAGCACATCTCCGGCTTGCGCGGTCGTCAACGCGCCGGCCAAATCCACCGAAGCTGTTGAATACTGATGGAGGATTCCTGGGTCAGGCGAACCTGCCGTGAAAGTCTCCGTTGCCGTATCCTGCAAAGTAGGGGCGCCCACCACGGAGATCGTTGTGCCCACATTGCTGGACTGCAATTGCAGAGCGCCGTTCAAGACATTCGCGGCCAGCCCGATGCCGCTGTTGGTAATGGCGGTCGCCAGATTTGCCAGTGTAAAACCGTTGGTGTGGATGTTGTTGCCCACGGTATTCGCACTGCTTGAATCCATTGTGAAAGTGAAATCCGCGCCGCCGTTGTTGAGCACAATGGTTCCAGAGAGCGCATCGCTGCCGCCGATGCTGCCAGCCGCGCCCAACACCGCCGAGGCGTAGGTCGCGCCGGTGGCCGGATCTCCGCCGTTGGGCGTCAGTTCCGCCGTGCCGTACTGATCCACCAGCGTGCTGGCCCCATCGCCAGAAAGAACGCCCAAACCGCCCACGGTGTCCTTTGCCGTCAGCGTCAGGCCGCTGGCGCCAATGGTGGCCGAAAGATCGACGCCGGCGGTGCCGGCAAATGCGTCCATCGAGTCGGCATTGACCGCATCCGCCAAAGCTTGCAGCGTGGCGCCGAAGACGTTGACCGTCGTCGTTCCCAGTGTGCTGTTCTCAAGAGCCTGCGTACTGGCCCCGTTCATCACGAAGGTGGTGGTTGCATTGGTGCCGCCGCTGTTCTTGATGACCAGGTTCCCGGTGATCGTATCGCCAGCCAGATTGTATGCGCCGCTGCCGACAGTCACCGATGCGCCCATGCTCGTGGGAACAATCGCCGCGCCCTGGGAGCCGTCGGTCTTCACCTCGGTCATGGTGGCCGTCAAGGACGAGACCGCGTTCAACCCCGTGTTGCCGGTTGCGGTTCCTTGCAGGAAGATGCCGCCGGTGGACGCGTCCCGGACCGCGCTCAAACCCAGATCGGCCACGCCGCCATTGGTGGCGTCCGACCCTTCCGTGTTGATCGCGGTGATCAGCGCGCTGAGCTGGGTGCTGTTCACATGGAAGGTGCTGCCGCCTGCGCTATAGACGTTCGCCGCATTTGAGTTCATCACAAAGGTGTCGTTCACGCCGTTGTTGGAGACGACGATGGAGCCGGTATATGCGCCGCTCGTCGCGCCGCCGTTGCCCTGGATTGCGCCGCCGTCGGTCAAGGCCACCGTGCCGGAGGCATGAACGCCCGCTCCGCCGCTCACCGGGTTGGTGAAGTTCAGCGTGGAGGTGTCCTGCAAGCCTGTGGTGTTGACGCCGATCAAAGTGCCCGTGGCCGCGGTGGTAAAGGTCAACCCGTTGTTATTGGCTCCCATGGCCGCGGTGAGGTTCAGCGCCGTGGTCAAAGCCGCTGCCCCGGCGATTCCCGACGTGCCGTTGATGGCGTCCATCAGGCCGGTCAGCGTGCTGGCGGCGGTGGTCAGGTTGATGGTGGCGGCGCCCACCGATCCGGTGGCATTGTCCATGGTGATGGTCAACGCGGTTCCGGGGTTGCCGTTCTGCAGCACGATGCTGCCCGTCAGCGCGTCGCCCGTCAAACTTATCGGATCATTGTTCAAATCCGGCGCAACCATCGCGGCCATGGTGAAGCTGGCGCCTGTGCTGGACGATCCAACCAGGTTCTGGGGCTGGCCCGCGGTTACCGCGCCGTTGGCCATGGCCTGCGGATCAACCACATTGCTGGTGGCGTTGATGGTGGTGCCGACACTGTTCGAAGTCAGCAGAATATTCCCGTCTGGACCGCTCAACACGGCGCTGGCAAGTCCCGCCGCGGTAGCGCCCGCGCCGGTGTTCATGATGTCCACCAGGTTGGCGACGGTGTTGCCGCCCAGGCCAAAGCCGCCGTCGTTCATGGTGTAGAAGTGCGTCGCATCATTGGCACCCGCGCCTACGATGAAGCTGACCGGCGTGCCGGGGGTGTCAATCGAGCTGTTGGTGATCACGATGGTGCCGGTGCCGGCGCCATGCGCGGTGAGCGCATCGGTGCCAGTCAAGCCGGGGCCGCCGCTCATGGCCAGCATCGTGGTGCCCTGCGTGCCGGCGCTGGCCGCCGAGCCATTGACGATGCTGGAAAGGCCCAGCGCGGGAGTGGCCGTCAAGGCAGAGGTTCCCGCAATGGTGGTTCCCGTCGCGCCGGAGGTGAGCACAAGGCCCGTCGTGCCCGCCACCGCGCTCATATCCAAAGTGGCTACCGCGGTCGCTGAGTTGGCAATTCCAGAAGTGCCATTGAGGGCCGCGGCCAGACCGGTCAGTGTGCTATTCGCCGTGGTCAGGTTGATGTGCGTGGCGTCGGCCGAGGCGCTCGCGTTATTCATCGTAATCGTGACATCGCCGTTGCCGTTGGATAGGATGACATTGCCGCTCAACTGGGCGCTGGGATTGTTGGTAATCCCGCTGATACCCAAAGTGGCCGTGGCGTCCGTGCCAACCGTGCCCGTGTCGGAGGGAGACGCGGAGAAGTTCAGGCTGACCGGATTCTCCAGGCTCGATACATCCGTCGCGGTGATCTGCGGAATCACAGTCCCCGGCGTGGTCGTCACTGAAAGCGCGCCCCCCGAGGGGTACTGATCCGCCAGCGAGAGGCTCAGGCTGCCGTCGCTATTGGTGATGACGCTGGCCGTCACCTGTGTGTCCAGGCTATTGATCGAGTTGGCCAACTCCGTCAGAGTGGCAACCGTCGAGGAGATCACGATGGAGACCGCGGCCGTGCTTCCCGACTGTATGACTACGGTCTGCCCCTGGGTCAGAAGTGAATTCGCGGCTGTTCCGGCCAGATTCAGAATTCCGCTGGTGCTGGCTACGTTCGGATCGACGCCCGCCGAAATCAGGCCGCCCGTGATCTGGATGCCGGTCTGCGTTCCTCCGTCAGCCAGTCCTGCCTGGGTTTGGGTGGCGAAGCTGGCGCTCATGCCCAGCCCGGCGGCATTGATGGCGCTGATCAGACCGTTGGCGGTGTTGGCGTAGCTGGTACCCGCTCCCACGGTGATGCTGGTGCTGGCCGTCGTCTCCGAGCCGTTCGACCCCTTCACCAGATAGTTCACATTGATCGCCGTGGTGCCGCTCTGGTTCAACGTGTCCGTTGCCTGCGCATTCTTGGTGCTGGTCGACAAATTAATGAAAACGCTGTTTGATCCGCTGCTGTAAGCCATCTTGCCGCCCGTGTCGCCTACGCTCGACTCCGACAAGCTGCGGATATTCAGATCATCCAGCGAGGAGCCAACGGCGGAGGAATCACCGGTGTAGATGGCCACTACCGTGCCGTTGAAGACCTGCTCCTGGTTATAGGTGGTCGTCTGTCCAATGTTGTTGATTTCCGAAAGTATCGACTGATACTCCTGATTCGCCGCCCCCTCTTGCGTGGTATTGAGGGTGCCGTTCGAGGCCTCCGTGGCCAGCGTAATGGCGCGGTTCAGCAGGCTGGTCACCTGCGAGAGCGCGCCGTCGGCTACCTGCAGCAGGCCAACACCCTCCGTGGCGTTGGTCCTCGATTGGGTCAAGGCCGTCTGATTGGCCTCCAGACCATTGACCAGCGAGAGGCCCGCGGCGTCGTCGGCCCCGGAGTTGATTCTGGAACCTGACGACAACTGCTCCAGCACGGTCTGCAGGCTGGCGTTGGTGTTGTTCAGGTTATTCTCTGCGTAGATCGCTGACAGGTTGTTCAATACACCGAGGGCCATGGAGGGACTCCTTTGGGATGCATTGATTCACGCCCTGCCCGCCTCTCCGTCCATCTGTCCGTCAAGGCTTGGTCGGCTTCCGGGGGCGTTCTTGCATCCACCCCTTTCATCGGTCCATCCCAAAATAACTTTAGTCACAAAATAATGGACCGCTTCAAAACACTCTGCCTCATTCCAAATCAACCTGTTCAACTTCCATTCACTTGGTGTCCTGTTGCAGTTCACAAACTGTCTCATTGCGAGTCAGAGGCTGTATCGTTGCGCTTCAGCCTTCTGTCCGGATTTCAGGCATAAACCACGCATTCTCAAGCCTTTTCCAAGCACTTGACGGCGCCATTTCGCGTGCCCGGAAGGTCTCTTCCCCCCCCCCCCGGCATTCCCAAAAAAATGGCGGCAGGAGGGTCAACTCCTGCCGCCATTCGTCTCCACTGCAACTCTGTCTGTCCGTTCTTCCCAACCCTTGCAATCAATCTTTTTTTACTGCTCGGCTCCCGTTCCCGGCGTCGCGCGGGACGCTGGTGGAGCAGCATCGGGTGAATCTGCAGGCGCTTGCGGTCCATCGCCCTGCGGCGGCGGTGGAGGCTGACGGCGCTCCTGGCCGCCTGCGCCATTATGCTTCCAGCCCTCCGGCCGGTTGACTGCTGGACCGCCTCGGCCCTGCTCGCGGCCTTCCATGCCCTTGCCCTCGCCTTCATGTCTGGCGCGGAACTCCTGCACCAGCTTCCACTGTTCCGGCGTCAGCTTGGCACGAATGGCCAGCAAAAAGCGCGCATTCGCCTTTTCCAGCTCCGCCCGCGCCTGCGCAATCTTGTCGATCTGCGCCAGAATACTGGCCTCGTTGGGCGAATCGTCCCGCATCAGCGGTTCCATCGCCAGCTCCGCCTTCTCCAGATTGGCGTGCAAGTCGATCAGCTTCTCCCGGTGCCCCAGCAGGATGCCATCAAAAGCCTTGCGCTGCTCATCGGTCAGCTTCAGCCGTTCCGCAACCTTGGGGTTGTTCCACCAGCGTCCTTGCCCGTCGTGGCCTCCAAAGGCCTTCTCCATCGGAGGCCGATGCTCTCCAAATCCAGGCCCCATGCCGCCGCCTGCCCCCTGCGCAAGAGCTGTTCCCGCCAATAAAATTCCAGCCATCACCATTCCAACCGTCTTGAATCCCTTCATCTTCTTCTCCTTGGCCCCAATCTATCGAGGCCTTTCATTTGAAATTCGCTTCCAGCCTTACTTGCTTTCGTCCTCGGCCATCAGTTGAGCCAAAGGCTCCATGGCGCTCGGTACGGACTGTGAAACATCGCTGTCCACCTTGGCCAGCAAATCCTCATCTGACAGCCGGGCCTGCTGGGCTTGCCGCGCGGCGAGCTGACGCTGTTGTTCGACGATGCGCTCCTGAGCAACCTTCACCTGCTGCTGATGATGTTCGAAAACTCCAGCGGATATTCCCCCGCCAATCAAAACGCAACTGAGCGCCCACCCCGCCGCCAGCCGCCAAACCTGCCTGCGGGGAGCAGCCGCCAGCGCTTGCCGCGGACGGCTCATCATCGCTTCACTCCAGGCATGTATGCCCTCGCGGAACTCCCGCAGCGCCAACTCCAGCTCTGGAGTCAACTCAGCCTCTCTTTCGATCGCTCTGCCGGCCTTTTCTTCCCAGCTCATCGCTTCCCTCCCAATTCCGCGCGCACTTTTGTCAGCGCCCGCGAAAGGTGCGCCTTCACCGTGCCCTCATTCAGCCCGGTAACCTGCGCAATCTCACTCAACTCCCGCTCTTCCACATAGCGCAGAAGAAAGACTGTCCTCTGCCGCTCGCTCAAACCCTCAACCGCCTTGCCCACCTGCGCCACTCGCTCGCGCGCCAGCATCTGCTGCTCGGCGGATCTCTCCCCGCTCGGCAGCCACTCACTGGCCTCGTCCAGCCCCACCGAATTCACCTGCGTCTTCCGCCAGAATTGCATCCGCCGGTTACGCCAGTGGTCCTTCTGCAGGTTGATGGCGATGCGCATCAGCCAGGTCATCGCGCTCGATTCTCCGCGAAAGCTCGCCCAGCTCCTGTGCGCCTTCAGAAAACACTCTTGAGTCAACGTCTCGGCCAGGTCCACGTCGCGCGTGGACGAGAGCAGAAACCGGAAAAGCTGCGGACGATGCCGCGTGACGACAGCCGAGAACTCCTCGGCGGCAATCTCATGTGCCGTTGCCATTTTCATCACGTCCAGTGTGCCGGCTGCCATCACTCAGGTAGACGCCCGCACTCAGCGCAAGTTTACAACGCGCTGCAATTTTCTTCCATTCCGTCAGGAGCAGTCCGGCTCACCGCGTCGAGTTCTGGCTGCAATGCCCCCTCAGCCGGTCCGCCACAAAAGATTGGGTGATCCTTCCATCCCGCCTTTTTTGCGGAATGGATGGGAAACCACGAACCCCATCTGGAACCCCGTTGATTGCCCCGCGCCGCAGGCGCAATGATGATTATCCCAGCGCTTCAGCGCTGGGTGCGCGTCCCTAACATTCAACCGGAATCCCGTTGGGACGGCGCATCTGGACCTCCCGGTCCACGCAGTACTCTAAACATTTAGGAAAGATGCTCTACGAATCCGCGATGTGCCCCATCTTTTCTTGCTTGATGCGCACGTACTCCGCAAAACTCTCCTGCGGCTCGACCTCGGCGGAGACGCGCTCGGCGACTGCAATCCCTGCATTCTCCAGCGCCGCCACCTTCTCCGGATTGTTGGTAATCAGGCGGACCGACGAAACGCCCAGCAGCTTGAGAACCTCGGCGGGCAGTTCATAGGCGCGGCAATCGGCGGCAAAACCCAGCTCGACGTTGGCCTCGACGGTGTCCCGGCCCTGGTCCTGCAGCTCGTAGGCGCGCAGCTTGGCCATCAGGCCGATGCCCCGGCCCTCCTGCTGCTCGTAGAGCAGAATGCCCGCTCCGGCGGCGGCGATCTGGCGCATGGCCAGCTCCAGTTGCAGGCGGCAATCGCAGCGCAGCGAGCCAAAAACGTCTCCGGTCAGGCACTGCGAGTGAATGCGCACCAGCGGCGGCGCGGAATGCACGTCGCCCATCACCAGCGCCACCAAGCCCTCGACCTCGCCGCTCTTGATCTCGTAGGCGTTGGCCCCGTTGGTCGAAATGTTCGCTGGCTCGGCGGCCTCGGCGCAGGGGCGCGGCGCGGCCAGCACGCCCTCGAAGCCCAGAATGCGGAAGGCCCCCCAGCGGGTGGGGAACTCCGCCTCGGCAATCTTCTTCACGCTCTCAAATCCCATGCATCTATTTTACTTTGTGCAGCGATGCGGGCGTCTCAGGGGATGGAGAGACAGGCTTTGTTTTCGGCTTTTCGATGAAGTCCTTGTGACTCAGCAGTTTGTATTTTCCACCTTCGAAACGGTAGATTTCGGTCCAGTTCTCCGGTTTGAGATGCTCACCGTCCTGGCTGCTATTGCCTTTCGAAATGACCTCTATATCGTAGTAGTCCTTGGAGCTTCCATCACCCGCCGTAAAAAACTTGAATGTAGCCTTCGACTCATAGTCTTCAGTATCCACGCCATTATTTTGTTCAACCGTAACGCTCCACACCTCAGTGACAGTTTTCCCAAGAGGAATCAGCAATCTCTTGAAATCCGCGTAGTGCCCATGCGTCAGGTCATTGGCCGACAGCAGGATTCCATGTTTTTCCGGCCCAATCTGCACTAGCTCAACCCCTGGAGGGTATCCATATCCGCCAAAAGCGCCTACGACCGCATTAACGCTTTGCAAGGCCCAGTGCTTTGACTGCCACGCAAAAACTCCCACCCCGATCGCCGGCTGGCAAACGTGACATTGAAATCCTCCCAATGAATCGTCATTCGGTGCGGCACTTGCCACCAAATAAATCTTTTGGACTCCGTTTTCGACAACTTGTGACATCAATAAGACTGAAACGGAAACGATAGAATTTTCTTTCGAGCACTGCCAGAGGAATCGCCATTGATCCTTCATGCAAGCCCACTGCGCAGTCTTCTTCTGCGCGTCATATTGGCTGTAAATCTGCTTCAGCGCCTCGTCTTGTGAAAGAGGCTCCTGCGCCCGCAAACCGTATGTGGCACACAGGCAGAGTAGAAACACGGCCATCGCTTTCATTCGTTCAATCTCCAAATCAACAAATCTATGGAAGAATCCTATCGTAGCATCTACCTCCAAACTACTGCCATGGACGTTGTTTTTTGCTGTGCCAAACAGATGAATCCTTTTCTGCACAGTTTCATTCCGGCTCGTCCCGGCGTTAAACGCTTCGATGTGGAATAATCTGGCGGTGAGCCTTGATCCGACAATCGCCCATGGCAGCACCTTCCTCGTCGCCTGCGCCGGCGCCACGGTGCTGCTGCTTTTGCTGCTAATTGCCAAAGTCAGGCTGCATCCGGCGCTGGCGCTGGCTGTCTCGGCGCTCGGCCTCGGCGTGGCTTCGGGAATGCCGCTCCGTCAGGTTCCGCTCTCCTTCACCGCTGGCGTCGGCAATCTGATGGGCCACATCGCCATCATACTGGCGCTGGGCGCGGTGCTGGGCCGCTTGCTGGCCGCGAGCGGCGGAGCCACTGCGCTGGGCAGGGCGCTGGTGGAGAATTGCGGCCCCAAGGGCTTGCCCTGGGCGCTGCTGGCGCTGGGCATTCTGGTGGGAATGCCGGTCTTCTTCGAGGTCGGCCTGGTGCTGCTGCTGCCCATCGTGGCCGCCGCCGCCGAGCGCAGCCGCCGTCCGCCGATTCTGGTCGCCATGCCCATGCTGGCCGGGCTTTCCATCGTCCATTGCACGCTGCCGCCGCATCCCGCTGCGATGCTGGCCGTCACGCAGTACCACGCCGATCTCGGCCGCACCATTCTCTGGGGACTCGTCGTTGGCCTGCCCGCCGCCGCGCTGGCCGGTCCGGGCCTGGGCTGGCTACTGATGCGCCGCTGGGAGAAGCAGGCTTTGAAAGGGTACGGCTTCAGCCGTGCCGCAGAGGCTCTCAATGCGGCTCCGGCTTTAGCCGCCGAGGGAATGCCCGTGGAGGAAGAACAATCTGCGGAACTGCCTAGCCCTCCATCGATAGTCCTGGAATCTGGAAGTTCAATCCAAGATAAGATTCCCGCGCCAGCCGGTCCGATCCGCGCGGCCACGGCGATTCTGCTGCCGGTGGCGCTGATCTTTCTGGGCAGTTGGGCCGACGCGCTGGCTGCTCCGGGCACCGCCGCCAACCAGATTCTCCGCTTCATCGGCACGCCGGATGTGGCGCTGCTGATCGCCGTTCTGGCAGCGCTGGTCACGTTGGGAGGCCGCGCGCAGACTGGCCAGCATCATGGCCGCGAGCTTCTACGCAAGCTGACCGGCGAGTCCTTCGAGCCGATCGCCAATGTGCTAGTGATTCTGGCCGCGGCGGGCGGGTTGAGCGGCATTCTGCGCGACTCCGGCGCGGCGCAGGCCACCGTCAGCCTTGCCCTCGGCGCATCCATTCCGCCGCTGCTGCTGGCCTGGCTGATGGCCGCCGTGGTGCGCGTTGCAACCGGCTCAGCGACGGTGGCGATGGCCGTAACCTCGGCGATCCTGGCGCCGATGGCCGTCCATGCCGGCGTGCGCCCGGAACTGCTGGTGCTGGCCACCGGCACCGGCTCCATCATGCTTTCGCACGTCAACGACCCAGGCTTCTGGCTGATTCAATCCTTCTTCAAGCTGGAGCTGAAGGAGACGCTGGCCACGTGGACCGTTCTGGAGACGGTGCTCTCCGTCGCCGGGCTGGGAATGACGCTCGCGCTCGCGGCTTTGCTAAGATAAAAAACTGGCTTATCCTCGATTCGGACAGGAAAACCAGCTAAATAACAAGAAAACCTGAAATAAACCCGAAATAAACCGTTGACTTTAGGCGAACAAAGAGGGAATATATTAGTGGAGGTCAAAATGACCAACGAACCCGAGAATCAGCAGTTACCGGATTGGATTGCCCGCCGCCAGCAGCAAAAGGCCGAACAGGATCGGAGGGACGATGAAGTTTTACAAAGGCAATTGGAAGCGTCCAAGCGTGTGGCGAATGAGGGGCCGGATTTCTGGAACAAGTTCACGACCCATCTGAAAGTGAATGCGGAGTCCCTTCCGGCTTTGGGCGAAGAACTGGTTGGTGGTGCATCACTAATGAATGGCAACGTCACGCAAAGTCCAGAGCTTCAATGCCACATCGAAGTGAGACGGCAATCTGTTTCGCATGTCCCAGAGATTTCTCAGATGAACCTTTGGTATCAGCCAGGAGGCTCTCGGATTCGCTGTTGGTATCAGAACCAAAAACAAGCTGATATAGTTCTTCAGTTAGGACACAATGGGGTTGCAGCCATTATCGGCAATGAAATGCCCATGACAGCGGAACAGTTGGCTGAGCACATTGTCAAATGGATGGCTGATCAAGTTCGATACGTTCAGCGTCGATCCTATAGGATTTCATCGCTATAAATCTGTCATCCTGAGCGGAGTTTGGCGCGTTTTTTGCGGCAAACGGAGTCGAAGGACCTGCGGTTGCTTTTTGGCTTTTGCAATTCTAAAAGGCCGGATCATTACCTGGCGTTGATCGCGCCCATCACCGCGTCGGTAACGGACTTCACCAGCGCCTCCAGTTCCGCGCCGGTCGGCGCGCCGGCGTGGCCAGTGTTGCCGTCGCAGGGGCTGGGGATCAGAGCAATGGATTCCGGCGCATCCTGATCGGAGAGCTGGCACTCCTTCATTCTGGATGTGTCGAAGCGCACGTCGGGCAGGCCGAGCTTTTTCTTGATAGCCAGCAGATCCGTGCCCTTCTGCTCGGAGATATGAGTGATCGGCGCACCCAGTTGCGAGGCGATCAACAGCGTCCAGCAATAGGTCTCCAGCACCTCGGCGTACCACTCGGCGTGGGTCACCGTGTCGGCCCAGCAGATGATGCCGTGATTGGCCAGCAGCACCGTGTTGTGCGTCTTCACATAGGGCAGAACGGTCTGGGCAAACTCCGGCGTGCCGGGGGTTTCGTAGGGCGAGATGGCCACCTTGCCGACGAAGACCTCGAACTCCGGAATGACAAGATTGGGCGGGACGCGGCCGGTGATGGCATAAGCCGTGGCGTGCGGCGGATGGCAGTGAACGCAGGACTTGGCCTCCGGCACGGCCTTGTAGATCTCCAGATGCAGAAAAATTTCGCTGGTGCGCGGGCGCGTTCCGGCGATCTGATTGCCCTCCAGATCGACCATGCTCAGATCCTCGGGCGTCAGGTCGTATTTGCTGACCAGCGTTGGCGTGCAGATGACCTCATTGGGTCCGATGCGATAGGAGATGTTGCCGCCGTTGCCGTCGACAAACTGGCGCATCCACAGCTTGCGCCCCACGGCGCAAATCTCCTTCTTGATGGCTTCGGCTTCCGGCGTGAAGAATAATTTTGGATTGGCCTTGCCGCGCGTCGCCGGCGCGCTGCTGCTTGCAGCTTGCGCGGGAGCTTGCGGCGCGGCGCTGGCCTTGCCGCAGGTCACCAGTGCGATATTGTGCTGCGCCAGGAAGTCACGGGCCGAAGGCGTCACGACGCATTTGTCCGCAATCAGCACGCGGGTTGCGCCCGCCGCGCGGGCATTCTGCGCATCGCGCATCGAGAGCAGCTTCTGACCGGTAACCTCAAAACTCTTTGCTTCGTTCTTCACCTGGAATACCTCGAAAATTTCTCAAAAAAACTACGAATGAATGGCTATGGAATCGACGATCAGCGAACAATACGCATCAATCGGCGCAACATTGGGCCAGAAGGGATTGGCGGCCTCGCGGCCTTCGGTGAAGGCGACGATCTGCCCCTTCGCCGCGCCAAGTTCATCGACGGCGACTAATGCCTTGCCTCCGCCCAATCCATTCGCGGCGCAGAGATTCTCCATCGTCACCGGCTCCAGCACCACCAGCCGCTTACCGCGAAAAGCTGCAACAGCGGGATTGAGGACCACATGACCGCGCACGATTCCCAGCCTCATGATTGGCCTCCGCGCTGCTGCGCTTCGTCGACAATTCCCACCACAACCATGCGCGCTGGCGTTGTGTTGCTCAAGCGCGCGCGCGCAATGTCGCCGTCGGTGGAAACCAACACCGTTGAGCCGCTGGCCGCGCCCAGCCAATCGATGATTACGATTGGCTCTTCAGCCAGAGAGCCGTCGGCCTCCATGCGTTGCGCGAGCAGGAAGCGGCAGCCCTCCAGCGTGGGATGCTTGATGGCCGCTACGACCGTACCGCTGATGCGCGCTAAAAACATATTCGGTTCAACCGACTTTCCCGCAGGGGCTAAAGCCCGGCTTCTTTTGCTGCTTCTACGGCACGACTAAAGTCATGCCCTTTCAAAGCCACATCTTCACGAAAATTTTCTAGACAATCCTCAGTGCGTTGCCGACGACCATCTGCCGCTCGCGCGTGAAGGTCAGCGGCGTGGTGATGCCTTCGCCGGTGGGCGTGGCGATGCTGTGGCTGAAATATCCTGGGCCGCCCATGCCGAGCGAGGCCGGTGACGCGGCGTTGTGAATGAAGAGCGTGGTGTTCAATGCGCGCGCCATGCGCGTGGCCGTCTCCGCGTTCTGCGTATGAATGATCGCCGTGTGCCGGTAGCCGTGCTCGGCCTTCACCGCGGCGGCAATGCCCGCGTCCACATCGCGCACGCGCACCACCGGAACAAAAGGCATCATTTGCTCTTCGACCACGTAGGGATGATCCTCATTGGTTTCGCCAAAGAGAAGCTGTGTGCTGGCCGGCACGCGCGCGCCCGCGGCAGCCGCAAGCACCGCAACATCCTTGCCGACAAAATCTTTTTTCACATGCGCGCGAGCGCAGCCTTTTCCATCGCCGTCGAAGGTGAAGGCTGCTTTCGTGAGCCGCTCGATCTGCGCCGCATCCAACTGATAGGCCCCCGCCCGGCGCATCGCGTCGATGAATTGATCGGCGACCGATGCGACGACAAAAATCTCCTTCTCGCCGATGCAGAGAAGATTGTTATCGAAGGACGCACCCGCGATGATGCACTCCGCGGCGCGATCCAGATCGGCGGTTTCATCAATCACGACAGGCGGATTGCCGGGACCGGCGGCGATGACGCGCTTGCCGGATTTGCTGGCCGCCTTCACCACCATCGGACCGCCCGTCACGCAAAGCAAGGCAATCTTGGGATGATGGAAGATCTGCTCGGCGGCTTCAAGGCTCGGCGAGAGGATCGTGGTCAGCACATTGGCCACGCCCAGCTCGCGCTCGATCTCGCGATTGAAGAGTTGCAGCGCGTACTGCGCCACGCGCGCGCCCGAGGGATGCGGGCCGAAGACTGCTGTGTTGCCCGCGGCCAAAATGTTGATCGCGTTGGCGGCCATCGTGGGCACCGAATGCGTCACCGGCAGCATCATGCCAATGACGCCCCAAGGGGCGCGCTCGATGATGCACAGGCCGGTTGCGTCCGTGCGCGCGCTGGTGCCCGCTGCACGCATCGCTTCCACGCCCTGCACAAAACGCATATTCGTCAGCTTGAGAATCTTGTGATCGAGGCGGCCGACCTTGGTCTCTTCCATCTCCATGCGGCCCAGCTCTTCGCGGCGATCATTGCAGATGCGGCGCACAATCTCGATCATGCGCCCGCGATCTTCCAGGCTCATCGCAGCAACTTTTTTCTGCGCCTCATACGCGGCGCTCGCGGCCTCGTCCACCGTGGCGAATACGCCGTCGCGCGCGACAAACGCAGGCGCGGATTTCGCCGCGGGGCGATCCGGCAGTTGCATCTGGATGCGCAGCCGCGCTACCACTTCCTTGGCGATCTCCGCGATCATT
>CAYVGW010000079.1:5426-17642 GCA_964450895.1 uncultured Occallatibacter sp. | reverse complement strand
ATCTGCGACTGTAGTACTAGTCCCTTAGTCCCTAGTCCCTTAGTCCCTAGTCCCTCAGTCCCTTTTCCGTAGCCTGATAAGCTGGAGGAAGCATGAAAGATTCCGCTGTTTTACTCATCGATTGCCCGGATCAGAAGGGGCTGGTGGCCCGCGTCTCCTCCTTGCTCTATCGCCATGGCGCCAACATTCACCACGCCGACCAGCACGAGGACCACGACCTGGGACTCTTCTTCATGCGCGTGGAGTGGGGGCTTGGGGCCGCGGAGGGCGATCCGTCCTCGAGGGCGGAAAAGTTCGATTTGGAGGCCTTTCGGGCGGAGTTTGCGCCGCTGGCCGCAGAGCTGGGAATGCGCTGGAAGCTGACCGCCTCCGTGCGGCGGCCGCGCATGGCGCTCTTCTGCTCGCAGTATTTGCATTGCATGGCCGACCTGCTGCACCGCTGGCGCTCCGGCGAGTTGCAGTGCGAGATTCCGGTGATCGTCTCCAATCACCGCGCGGTGGAGAATCTGGCCGCCTTCTACGGCATTCCCTTCGAGCATATTCCGGTGACCGCCGAGACACGCGCCGAGGCCGAGGCGCGGCAGTTGGAGGTGCTGGCGGGGCACGGCGTGGAGCTGGTGGTGCTGGCGCGCTATATGCAAATTCTCTCGCCGGGGTTTGTGGAGCGCTATCCGGCGGCGATCATCAACGTGCATCACTCGTTTTTGCCGGCCTTTACCGGGGCCAAGCCCTACCACGCGGCCCACGCGCGGGGCGTCAAGCTGATCGGCGCGACTAGCCATTATGTCACCGAGGTGCTGGACGACGGGCCAATCATCGAACAGGACGTGGCGCGCATCTCGCACCGCGATCAGGTGGAAGACCTGGTGGAGCGGGGACGGGATCTGGAGCGCATCGTCCTGTCTCGCGCCGTGCGCTGGCATCTGGACCGGCGGATTCTTTGCTATGGGAACAAGACGGTGGTCTTTGATTGAGAGAGCAGGAACGAAGGACCAAGGCTCTGAAGGTCTGAAGGGCCAGGAAGATACAAAGATGCTGTTGGGTCCGGAAATGGAATGATATACAGGAAGGCGTGCCGATGGATTTAATCATAAAATCAGCGAGTTAGCGTCTGCTACGCAGACACGAGCGAGTTGGCGAGTTGGCGGCGGCATCGAACTGGAGAGGATTCATGTCTCGCGGGTCGGCAACGGCGGTGGGGAACTGAAAAGAAGCAAGCGCGGACCAGGAGGTCCACGCCACAGCCGACCGGGAGGTCGGCGTTACAGTTTCATGCGCGGCGGGTTGTAAACGCCGGTGGGGGACTAGAAACATGCGTGGAGAGTCTTGGCTGTCTCCAGCCCCGGCGAGCGCAAGACTTGCCCGGTCAGAGACTCAGCTCGAGTCATCCGCGGCGCGGCCATGACCATCACTCCAGCTTTGCATCCGGCGGCGGCGCAATGGCTTCCGCAGGTTTTGAGAGAAAACACTCCCTCGTGGCCGGATGGAGACGAAGGCCGACGCTCTAGTTTTATGCTCCGTAAACCGGCGAAACCGGTGGGGACCGCTGCGGGGGAATGCTGCGACAATGGTAGCCAAACGGGGAGGCGGGATTGACGGAGCAGAGAGTATTCTGGCGCGGGCATGGGTGGGTGAAGTGGGCCGCGGGCGGTCTGCTGCTGGCGCTGGTGGCGGCGGCGGTGGTGGTGGAGGTTGGCCTGCGGCGGGCGGAGCCTTTCTTGCGGGCGCGGATTGTGGAGGCGCTCGCCGTACGCTTTCATGCGCGGGTCGAGTTGGATGGCTTTCACATTTCTCTGGTCAACGGACTTTGGGCGGAGGGCAAAGGGCTGCGGATCTGGCCGCCGGCGCAGGTCAATGGCGTGACGGTTGCGGAGGGGTTGGGCGAGCCGCTGATCCGGCTGGAGGAGTTTCGCTTTCATGCGCCGCTGCGCTACCGCCCCGGTGCGCCCATTCATATTTCTTTGGTGGAGCTGAAGGGGTTGAGCATCCATATGCCGCCGCAATCTCATCTTTCAGGCGGAAACGAAGACAGCGCGGTGGTGAATTCCACCCAGGCGGCAAAAGCAAGTACGCCGCGCGGGCGGGGCAACCAGTTGGTGAGATTTGATGTGGAGCGGATCGAATGCACGGGCGCGGAATTGGTGATGGAAACCGACAAGCCGGGGAAGATGGGGCAGGAGTTTGCGATCGCTCACCTGACGCTGACGGACGTTGCCTCCGGCGGGGCTGTGGGCTTTGACGCCGAGCTGACCAATCCGCGCCCGCGGGGAACGCTCAAGAGCAAGGGCAGAATAGGCCCATGGCTCAATCGCGATCCCGGCGAGACCGCTCTGGAGGGCGAGTACATCCTGGAAGATGCCGACCTGGGCAGCTTCCAGGGGATTGCCGGGAGGCTTGACTCGACGGGGCATTTTCAGGGCACGCTGCGTCATTTGACGGTGGATGGGGAGACGCGGACGCCGGACTTCCGGCTGACGCACTTTGGCAATGCGTTGGCGCTGAGCACGCGCTTTCATGCGCGGGTGGACGGGAGCAACGGCGACACCTGGCTGGAGCCGGTGGAGGCGACGCTGGGGCGCTCGCGCTTTACCGCGCAGGGGGCGATCGTGCGCGTGCCGGCAGCGGTGGTGAATGGCGCGCAACACTACAACGGCCACGATCTTGCGCTCAACATCCACGTGGAGCGCGGGCGGATCGAGGATTTTCTGCGTCTGGCCGGCAAAACAGACACCGTGCTGCTGACCGGCGACCTGGCGATGAAGACCAGTTTGCGGATTCCCCCCGGCCCGGCGCCGGTGCAACTGCGGCTGAAGCTGGACGGGTGGTTTGCGCTGGACAAAGCGCTGTTTACCAGCGACAAGATGCAGCGGCGGATTGCGGAGCTGAGCCTGCGCGGGCAGGGACAGCCGGCGGAGTTGAAGACCACCGATCCGGCGAGCATTCTGTCAGGGATGGAGAGCAGCTTTCAGTTGGAGGGCGGTGTGATTACGCTGCCCGCGCTGAGTTATAGCGTGCCGGGAGCAGCGATTGCGCTCAAAGGGACGTATGAGCTGGAGGGCGGAGCGCTGAATTTTGAGGGCGCGGCGAAGATGGAGGCTCCGGTGTCGAAGATGGTGGGCGGGTGGAAGGGAATGCTGCTGAAGCCGGCTGACAGGATGATGAAAAAAGACGGAGCAGGGACCGAAGTGCCGATTCAGATCACGGGGACGCGCGAGAAGCCGGAGTTCACCATTGAATTCGACCGGATGAAGATCAGCCGGGGGCGGTAGGCGCGGATTTTGTTGCAGGGAAAAATGCGGCCCGGAAGAAGCGCCGAGCCGCTGAAGGAACTTTTATATTTTTTTGCGCGCACCCCCGTCCTCCTTGCGGAAGAAGGTGAGTGCGCGGCTTGCTTTATCGTTGCAGCGAAAGCTGTTTGCGGAGCAAAAGGCCCGCCAGGGCGAAGAAGCCGGTGCCCAGCAGGAGGAAGCTGCCCGGCTCCGGAGTCACCGAGGAACTGATGTCATAGGAAGTAATGGCAAAGGTTCCGGCTGAATCGCCATTTGTATTGCTGTTCGAGTCGGATTCATACCACCCATCTGTGCCCGGGCCGCCACCGCTCTGGTAGAGATTCAGATCCAGCGCGCCAAAGGTGAAGAAGAGGCCGTCCTGATCGATGTATTGATTAGGTCCGTTCCCCAGCATGAGCTGATCGTCATAAGCGAAGGCGAAATAGGGATCAAGCGCGGAACTGGGGTAGTTTGGATCAGATTGCAGCGTGATGGGGCCGCTGTTGGTTCCGTCGTTGAATGTTCCGCTTCCGGTGAGGAGCTGCCAGACTCCAGGGGCTTCGAGCGTGCCGGTCAGCGTGCCCGAGCCGGAGACCGCGCCGTCGGTAAATGTAAAGCTGAAGGTGTCAGCCTTGGCGACGGGGGAGATCGCAAGCGCTGCCGCCAATGCGAAGGATGCTATCGAGAGTTTCTTCATTGCTGCCTCCTGGTATCAATAAACCGCAATCAAACTTTTAGTTCTGAGAGAATTGTCCGCATCAGGGAAAGATGCGACCGATTCCATTTGCACGGCGAACGCGTCTTCATGGGTGACGCGAAAGCCGAGCCGCTCATAGAGCCTGCGCGCGCGATTGTCCGGTCTGACTTCCAGCGTAAGCTTGGCTCCAGCGGCTTCCGATTTCCGCTGACAAAGCTGAATCACCCAACCTCCGAAACCATTTCCGCGCTGTGCGGCCAGCACGGCAAGATCGACGATTCGCCAGCAATCCGGCTGGCAATCGACCAGAATTCTTCCCACCGGCAACGCGCCCCGCGCATCATCTTTCACGCAGAGAATCGCATCGACTGCCCGAGGAAACCCGGTTGCATAACTCTGCTTGCGCCCATGATACTGCATTTCGATCAACGCCGCGTAAAGCTCTGCATTGGGTCGAAAGGCGGCCAAATGCTCCTGCGACTCCGCAAAGAGGCGGTAGAGGAATTCCTCGTCCTCCGCCTGAACAGGTCTCAGGAAGCATCTGGTCGCATTGTATCCGATGGTCTGAGTCACGGGCAATATCCTTCGGTTTGGATCATCCTCGGGAGGGGAAGATGCCCGTCAGCGCGATGATGAAGTTGACGGTCAGGAAGGGCTGAAGATTGGGGTGGGGCAGATTTCCGCCTGCCGTGGAGATGGCGGTTGGCGCCAGTGTGCCGGTGGCGGCATTGCTCGTATAGGTCTGGGTGAGGGTGGGAGTCCGGGAATCGGTGGCGGTTTCAGCCAGTAACTTGCTGGTTGGATCGGCGCTGGTGCCGGCCGCGTTGTTCACGTTGACCAGATGGTTATGGATGGGCATCTGGTTGCTGAGCAGCGTCACGTTCTCCGTGCCGCCGTTTTCGCCGATGAGATACGGGTTGAGGCCGGGCCCGCTGCCCTGATGAATCGGCACGCGGCCTTGCAGGTCGGGCAGATTGAAGGTGGAGACGCCGTTGCCGCCGTAGGTGGTTCCCAGCAGCGCGAACAACGCGGAGTATTGCGCAATGGACAGGGTCTGTCCGTTACACAAGGCCCAGCCCACCGGGGCAAAGTTGAAACCAGTCATTCTGATCTCACCCAAAAATGGATCTGACATGCATGTTCTCCTTTGGTGATGCTGCGTTTGATTTCCGCGCCGGGGAGTTGCCTTCCGCGGCAGGCGAGGCGCGTTGTGCGAGCGATCTTTACTGGCAGATCAGCCCGATGGAAATCTTGTTGTAGGGATTGATGTTGGTCTCGCTGAAGGCGACCGAGATGGATTCTCCCGCCACGACCGCGAAGGTATGGGTTGTGTCGGAGGCGGCGGCGCTGTTGCCGTTGGTGGTGACGCTGGCGTGCATGGGGGTGGCCGATCCATTCATGTAGACCGTGACGGTGGTGGTGTCCGATGCCGCCGCGTAGTAGTTGTCCACGGCGAGATTCAGCGCTTTCATGGTGCAGTTGGCGGGCGCAGGCATGAAGTTGGCGGCGGAAGCGCCGGCGATGGAGGTCTGCGTGTCGTAGCCGCTGGTGAGAGAACCGTCCGGCGTGAAGTAGTAAGTGGTATTGGCGAGGGAGGGCGAGCCTTCATTGCCGAAGACAAACAGGGTGCTGAAGGAGTTGGGGCCAAGTCCCGCACCGGCCGCGCCGGTTGGACCCGTTGGGCCGGCTGGACCTGTAGCGCCGGTCGCTCCGGTCGCTCCGGTTGCACCGGTCGCTCCGGTTGCTCCGGCGGGGCCTGTAGCGCCGGTCAAGCCGGTTGGGCCAGCCGGCCCAGCGGAACCAGCCGGACCAGCGGAACCGGTCGCGCCGGTCGCTCCTGTTGCGCCAGCCGGACCAATTGGGCCTTGCGGGCCGGCGGGACCGCTTGCTCCCGTTGCGCCAGGAGTTCCAGCAGGGCCTTGCGGACCCGCGGAACCAGCGGGGCCTTGAGCGCCGGCCGCTCCGGTTGGTCCAACTACCGCCCAGCTTGTCCCGACTTCACCGGCGACGCAGAGCAACGTTGAGGCCACGATGCGCACGGCGCCGGTGGATGAATTGACGCAGGCCGATATGTTTGTGGATACAGGCGCTGCCATGGCCGCGGTGCCGGCAAAAAGCGCGGCAGTGAGAACTCCTAAGTTCTTGAGAGTAGACATTGAAACCTCCGAGGAAAATTGTTTTGCGTGGAAAGGGGAAATTCGATATTTGAAACCGTCCGGCTGGCCGGGGCAAACTTCTCTTCAACCCGACGACCAGAATTGGCAGGCAGATTCCTGCACTATGAGTAGGAAAGTAGACTCGCGTCGAACGCGGGGTCGAGTCCGCTCCAAAAACGATGGGAGATTGTGATCTGTGTCACATCAGCACAGTTAACAAAACAATTAGTATCTTAACCACACATCGGCGCGCAAGTCTTTTTTTGTGATTTTTGTCTTTTATTTTTGACAGGGGTGGGATTTTGCCTTCCGTTTGGTGTTTAGACCGCATGATTTGGTAATCAAACCTGGACTTGTGCGGGCGAGGACGCCCGCACGACAGCCGGTCTGGAGACCGGCGCTACATTGGTCTGGAGACCGGCGCTACATTCCTGTTGATTTCCTCATCCTATGGTCACGGCACGAATGCATTGGGCGGCTATCCGGCTCTTTTTAGCCTCGCGGGAAAATCGTGTACTCGCTCCTGTAGAATCGGGCGTAGCTTCAAAACGCCGCTGAGCCACCTCATCGGCGTCGTTGCCCCGAGGAGACCGCCATGCATCGGACTACCGCTACCCTCCGCATCACTCTGGCGCTGATGTTCTGCGCCGCCACGATTGCGTCCGGCGCGCAAAAGGCACCCGCCAAAGCCGCGCACCACGCCGCCGGCCCCGTCGCCGCCGCCGAGCGCGATTGGTGGAAGAACGCCGTGATCTACGAGATCTATCCGCGCAGCTTTCAGGACTCGAATGGCGATGGGATCGGCGATCTGAACGGCATCACCGCGCGGCTGGACTACATGAAAAAACTGGGTGTGGACGCCATCTGGCTAACCCCCTGCTACCCTTCGCCGCAGGTGGACTTCGGCTATGACATTTCGGATTACGAGAGCATCGATCCCCAATACGGCACGATGGCCGACTTTGACCGGCTGGTGGCCGAGGCGCGCAAGCGGCAGATTCGCATCCTGATGGACATGGTGATGAACCATACTTCGGATCAACATGAGTGGTTCAAGCAGTCGCGCTCTTCGCGGACCAACCCTTATCGTGACTGGTATATGTGGCAGGATGGCAAGGGCGAGACGGCGAGCGACGCGGGCGCGCCGCCCAATAACTGGGAGTCGCTTTTTGGCCACTCGGCCTGGCAGTGGGATGCGGCGACGCGCCAGTATTACTATCACCGCTTCTATGCGCAGCAGCCGGATTTGAACTGGAACAATCCCAAGGTCCATGAGGCCTTCAAGCAGATCATCGGCTTTTGGCTGAAGCGCGGAGTGGGCGGCTTCCGCTTTGACGCGGTGACCGCGCTCTATGAAGACCCCAGCCTGACCGACGAAGAGACGCTCAAAGACAAGGACGGCAACACGCTAACTAACTCATATGGCGATCCGCAACTGAATGACTCGAAGACCGATAACTTGCCGGGGGTTCATGCGGTGGTGCAGGAGATACGCGCAACCGCGGATACATTCAGTTCGGCGGCCTTTCCGGGAACGCGCGTGCTGATCGGCGAGACGTATCTGCCCAATGTCGCTGAACTGGCCAAGATGTACGGGCCGGCGGGCAAGCCGGAGTTTCATCTGCCGATGGATACGCAGGTGGGCTTCATCAACAAGCTGGATGTGGCGGCCTTCCGCGACAAAATCAACGATGCGGAAACCAAGATCGGCGATAACACGCCGCTGCTGCTCTTTGATAACCACGATAATCCGCGCCTGGCGGCGCGCTACGGCGACGGCGTGCATGACGTGGAGATTCAGCGCGCGCTGGCGATAGTCTTGTTTTTGAGCCGGGGCGCGGCGCAATTTTATTACGGCGATGAGTTAGGCATGTTGACCACGCCACCGACGCGCAAGGAAGATGTAAAAGACCCCATCGGCATTACCGGGTGGCCGCGCGAAAAGGGCCGCGACGGCGAGCGCACGCCGATGCAGTGGGACGCAAGCGCGAATGCCGGCTTTACGCGCGGCAAGCCTTGGCTGCCCGTGCCACCGAGCGCGGCTGAGTTGAATGTGGCCGCAGAGAGCCGCGATTCTAACTCACTGCTCGCATGGTACGAAAATGTGATTCGCTTGAAGAAGACGATTCCGGCCTTCGAGCGCGGGCGCAACACCATGCTGGACACCAAGAATGATAAAGTCCTGAGTTGGATGCGCAAGGATGCGGGCGGGCCGCCGGTGGTGGTCAGCGTGAACTTTACTGCCCAGCCGCAGAGGGTATCCTTGAGCGTTCCCGGCTTCAACGGGAAACTGAAGACGCTGCTGAAGACGCCGGGGGCGGGTGATCCGGAGTCGCTGGGAGCCATTCAACTGGGGCCGTTTGGAGTCTATGTGGGGAAGATTTTGCAGAAGTAATTCATCCATCAACGGCGATCAATCTTCCACGAGCTTTGATCTCGCTCCTGTATAATTCGCTGTTGCCGCAAAAATAGGCAACGGAGGCTTTGCATGGACCCGGTTTTGATCATCGTGGGAGTTTTGGCTCTTATCGTTCTGATTGTTCTTCTCAGCAGCTTCTTCACCGTGAACACGGCGGAAGTGGCCGTCATTACGCGCTTCGGCAAGTTTCTGCGCGTCGCCGATCCGGGTTTGAACTGGAAGCGGCCGTTCTTTGACAGCGTCTCCGGCAAGGTCAGCCTGCGCGTCAGCCAGATCTCCCTCACCATGGAGACAAAAACCAAGGACAACGTCTTTGTCACGATCCCCATTTCGGTGCAGTATCGCGTGCGCCCGGAGAAGGTCTTCGACGCGTATTACAAGCTGGCCGACCCCACGGGGCAGATCAAGAGTTATGTGGAACAGGTGATTCTGGGCCACGTTCCGGGCATGACGCTGGATGAGGTCTTTGCCTCGCAGTCGTCGATTGCCGCGGCCGTCAAGCAGGAGCTGGACGCGGATATGGCCACCTTCGGCTTCGAGATTGTGAATGTGCTGGTGACCGACATTGTGCCCGACCAGAAGGTGAAGTCGGCGATGAACGACATCAACGCGGCGCAGCGCGAGCAGGTGGCCGCCAATGCGCGCGGCGAGGCGGAGAAGATTCTGGTGGTGAAGAAGGCCGAGGCCGAGGCGGAGAGCAAGGCGCTGCAAGGGCAGGGCATCGCCAATCAGCGCAAGGCGATCATCGAGGGCTTGCAGAATTCGGTCGAGCAATTCCAGAAGGCCGTCGAAGGCGCGTCGTCGCGCGATGTGATGCAACTGGTGCTGGTGACGCAGTACTTTGACACGCTGAAATCGATTGGAGAAAGCGATAAGACCAATACGCTCTTTCTGGCGCACTCACCGGCAGCGGTCAAGGATGTCTCGGATCAGATTCTGGAGTCGATGCTGGTGGCGCAGCGGGCGAATAGTTAGCTACCGCAATGGGTTCGTAGTTTCCCAGGTCCGAAAATCCGGACCTGGGGCACCCGCCATAGGTGCGATGATAATGAGCAGGGGGCGCAATGATGGCGAACGAACAGGCTCCGTTGCAGCACGAGATCATTCTGTATGCCACGCCGGATGGCAATGTCCGCGTCGAGGTGCTGTTTGAGAGTGAGAGCTTCTGGCTAACGCAGAAAAAGATGGCGGAACTGTTTGGCGTGGAGAGCCACACCATCACGTACCACCTTCAGGAGATCTACAAGTCCAATGAACTCAATAGTGTGGCAACTACTCGAAAAATTCGAGTAGTTCAAACCGAGGGCGCTCGGACGGTCTCCCGCGAGGTGGATTTTTACAATCTGGACGCCATCATCGCCGTCGGCTACCGGGTGAACAGCCGCGAGGCGACGCTATTCCGCATCTGGGCGACGCAGGTTCTGCGCGAGTTCCTTATCAAGGGCTTTGTCTTGGACGATGAACGGCTCAAGCAGGGCAAGCGTTTCGGCAAGGATTACTTTGATGAACTGCTGGAGCGGATTCGTTCCATCCGCGCCAGTGAGCGGCGCTTCTATCTCAAGATCACGGACATATACGAGCAGTGCAGCATCGACTACGACCCGAACGCGAAGATTACGCGAGCTTTCTTCAAGACGGTGCAGAATAAGCTGCATTGGGCGATCACCGGCAAGACCGCGGCTGAGTTAATTGCGGAGCGCGCCCAGGCCAGCCAACCGAATATGGGGCTCAAGACGTGGAAGAATGCTCCTCGCGGCCGCATTCGCAAAGCGGATGTTACGGTTGCGAAGAACTATCTGGAAGAGGGGGAGATCAAGGCGCTGGAACGGATTGTCGGCATGTATCTGGACTATGCGGAAAACCAGGCCGCGCGGCAGATTCCGATGCGCATGGCGGAATGGGTTGAGAAGCTCGATGCCTTTCTGAAGTTCAATGAGTACGATGTGCTGGCGGATGCGGGCCGGGTTTCGCACGAGGTGGCGAAAGAACTGGCGGAAAAGCAGTTTCAGGCCTTTGATCTTGCGCGGGATAGCGCCTTCGAAAGCGACTTTGAACGCGCGACGAAAAAGATACTCGGAGCGCAACGCAGCGCGCCGAAAAAGAAATGAACTCCCAGGGATAATTCAACGTGAACTCTGAATTCGGGCAGTAGCCCTTGCATCCTGCATGAAGGCAGGATGCAAGGCCTCATTTTGATTTAGGCAAACATATCCTGCGCCCGCGGCAAGGCGAGTTATGAAAAATTCGGGCTGAGTAGCTTGAAGTTAGGAGGCCATTGCGAGCAGCTCCTGCTCGGCGCGCAGCCAATCCTGCTCGGCGTAGCCATCCGTGTAGCCGCGCTGCGCCCAGTATTGACGGGCTAACTGCTCGATTTCGGCGCGCGAGGGCATGGACAGCTTGACAGGCTGTGCAACCTTCGCTTTCTTGGCGGCTGTTTTACGCGGTTTCGCGGGCGCCTTGGTCTTCTTGGTAGTATCTGCCATTATCGGTCTCCTTCGTGGGGGTTTCGTTGGATTCGCCGCCAATTTGCGGGGCATCATCTTCATGATACAGGGAATGCATATGAAAAGCTAGTCCTAGCGCTCTAAAGTATCTCTTCAGTGAACAAGTGCGGTGGTTTTCATCATCCTGTAATATGCGCGCCACCCATTTTTGCGAGATACTTTTGGCGGAACGCGGTAATCTATCGATATGCGACTTACGGATCATTGTTTTGCAGTTACCGGGCTGGGTTATTCATTGCCCTGGTGCGTCAACGCAGGGTTTATTACTGGAAGCGAAATGACGCTGGTGGTGGACACGGGCGGAAACACACTGGCTGCACAGACGATTGATGGCTACGCAAGGGCGACGCGTCCAGGAAACACGCTGCGGGCGATCAATACCGAGAAGCACTTCGATCATATAGGCGGCAATGGCTATTTTCGCGCGCAGGGGATTGACGTCTGGGGCCACGCGGAGATTGCGCGCACGCCGGATGAATTTCACGCGGAGGTTGCCGGTTTCAACCATGCGATTCCTTGCTCCGCGCGGCGCGCACGTCATGAGGAGCAGGCGTTTTTCTATAAGACTGCGCTGACCAATCCGAATTGCGCGCTCAAGGACGAAGCTACCTTTGATCTGGGCGGGCTGAAGGCGGAGATTCTGCTCACTCCCGGACACACGCGAACGAATCTTTCCGTGTGGGTTGCGCAGGATCGCGTTTTGTTTACGGGTGATTGCGTGGTGCGCGAATATCTTCCGAATCTGGATGCGGGAGGCAGCGAAGATTGGAAGTTATGGCTTGATTCGCTGGATCGTATAGAAAGTCTCAAGCCTGAATTTATAGTGGGCGGGCATGGGCCTGTTTCGCGCGGAGATGAGATTCCAGCGGCGTTGAATGCGATGCGGAGGGTGCTCAGGGAGGCGATCGCACAAGGCTTTTCGCCGACGGCACGCAGCTAGGTCTCTGACCGGATGAATTTGTGCATCGAGTTTGTGGTTCCCAGGTCCCAAAATCGGGACCTGGGGCACCCCAGATAGGTCTTTGACCGGATGAATTTGTACATCGAGTTTGTGGTTCCCAGGTCCCAAAATCGGGACCTGGGGCACCCATAGTTGGTAGATCATTCAACGGTCAAATAGTTGGTAGATCATTCAACGGTCAAATAGTTGGTAGATCATTCAACGGTCAAA
>CAYVGW010000079.1:3843-5326 GCA_964450895.1 uncultured Occallatibacter sp. | reverse complement strand
TAGTTGGCAGATCATTCAACGGTCAAAGACCTAACCTCATTGATTCGGCTCGATGCTGAGGGCAACCGCGGGTCCTTCGACTCCGTTTGCCGCAAAAAACGCGGCAAACTTCGCTCAGGATGACAGCTAAAAAATGAAATAGAAAATCATAACTCTAAAACATCTTGCCGAAAAACATATAGACGATCTCGATGACCAGGATAATGACGACCGTGAATTCCATGAAGAAAGCGCGGCTCTGGTTGAACTGGTCCACCATGAAGCGATAGAGTTCCTCGGCGGTGTGAACCTTGCGGGTAACCAGATCCTTGTAGTCGGGCACGCCGACTTTCTGGGCCGCCAGCTTGTAAAGGCGCGCGGCGAACATATCGCTGAGAAACTTGATGGCGTTATCGGCGTGTTCGGTCAGCTCGGCCACGTCCAGCAGCACGGTATGCAACTGCGTGGCCGAGTTTGCCAAACGCCAGCGCGCCAGGATGCCGGTGCCTTTGTCCAGCAGGGTGTAGACGCGCTCCAGCTCTTCGGTCAGCAGATCGTCGTAGTAGCGGAATTCCAGTAACTGGGAGTTAGCGTACTCCAGCAGTTCCACGGCCATCTCGGCGCCCGCGGTGCTGTCATAGAGAAAGGCCGCGTTCCAACCGATTACTGCCAGATCGTTGGCATAGTATGAGATGCGCGATTGCAGCACTTCATTGCATTCGCTTTCCGCCAGTTGACCGGTGTCTCCGCGCACCACCTGGGCGATGCGCGGGCCATGGTCGCGTATCAGTTCCGTGACCGAGGGCGAGCCGGCGATCTCGCGCACGTGAAAAATCAGATAATCTTCGCTGAGCCACTCGTCGTAAGGCTTGATGAGCGCGGGGGCGGCGCGCAGGAGGCTGGCGCGGACGATGGCCGCGGCCTGGGCGGCGAAATCCACATCCCAGACCCAGCGGCTGGCCAGGCCGGCCAGCTTCTCCCAGTCGCCGGCAAAAGGCAGCTCGTAAACCACGCTGAGGACGCCGTAGTCGTAGTACTTGATCTCGCCCTGGAGGCGTTCGCCGCTCTCCAGCACCAGCGGCTCGGCGGGCACCACCACCGGCGGCCTCTGGTAGCGCACATACCCCGGCGCGGGATGCTTCAGGCTGGGCTTGGCGATTTTACGGGCGCTGACCAACTCCTGCAAAAGGTCGAGACGAATGGCCTCGCAGACATCAAATTGCAGCAGCACCAGAACGGAGCCGCGCAACTGGACTTCTCCGGATTGGCTTGCGGCGTCGGGCATAATGGGTCTATCTTAAACCTCTTGCAGTCGGAATATCTCTTCGTTGGGCGTGAGTAGCGCTGAAAATTCCTGTTTCTTGCATCCCTCCCCGGTCCCCAACTGCGAGGGACCGGGGGCACCCTCAGTTGGGTTTGGAATGGACTATGGGACCGGGGGCACCCTCAGCATCCCTCCCCGGTCCCCAACTGCGAGGGACCGGGGGCACCCTCAGTTGGGTTT
>CAYVGW010000079.1:0-3743 GCA_964450895.1 uncultured Occallatibacter sp. | reverse complement strand
GGAATGGACTATGGGACCGGGGGCACCCTCAACTTCCCTCCCCGGTCACAAATGATATTGGGCTTCAGCCCCCTCGTTCTGGAGATCATGGACAGCGGATTCCCTCAGGGGCTAAAGCCCTCACTCTCAATCGGGGCATCTTTGCGGCCCGGCTGAAGCCGTGCCCTTGTTACAAAGCCTGCGGGTGAGGTTTGTGGTCTCCCACTCATCCACGATGAAAAACGCAGATCCTTCGCAAGGAAGCCATGATTGAATTCCGGATGTATTACCGGGAACCAGAAAAAGCGCCACCGCCGAAAATTCCGCTCCCTTGCCGATTCCCGGTCTGGCGTGATTCACTGATTGCCTGAGGCGGAGAGCGGACGATGGGCTATATTCTTGCACTGGACCAGGGGACGACCAGTTCGCGGGCGATACTTTTTGACGAGGCGGGCGGGATTGCCGCCGTGGCGCAGCATGAGTTCGAGCAGTTTTACCCGCAGGCGGGGTGGGTGGAGCATGACCCGACGGAGATTCTGACCAGCCAGTTAAGTTGCGCGGTGGAGGCGCTGGGACGGGCTGGGGCGCGGCCCCGCGACGTGGCGGCGATCGGCATCACCAACCAGCGGGAGACGGTGGTGGTCTGGGAGCGGGCGACGGGCAAGGCGATTCATCCGGCGATTGTCTGGCAGGACCGGCGGACGGCTTCGCTGTGTGGCGTTTTGGTTGAGAGCGGGGCGGAGGAAGAGGTCGCCGCCAAGACCGGCCTGGTGCTGGACCCGTATTTTTCCGCGACCAAGGTGGCGTGGATTCTGGACAACGTTCCCGGCGCGCGAGCGCGGGCGGAGCGGGGCGAGCTGGCCTTCGGCACGGTGGACAGTTGGCTGATCTGGCACCTGACGAGCGGGGCGCGGCACGTGACGGACGTGACGAATGCCTCGCGGACGCTGCTCTTCAATATCGTGAAGGGTGAGTGGGACGAGGAGTTGCTGCGCATCTTCAAGATTCCGGCTAGTTTGCTGCCGGAGGTGGTCTGGTCGAGCCAGAAGGTGGGCGAGGTGACCACGACGCTCGGCCTGGGCGGCGTGGAGATTGCGGGCATTGCCGGCGACCAGCAGGCGGCGCTCTTTGGGCAGTTGTGCTGGCGGGCGGGCGAGGCCAAAAACACCTACGGGACGGGCTGCTTCCTGCTGCAAAATATCGGGACGGGCGTGGATGGGAACGGCACGGGCTTTATCCGCTCGAAGAACCGGCTGATTACCACTCTGGCGGCCAGCGCCGAGCATCGGCTGGAGTACGCGCTGGAGGGGAGCATCTTTATCGGCGGGGCGGTGGTGCAGTGGCTGCGCGACAATCTGCGGCTGATTGGCTCTTCGTCCGAGGTGGAGGCGCTGGCCGAGAGCGTGCCGGATTCGGGCGGGGTGGTGCTGGTGCCGGCCTTTGTGGGTCTGGGCGCGCCGCACTGGGATCCGCACGCCAGCGGAATGCTGATCGGGCTGCGGCGGGATACGTCGCCGGGGCAGATTGCGCGGGCGGCGCTGGAGAGCATCGCCTTCCAGGTGGCCGACGTGCTGGAGGCCGTGCAGAGCGAGACGACGCCGCTGGCGGCGTTGCGCGTGGACGGCGGCGCGGCGGTAAATAATCTGCTGATGCAATTCCAGGCGGATTTGCTGGGCGTGCCGGTGGTGCGCCCGCAGGTGACAGAGACGACGGCGCTGGGCGCGGCGTATCTGGCCGGGCTGGCGACGGGCTTCTGGGCGAATCCGGAGGAGTTGCGTGCGCGGCGGCAGGGCGACGAGCGCTTTGAGCCGAGGATGGATGCTAGCGAGCGGGCCGAGCGGCGGGGATTGTGGCAGAGGGCCGTGGAGCGGGCAAAAGGATGGAGCGAATGATGCGTAGAGAAGAGATGATCGGCAAGGTGCGGGAGCGGCAGGAGCCGTGGGATATTGTGGTGATCGGCGGCGGGGCAACCGGGGTAGGCGTGGCCGTGGATGCGGCGGCGCGGGGGTTGAGCGTGCTGCTGCTGGAGGCGCACGACTTCGGCAAGGGAACCAGCAGCCGCTCGACCAAGCTGGTGCATGGCGGGGTGCGGTATCTGGAGCAGGGAAATATCCCGCTGGTGATGTCGGCGCTGAAGGAGCGGGGGCTGATGCGGCAGAATGCACCACATTTGGTGCATGATCTGGCCTTTGTGGTGCCGAATTACTCGTGGTGGGAGGCGCCGTTCTACGGGATTGGACTCAAGCTCTATGACCTGCTAGCCGGCAAGTACGGCTTTGGCGCGTCCAAGCTGCTGAGCAAGGAGGAGACGCTGCAGCGGCTGCCGGCGCTGGAGCCGGAGGAACTGCGCGGCGGCGTCATCTATTACGACGGCCAGTTCGACGACGCGCGGCTGCTGATTCATCTGGCGATGACGGCGGCCGACCACGGCGCGGCGCTGCTGAATTACTTTCCCGCGACCGGCCTCCAGCGCGACGCCGACGGCTACATCAACGGCGTGAAGGCGCGCGACGCGGAGACGGGCGAGGAGTTCTCGATTGCGGCGCGGATGGTGGTGAATGCCACCGGCGTCTTTACCGACTCGATCCGCCAGATGGCCGACCCGAACGCCGAGCAACTGGTGGTCACCAGCCAGGGGATTCATCTGGTCTTTGATCGCTCCTTCCTGAAGAGCGAGACGGCGCTGATGGTTCCCAAGACCAGCGACGGGCGGGTGCTGTTTGTGATTCCCTGGCACGGGCACGCGGTGGCTGGGACTACGGACACGCCCGTCGAGGCAGCCAGCCTGGAGCCGCGGCCGCTGGAAGAGGAGATTGAGTTTGTTCTGGAGACGGCGGGGCGCTTCTTTGCCAAGCCGCCCAGCCGCGCCGACGTGCTGGCGGTCTTTGTGGGGCTGCGTCCGCTGGTCAAGGGCGAGGGCAAAACCTCAGCGCTCTCCCGCGACCATGTGATTCACGTGGACACTTCGGGGCTGCTGACGATCACCGGCGGCAAGTGGACGACTTACCGGCACATGGCCGAGGACGCGGTGGACCACGCCATTACGCTGGGCAAGCTGGCGGACGCGGATTGCTCGACGAAGAATCTGCGGATTCACGGCTATATGGAGGAGTCGGCCGCGCTGGGTAGCTTGCAGGTCTACGGCTCGGACGCTGAGGCGATTCGCGCGCTGGCGCAGACTCCGGCGCTGGCCGTGAAACTGCATCCGGCGCTGCCGTACATCGCCGCCGAGGTGGTGTGGGCGGCGCGGGCGGAGATGGCGCGGACGGTGGAAGATGTGCTGGCGCGGCACACGCGGGCGCTTTTTTTGAACGCGGAGGCGGCAATGGCCATGGCCGAGCCGGTGGCGAAGCTGCTGGCTGCGGAACTTGTCCGCGATGAGGCCTGGATTGCGGCGCAGGTCAGGGAGTTCCGCGCGCTGGCCGAACAGTATCGGGTGATTTGATGCGGCTGGGGTGCGCGTATTCGGGGGAGTCCGTCCCAGCCCCCCGGTCTCTTGAATTTGGTGGCGGGAGGCAGGATCGAACTGCCGACCTACGGGTTATGAATCCGTCGCTCTAACCATCTGAGCTACCCCGCCGGGAGAGGAACAACAGGCCCGGCTCCAAAAAGCCGTGCCCGGAAGCGGGCAGAGCGAGACTCCGCGCACAACTCCCTTCCTTGATGATACGGGCGGCCGCGGAAGAGGTCAAACCGGACGGGGTGATGGCCAGGGCAAACGCATCTTAATTGCTATATGCAGTGCGGGTTTGGCTTGATGAGAT
>CAYVGW010000078.1:0-17702 GCA_964450895.1 uncultured Occallatibacter sp. | reverse complement strand
CCGCGCTGGATCAGGTCGATGTGACCGTTGGTGGGCGGGTCGAAGGTGCCGGGATAGAGGGCGCTTACGCTCATTTGGGCTGCTCATCCGTGATTCTAACAGCGGATGGGCGGGCGGGGTTCGTCTTGCGGGATTTGCGGCTTGATTTGGTGATTCTGGTCATTCGGGAAATCATTCAGCGAGTGAGCCGCCGCCCTTCGACTGCGCTCAGGGCGGGCTTTCGCGGTGATCGCGAGTTAGCAGGTGAGCGGGGTCATTGCAGCGTGCGAAGAAACGTGCGCGGACGGGGACGTCCGCACGACAGCCGGTCTGGAGACCGGCGCTACATTGAGTTTCAAGCCGCCTCGACGGCGTCGATTTTGCGGGCGATTTCAAAGGCCAGAGGTTCAACAGTCTGATGGAAGAGTCCGCGCTCGCGGACGGGCAGTTCTTCCAGCAGATCAGGATAGGGGGTGGCTTCGCATCCGGGAAAAGAGGGAAAACCTGCTGCGTCCGCCATGCGGCAGCAGACGTTGATCAGATCGGGCATGCCCCAGGCGCTGTCTTTCTTGCGGGGGGCATGGTGATCGGCCACGACGGGTTCAAACTCTGGAGGGAGCTTCCAGTCGGTGATCAGTTGCCGTCCGGCCTCGCAGTGATCCCAGCCGAAGAGTTCGCGTTCGGCTTTGAGAATGCTTTCGGGAGGTCCGCTATGCACGCCCAGCGGCAGGCTGTACTCCTTGGGGCGGAGGACGGCCAGGGCGAGGCGGCCGATGTCGTGCATGACGCCGCAAGTGTAGGCGACATCGCGGTCCATGAAGCCAACGGAGGCCACCTGGTCGGCAATCAGAGCGCAAGCCAGGTTGTGGCGGAAGATGGCGCGCATGGCGGGCTGGTTGAGCGCCTTGCCCATGTAGCCGCGCACGCCCACGGTCAGGCAGAGGCCATTCAGGTTGTTGGCGCCCAGCACGGCGATGGCTTGCAGAATGCTGGTGGCGGGAAAGCGCGGAGCGTAGAGGAGGGAGTTGGCGATGGTGAGAACTTCACTGGCAAAGGCGGGATCGGAGGAGATCAGATCGCTCAACTGGCGCAGTTGCACGTTTTCATTGTGGGCCAGTTGCAGAACCTGAAGGGCGACCTGGGGAAAGGGGGGAATGCGCAGATGCGCCCAGGAGGGAGCTACTGGTTGCCTCTCAATTTGCTGCATCGGATTCTCCCTTCGAGCCAGAAATCTTGCTTGCGGGTGGCGCGCAACAGCGGTTGGCACGGCTGATGAGGCAGAGAAATAACGCTCTGATAGCTGTTTCGGCAATCGGCGTCATTTCATGAGTAAGATTAGTGGAATGAGTAGGTTCTAATAATCCAGATTGGCTCTTCGGCGCCTCGAATGAACTCAGACCCGCTTGTAGCTGCGCGCCAGACGCGGAAGCGCGAGCAATGCGACGGCAAACAGGAAGATGGAAGCGGCAATCAATCCTAGATTACCGAGGGGCAGATCTTGCAGAAGCAGTTTGACGGCGATCAAACCCAGAGTGGCGTAGGCGAGGCGCAGCAGTTCGGCGCGCCGCCAGCGTGAGCCTGCCCAGGAGAGCGCAAAGGCCGCTGTGCAAAGGACCAGCGTGCGGGTGAAGGCGATGGCTGGAGCTTCAGGAGTGAAGCGCAAAGCAGCGAGGCGCAGCAGGCCTTCAACCAGCAGCGCCGCCAGCGCAAAGAGTGCGAGGGAGGCGGTGGCGAGATTGATCGATTGCCGCAAAAGGCTCTCCGCGGGACGCCGCGCGCTCAGACCGTAACCAGCCATGGAGAAGGCGGAAACCAGGCAGAGGTTGCATGAAAAGCTCGCGGGCAGGCTTCCGGCCAAAGCATCCAGGATGAAATTGAAGAGTCCGGAGGCAGCCGCGGCGGCCAGCAGAAAGGCCAGCCCGTGCAGGTTGATGGCCGTGCGAAAAACGGACACGGAAGCGGCCATCGCAGCCAAACCTAAAAAGGCGGGCAACCATGCAGGCGGAAGAATCAGGTAACTTCCGGCCAGCAGCAAAGAAGCGGCCCAGAGCGCAAAAATGTGAAAATTGCGTTCTTCGGCGGCGTGACTAAAGCGAAGAAAGACTGCCGCGTAAGAAGCAACGGAAAGCATCAGGCAGAGCAGCCCCAGGAGCATGGCGCCGAAGATTGGCACAAAGAAGAGAATGCTGGAGGCGGCCAGCAAGAAAGCGATGATTGCCTGGCCGGATTCAAAGACGCTGATCTGCCGCCCTTGCTGGACACAGCGGAAAACGATGCTGGCGGCATAGACAGGAAAGAGCAGGCAGCACGGCAAGAGAAGTTCGGCAGCGCTGAGGAGCGGATACTCCATGCGCGTGCTCTGCGGGCTGGCGTAAATAAAGATCAGCGCCCAAACCGCGAGGTCCGCCGCCACGGCGATCAAGGGCCGCAGACTGCTCTGATGATTGCGTCCGGCGGCTAACTCCGCGATCAGCGCCAACAGCAGCAGGGCTGCAAGAAAAGGCAGCATCGCATGGGTGGCGACGGAAAGCGCCAACGCCGCCGCCGCGGCCGTTGCATTGGCCGTCCAGTAGACCGGCGCGCGATCCTGCTTCCAGGCCAAGGCGGTGGCAGCCAACACGAAGACAGCAAGAAGAGCAGCGGCAGCGGACGCGGAAAGCAGCTTGAAGCTCAGGGTCAACTCCCAGAGCATGGGAGCAAGAATCAGCGCCGACGTTCCGGCATAAATGGCGCCGGCAAGCCATGCTTCCACGGGAGTGCGCGCCGCGGCCACCAGCCAAAGCAGCGCGTAGAGAATCGCGAGGGCTGCAATCAGCGGCCGGGGCAGCAGACCGGACTCGGCCACGGCGCGCAAGAGATAGGCGCCGGCAATGCCCATCAGAGCTTTGCTTAGGACGGAAAAGAAGCTGCCGGAGAGCGCGATAGCAGGCTCTTCGACGGCGGCGGGCGCAAGCTCTGGCGCGACAGGCTGAGAGGCGGGCTGTTCGAGGAGCAGGACGCGCCGCTCCAGAGCTTCCAGGCGGGCCGTTAGTTGTTCGAGTGCGTCAGGAAGAAGGTCCATAACCACCACCCGGAATGAGTAAGTCTCCTAGTGTTTAGACTGCATGGATTGGTAATGAATCATGGGCTAGTGCGGGCGGGGACGCCCGCACGACAGCCGGTCTGGAGACCGGCGCTACATTCCAGCTAATACTTCTTCGTACGGTCACAGTATTAGTCTCCGATGGCTGGCTCCGGTGCGCTGTTTTCAGGCCACGGCGGCAGCAGCTTGACCAGAATCCAGAGGAAAATCAGCGGCAGAATCGTCAGGAACACCGCGACCAGCAAGCCCTCGCGCGTCACCAGGCTCATCTTGTAGGTGGTGTAGCCGAGGAAACTCTTGGAGAACAACTGCCCGCCAATGACCACATTCCAGCGCATGGCGAAGATGCCCACCAGGGCCAGCGATCCGGCCACGGCGTACATCCGCTTGCGCACGGCCTCCGGCAGCTTGACCACTTGCGTAATGCCCAGCAGGATGATTGGCGTCAGCGTGCCCAGGCAAATCTGCAACACGATGTGGGAGAAGTAAAGCTGCGTATGCACCATGAAGTTCAGGCTGCGGAAGGATTCATCGGCCTCGTAGATGCGATGAATCAGGTCCAGCATCTCCAGGCTGAAGTCGATGATGAAGATGTAGAAGAGATACATGGCGATGGTGTCTACGCAGTGAACGTCGATGGTCAGCTTGCGCAGTTTGGTGGTGGCCATGTAAATCAGCATGACGCCGGCGATGCCGGAGACCATGGCGGAGAAGATGAAGACCACTGGCATCAGCGGCGAAGACCACCAGGGATTGGCCTTGATGGAGCCGAAGATGAAGCCGACGTAGCCGTGCAGCATGAAGGCGGAGGGAATGCCGATGATGGTCACGATCCAGCCGACGCGCTCGTCGATGGCCAAAGAGCGCTCGCTGATATTGCTAGAGCCGAGCGTCATTACTTTGTAGACAAGCCGCAGCAGGCCCTTGCTGGACTGCGAAAGCAGCACGATGTCGCGCCGGTAATCGAGCCAAATCTCCAGCACCAGCACGGCCATCAGATACCACAGATAGACATAACCGAACATGGCCATCGCCGAGGTGGAGTGAGGCGTAAAGTACATCTCCGGCGAGCGCTCCGGATGGCCCAGGTGCAGTTGCAGCGGCAAGGGCGCGACAAGCAGAAAGGAGAGCGCCGTCAACAGCGCCAGCCGATAAGTGGGTGCGACCGCCTTTACGCGGAAAACGCGCTCCAGAGAGGCCAAAATGAATGCGCCCGCCACCAGCCCCGTAATATACGGGTACAGGACGATCAGCACGCTCCATTGGAGCCCGACTTCGTTGGGATACATGAAGCCTTCAACACCGTTCATAATTCCTCATCAATTTTGACTGACCACTGTTCACTGACCACTGTTCACTGCTCTACCGCACCGATCCATCCAACCCGTTGTAAAACGCCTTTGCGCCGGTCGCCATCTGCGGCTTCAGCACCTGCACGGTGTGCGTTTTCAGAAACTCGTGAATCGGATCTTTGGGGTTCTTCAGATCGACCAGTTGGCGCGCGCCAGTGGGGCAGTTCTCGCAGCAGGCCGTCGTCAATCCCTTGGTGATCCGGTGGTAGCAGAGGGTGCATTTGTCCGCGACCTTCTTTTCGGGGTGAATGTAGCGGCAGCCGTAGGGGCAGGCCTGCACGCAATAGGCGCAGCCCAGGCAATACTTCTGATCCACCAGCACCACGCCGTCCGGCGCCACGAAGGTTGCGCCCACCGGGCAGACCTGGGTGCAGGGCGAATCCGCGCAGTGGTTGCACATCTTGGGAACGAAGAAGTACTTTCCGCTCTCGTCGGTGGCCACCGGGAAGCCTTCCTTGCCGCCGTCGGGCGAAATGACTTCCGGTTCGATCATCGGGTTGGTCATCTCGGCCATCGAGCCGGTCCCGCTCCAGTCCTTTACGTGGTAGCGCTCGACCCAGGTGCGGAAGAGGCCGTCCGGCACATCATTCTCGGTTTGGCAGGCGCGCACGCAGTTGCCGCAGCCGATGCATTTGGGAATATCGATCAGCATGCCCCACCAGTGGTCGCTCATGGTGTAGTTGGGGGCTTCTTCCGGGCTGCCAGCCAGGACCGACTTCCAGGCCACCGCCGCCGCCGGCAGCAAGATCAACAAATGTCGCCGTGATAGATTCATTGCGCACCTCCCTTGGCCGCCGCCTGCGCGTCCATTCCCGGACTATGCGGCTGATGGCAGGTTTCGCACGGCATTCCATTCGAGTGATCCGCCGGAACCACCTGCGGAAAGCCCTTGGGCTTGGCCGCGCTGGCCGTGTGGCAGCGGGCGCAGAGTACCGCCGTATCCGGCAAGACCGGCTTCACCGTCGTTGGATCATCGGCATGGAGCAGGATGGGCGGATCAGGCGGAAGGCTCAAGCCAGCGAAGGTGAGCAGGCGCTGATAGAGGCTCGCCGGAGGCGCCGCGGGAGCCGGGAGCCGCTGGGCCAGCGCGCCGTGGCAGGCCTCGCAGCTTATATGCGCGTGCTTGCCGGCCGCCTTTTTTGCCGCTTCATCCGTATGGCAGGATTCGCACGCTTCGTGCCCGGCAAACTTTGCCGGGTGAGAGGCGATCTCGCCTATTGCCGCCGCGCGATAGTGCCCATACTGCCCAAAACTCTTCGGCACAACGTAGTGGCGCACCACTAAAAAGATCAGAAATGCCAGGACAAAAAGCCCCGCAAATCGGAAAAGATGCCCTGCATCCTTGAAGACGCTCATCCAACCCTCTCCAAAACGCCGCAAATCAAGCGAAAACGAATCGGCTTCAGTGTGAGCTAGATCACCAATCCGCAGCCATCTCTTTATAGGAGTTGATGGCATGAAAGTATGTGAGGGAGATCACACGACAATAAGCTGCGAAGTGGACTTTAACTCTCTAAAATGCTTTTTGTGTGATCGCGGGAAACGCCCGGCTTTTCGGACTCCAGGCGCAACGCGATACGATTAGATTTGGAGAGCGGAAACCACAAGATTCCTATCCAGATGGGTGCCCCAGGTCTCGATTTTGAGACCTGGGAGTCCATAAACCCCAACCAGCCTTGGAAGAAGGATCTGAAAAATGGCAAGTATTCTCGATGGAGTGGCGATAGCCGCGACAATCAAGCAGGAAGTGGCCGAGGAGGTCCGCGCGCTGGCTGCGCAGGGAATCCGGCCCGGCCTGGCGGCGGTGCTGGTGGGCAACGTGGCGGCCTCGGAGATTTATGTGCGCAGCAAGGTGCAAAGCTGCGCCGAACTAGGCATCTTCAGCGAGCTGATTACGCCGCCGGCCACCGTGACCACCGAGGAGATGCTGGCCCTGGTCGCCCAGCTCAACGCCCGCAACGACCTCGACGGCATTCTGATCCAGTTGCCGCTGCCCGCGCATGTGGACGCCAAGGCGCTGCTGGACGCCATCGATCCAGCCAAGGACGTGGACGGCTTCCACCCGGTGAATGCGGGCCGCTTGCAGGCGGGGCGTCCGGCTCTGGCGCCGTGTACTCCGGCGGGAATCATTGAGATTTTGAAGCGCAGCGGCATTCCGATGAGCGGCCAGCACGCGGTGGTCGTGGGGCGCAGCGACATTGTCGGCAAGCCGGCGGCGATGCTGCTGCTGCATGAAAACGCAACGGTGACGATCTGCCACTCGAAGACCCGCAATCTGAGCGCGATTACTCGCCAGGCCGATATTCTGGTGGCGGCGATTGGCCGCGCGGGCTTTATCACGCCGGAGATGGTCACTCCCGGCGCGACGATCATTGATGTGGGCATCAACCGCGTGACCGAGCGCGCCGAGTTCGAGCGCTTCTTTGCCGGCAACAATAAGCGCGAGGCCGCCTTCGCCAAAAACGGCTCGGTTGTGATGGGCGATGTGGACCCCAGGGCCTTCGAAATCTCCGGCGCGTACACGCCCGTCCCCGGCGGCGTCGGCAAGCTGACCATCGCCATGCTGATGGCCAACACCGTCCGCGCCGCCAGGATGCGGCGGGGGCTGTGAAGCTTTCCATCGTAAAATCCTGTCAAAGATCTTCGGTTTGAGATCACAGTTTGTGATCTCAAAGCAGGAGGCGGAATGACCAGCGAGAGCGCCCTTGTACCCTATTCCATTGAGAATCAAATCCATCTGGTGCGCGGCCAGAAGGTTCTGCTCGACACCGACTTGGCAACACTGTATGACGTAGAAGTTCGGGCGCTGAATCAGGCGGTCAAGAGGAACGAGAATCGTTTTCCCTCGGATTTTGTCTTTCAGCTCACGGCGGAAGAGAGCGCAGGCTTGAAATCACAAACTGTGATTTCAAGTGGCAGTCATGGTGGCCGCCGTAACGCGCCCTACGCCTTTACCGAACACGGAGCCATCATGGCTGCCAGCGTACTTGTTCTGATTTGGACCAAATTTCCCTTTTTGGATTTCGCTTGCTGGCGAACTGCAATTCAGAATTTAGTATTGACCCCATCCTCCTCCCTGTTGTAATCTGGTTACAACAGGGAGGAGGATGGAAGAAATGGACACTCTTTTTGGGGAGTATTTCAGGGAATTGCGTGCAAAGACAGGACTTTCTCTTCGCAGCTTTTCAGAAAAGTATGGTTTTGACGCTGGGAATATCAGCCGCCTTGAACGCGGCGTTTTCCTGCCTCCAGAATCGGACAGCAAGATTCGAGAATACGCAATAGCTTTGGGATTGAGAGAGGGTGCAACGGAGTGGATAGAGTTTTTTGACAAGGCTGCTGCATCTCGCGGACAACTTCCCCATGATCTGCACAGTGAAGAGACCTTGCTTCGCTCACTGCCTTCACTTTTCAGAACGATACGCGGGAATAAGGTTACACCTGAGGTATTGGACGGGATTATTGAGCTAGTGAGGGCTTCAAATTCTTATGGCGATTAAGATTTCGGTTCCCCGTCTCAGCTATGAGCAAATCAGAGTGCAGGCAGATAATTTTCTTGCCCGGCACAATCCGAGCAAGAGGATACCTGTTCCCATTGAAGAAATTGTCGAATTTTCTCTTGGCCTTAATATCATCCCGCTCCCAGATCTACAAAAAATATTCGATATAGTCGGCTTTATCTCCAGTGACTTCAAATCCATTAATGTTGATAAATTTGTCTTGGAGAATCGGGAAGGAAGATACCGATTCAGCTTGGCTCATGAAGTTGGACATTACTGGCTCCATAAAGATTGTCTATCAACATTCACATTCAACAGCATTAATGAATGGAAAAGGTTCGAAACCGATATTGATGATGAATCTAATGCTTGGCTTGAATTTCAAGCTAATTCATTCGGTGGCCTTGTGCTTGTACCGAGAGATCCGTTGGCTTTAAGTAAGAAAAATATTGAAGAGCAAATAAGGAAAGCTGGCATGGATTCCTCAACGGACGCGGCGCAACTAATTATAGCCGAGAGGATTGCAGTTGAATTCAACGTATCAAAAGAAGTCATCGATAGACGCCTGCAAAAAGATGCGTGAGAGAAAAGAGGTCCGGGATATGACCGCGCAGACCCTTATGTTTTGCGATGAGTTGACTTATGAGACGCCTTCCACTGAGGGAATCAAGTACGCTGGTTCAAAGCTCAAGCTGATTCCTCAGATTCTCCAGCTTGCCCGGAAAGTCAAAGCTAAAACAGTATTTGACGGTTTTTCAGGAACTACTAGAGTTTCACAGGCATTTGCTCGATCGGAGTACGATGTAATCTGCAATGACCATGCGGTTTGGTCCGAGGTCTTTGGTACTTGTTATCTGAAGGGCAAGGCGCCAAAAGAGTATAGCGATTTGATAAATCATTTGAATGGTATTTCTCCCAAAGATGGATGGTTTTCTGAGCATTATGGCGGTGACCCTGAAAAGGAAAAAGAGCCGAAAAGGCCCTGGCAGATTCATAACACGCGCAAGTTGGATGCCATCCGGGATGAGATTGAGAGACTTGCTCTTGATCCCGTGGAAAAATGCGTCGCTCTTACCAGCCTGATTATGGCTCTCGACCAGGTGGACAGCACCATCGGGCACTTTGTTTCCTATCTGAGAGAATGGTCTCCTCGCTCCTACAAGAAGTTACAGTTGCGAGTTCCGGCCACTGTTGGCAACGGGCGCAGCAGCGCTCATCGCATCAACAGAGCGGACATTTTTGACTTAGTAGACAGCGTGGAAGCGGATATTGCGTACTTTGATCCGCCTTATGGATCAAACAACGAGAAGATGCCGCCGTCACGCGTTCGATACGCTTCCTATTATCACGTGTGGACGACCATTTGCTTGAACGATCAGCCTTCCCTCTTTGGAAGAGTGAACCGGCGGAATGATACTTCAGATACGGTCGCAAATTCTCCGTTTGAAGATTTCAGAAGAGGCGAAGACGGTAAATTCGTTGCCGTCGAAGCGATACGAAGATTGATCGCCTCAACCCGATCGAAGTACATCATTCTTTCTTACAGTTCGGGCGGCCGAGCTACTTCCTCGCAACTGAACGAAGCGGTTGAAGCTAGCGGACGATTGCTTGAAATTGTGGAAGTCGATTACAAGCGCAATGTCATGGCGGATATGAAGTGGACGAATGAGTGGCTGAGGGATGCAGAGGCTCCCAATCGAGAGTTTCTATTCCTGATTGAACGTCATTGATTACTTGTGGAATGGACGAGTAGATGCTTCGAGTAGGTCTCACTGGCGGTTTGGGCAGCGGCAAGAGCACCGTTGCGGCGATGCTGCGCGAACTGGGCGCGGAGGTGATCGAGGCTGACGAGCTGGGCCGGGCGCTGATGGAGCCAGGGCAGCCGGTTTTCGCGGCGATTGTCGAGCATTTTGGGCCGGAGGTCGTTGCTCCCGATGGGCGGCTGGACCGGGCGCGGCTGGCGGAGATGGCCTTCAAGGATGGCCGCGTGCAAGAGCTGAACGCGATTGTGCATCCGGCGGTGATTGCCGCCGAGGAGCGCTGGATGAAGAAGGTTTTTGCCCGCGATCCAGCCGCCGTGGCGGTCGTTGAGTCGGCGCTGATCTTTGAAGTTGAGCGCGATGCCCGGCTGCGCGGCGAAAAAGAGACGCTGCTGGCCGATTGGCTGAAGCATTTAGATCGTATCGTTGTGGTCACTGCGCCGGATGAGCTGAAGATTGCCCGTTTTGCCGCCCGCGTCAGCCCAACCGGGGAGGGACGCGCCGCCGCCGAGGCCAGCGCCCGCCAGCGCCTGGCGCATCAGATTCCCGACGCAGAAAAAACCGCCCGCGCGGACTATGTAATAGAAAATGCAGGAGATCTTGTGGATCTGCGTTCCCAGGTGAAGGCGTTATGGCCGCGCCTTCAGGCAGAGAGCAACAAAATTCCGGCGAAAGCGTCTTTAGAATAGGGATCAGAGGTCAGAGATCAGGGATCAGAAATTGCCTAAGCAATCGCAAAACATTTCCTTGACCCATGGCAACTGATCGCTTTGTTTTTACAGACCCCTGATCCCTGACCCCTGTCGAGGTACGCTATGAAATTGCGCCGAATTCTTTTGATTGTCTTTCTGGTAGGTGGATTCGTATTCATGACCACGCATCTTCCCTCCAGCCTTGATCGCTTCTCCGCAAGTCATCTCTTTCCTGCGAGCGGCGGCGGCTCCGCGCTTCAGCTCACAGAGGCCGAGGCCGCGCCTGCCTACGATACCGAAGAGCAGAACAATATCTCCGTCTACAAGCGGCTTTTGCCCTCGGTGGTCAATATCACCTCCAAGTCGCTGGTCTACAACTTCTTTTTTGAGCCGGTGCCGCAGCAGGGGCAGGGGTCGGGCTTCATTCTGGACAAGGCCGGCCACATCCTCACCAACTTCCACGTCATCGCCGGCGCCAACCGCGGCATCGAGGTGAAGCTGAACAACAAGCACGCGCCCTACAAGGCCAAGGTGGTGGGCACCGACAAGTCGCACGACCTGGCGTTGTTGCAGATTGAAGCGCCCGATCTGCAACCCGTAACGCTGGCGGACTCGCGCGATTTGGCCGTGGGCCAGAAGGTCTACGCGATCGGCAATCCCTTCGGCCTGAGCGGCACCATGACGCGGGGCATTATCAGCTCCATCCGGACGATCGGCGGCTCAGAGGGTTCGCCGATTGAGGACGCCATCCAGACCGACGCGGCGATCAATCCCGGCAACTCTGGCGGTCCGCTGCTCAACTCGCGCGGCGAGGTGATCGGCATCAACACGATGATCGCCTCGAACGGCGCCGACCAAAGCTCCGGCATCGGCTTCGCCATCCCCATCAACACGGCCAAAGCGGTGCTGGCTGACCTGACCCGCTACGGGCGCGTGAAGCGGCCCTCGCTGGGCATCGTTTCCTACGCGATTGGTCCCGATCTGGCGCAGCAGATGGGTCTGGCCGCAGACCAAGGCATCCTGATCCAGAAAGTGATCCCCGGCGGCGCGGCGGAGCGGGCCGGCCTGCGCGGCGGCAACCAGCAAGCCTACGTCGGCTACACCCCGATCCTGCTGGGCGGCGATCTCATTGTGGCCATCGACGGCCACGAAGTCACTGACCCGCAGGAGATCAACGCGATCATGGAGAAGCACCAGGCGGGCGACATGGTCAGCGTCACCTTCTATCGCGGCCATAAGCAGATCACCCTCAAATTGATCGCCGGAGAGGCGCAAGAAAGCAATCCGTAGGCGAAGACCGCTTCCGGCAGTATTCACGAATCAATGCAAAACGGGCCGCATCCATCCAGATGCGGCCCGTTTATCGAAACCGGAAAACTTTTGAAGCGGAAAAATGGTCGGGGAGAGAGGATTCGAACCTCCGACCCCCTGCTCCCGAAGCAGGTGCTCTACCAGGCTGAGCCACTCCCCGACATGGGTTGCAGCAGCGTATCTTTGGGGCGCGGCCTGGCGCTTCTTGCCCCTTGATTGCGCTTCATTTAGTGTACCAGAATTCAGCGTGGCCCGGTTGCCAATTGCCGCAAAACGGATGGCGTCAACGCTCAGAACCAGCGTCCGAGGGTGAGAAATACCTTACGGTGTCCGGCGTCGCCGGCTGAAATGCCGAAGGTGAAAAGGCCGATGGGGGTGTTGGCGACCAGGCCGAGAATGCCATCCTGGCGAAGAATCGCCCGCATCTCCGGCGACCAGACTTCCCCCGCCTCGTAACCCAAGACGCCGTACAGCCCCTGCCCCAGGCCGGTGGGCAGAGCGGCAAGGCGGTGCATATAACCGGCGCGGGCCAGATAGAAGTCCGTGCCGCGGAACTCGTCGATGGAGGAGGCGGAGAGGCGCATTGGCCCGCCCAGGACAAAGCGGTAAGGCTGGGCCACATTGGCGCGCAGATAGGAGTTGATTTCTCCGCCCAAGCCGATGATGTTGGACTCTTTCCAGGAGTGGGAGACGCTGAAGGAGAGTTCCGTCAGCGGCGCAATTGCGCTGGATACGGCGTGGTAAAGGGCGCCAGCCGCGGCATCGAGGCGGAAGCCGTAGGGCGAGATGGCTCCGGCCGAGGCGTGATCCATGCGGAGGCGCAGCAGGCCGGTCTGTGCGGTTCCGGTGAGATACGGTCCGCCGCCGGCGCCGGAAATGAGGCTCCAGCGCGTGTCCTCGGCGCGCCAATCAGCGGAGATTTGCAACTGGTTGGAGAAGGTGCGGCCCGCTTCGATGCCCGCATCGAGATTCTGCTGGAAGCGCTCGGCGACGCGCTTCTGATTGACCCAGAGGTAGACCGGCGCGCGCAGGAGGCCGGCGCGCGGCTGGATGAAAAAGCCGCCGGACGTGAGCAGGCGATAGTACTCGGCGGAGAGGTCGGTCATATAGCCGAGGCGGGCGGTGGCGCGCAATTCGGAGCCATAGCCGCCGAGGTTCTGATCGATCAGGCGAATGGTGGCCTCGCCGCGGCTGATGTTGGAGGTGGCCGCGGTCAACTCCGGGCTGATGAGCAGATAGGGAGGGCCGCTGCGATCTTTGGCGAGGCGGACCAGCAGACCGGCGTCGGGAGCCGATTCGGTGGAGGCGGGCGGCGCGGAGGGAGGCGTGGGCTGGGGGATGAAGGTCTCCCAGGTCGCGGAGATTCCGCCGTTGGATTGAATAGGGCGCAGCGCTTCAATGGTCTTGGCGGCCTCGAAGGGTTGGCCTTCGAGGGGCTTCAAATCGCTGAGAACCTGACGATCGGCGCTGGGCGACTGGCCATGCGTCGAAGCAGGCTTTGGGCCTTGCACGCGAATCTCGCGCAGCACTCCGGGCGGCGGACGGCGGCGGCTGTTGCGCGCGGCCAGATAGGCCTGCCATGCACTGGCTTCGAGAGCGTAAGGCAGCAACGCGGCGCGACTCTGCTCGGCGGCCTTGTAGCCGAGGTCGATCAGTTGTGCGGCGCGGGCATAGTCGGTGGAGGAGAAGCCGCCAGTGGGCACGCTGACCACCACGTCGGCCTGCCGCATGGAGCGCGCGACATTGAGTTCGATGCCCGCATCGAAAGACCGGTTAAGCACGCCGACGATGGAGTCCGTGTCGGATTTGGCGAGGGGCGGATCTTCCAGATGAATGGCGAGGATGACGCCGGCGTGCAGGTCGCGCTGGAGAACGTCCGTGGGCAGATTGTCCAGGATGCCGCCATCCACAAGATAGTGGCCGTTGGGTTCCTTGACCGGCGGAAAGACGCCGGGAATGGAGATGGAGGCGCGAACAGCCTGGGGCAGCGGACCAGAAGTGAAGATGACCGGCTCCAAGGAGTTCAGATCCGTGGCCACGCAGCGAAAGGGGATGGGAAGCCGGTCGTACTCCAGTTCCTGGCTGTTGTATGCGGAGAGATTGCCGGAGAGAAACTCGTTGACGGCGCGGTCGGCGAGCAGAGCATTGCGCAGATTGACGCCGCGGCGCAGGCCGACGGTCAGCGCATAGGGCAGTTCACGGCGGTCCTGGCGGCGGCGGAAGCTCAGGCTGTCATAGGGAGATTGAAGAGTGAAGACACGGGAGAAGGCGTCGCTCTCGGCCAGCGCGCGCAACTGGGCGGGCGTGCTGCCAGCGGCGTAAAAGGCGCCCACCAAGGCGCCCATGCTGGTGCCGGAGAGGCGGTCGACGGGGATCTGATGCTCTTCCAGCCATTGCAGGACTCCGATGTGCGCCAGCCCTAAAGCGCCGCCGCCTTCCAGAGCCACGCCGATCACCGGCCGGCCCAGCGGCTGCAAGGAGGGTGGCGGCGAACCGGCCAGCGTGGGCGCGGTTTGCGCCTGTCCTTGCACAACGAGAAGCAAGAAGGCGGTCAACAGGATTGCGGCAGATTTTGCTGGCACAAGCACCCCCCGGAAGAAGACCAAAGTTCAAAGTAACGCTTCCCGCAGAAAGTTGCAGTGACGGACAGCGGAATATCTTCCGAGCAGGCGTGCCAGAGAGGGCGGCTTGCCTGAAATGGGCGGGATGCAAGAAAGGCTCTCTCCGGGCAGAGAGAACCTTTCCGCGTCTCGAACGCGGCGCGCTGGAGAAGGTGAATGGAGATGCCCTTACTTGGGCGGGGCCGGGGCGAAGCTCTCGCGCCGCTGGGCGGGTTCGGGCTTCGGCTTCGGCTTGGGCGCCTTCTTGACTTCTTTTCTACCTTTGTCTTTGCTTCCCATGTGTGTAAGTGTGCCACAAAACAGCCGCTCGGGGGAAGTCCCGCCTGCCAGAAACTCCCATGGTCTCCGATCTCCTGCGAAGGCATGGCCTCTGCCGCACGGCCCTCACGGCACAACCGTATTCCATTGCTTGATTACAGTGTCCAGGTCTGTGGCCGTGTTCTTCGCGTCGGAGTTCCAATTTTGCAACTCCGCGGGAACCGTCAGATGCCGGTCTGCGGCAAGATAGAGCAGGGTCTTCTGAATCCTCGCGCGAACATCGGAATCTTCCGCGTGCAGCGCATCCGCCAGCAAACTCAGCAGCCGCCCGCGCGGGCCGGCGGCGCGATCCCTGTTCTCCAGCAGCAGTGAAAGAATCGTGTCCGCCGTCGTGACGGAGAGTTTGGGAGTTCTCAACAGCGCGGTCAATTCGGAGCAGACCTCCGGCTCGGTGGCCAGATAGGAACTGAGTTCGGTTCTGGCCCGGTAGCGGTCGATCTCCGTGCTGTTCTCCTTGTGGAGCCTCCAGATAAAGTAGCTAGCCTGGTTGGAGGGCGTATTGAGCCGGACCGCGCTGCCAATGGCGGCGCTGAGCAGGACGGCGGCGACCGCGATCGCGGTGACTTTGCTGCGCCATTCCTTCGCGTACCAAAGATACCTTCCGCGGGTGATGATCTTGTATTTGAAGAGCAGATATTGAAATTGCTGCGGGCTGGCTTGCTTGAGGGCCATGTACAGAGCCGCGGCCTGCCTGGTGAGAACACCGTCCTTGCCAAAAATACTCTCATTTTCGGCAAGGGCCTCCAAATCCTTGCCCAGTGCCACTGGGTCCGTCGTGTGGACCATGACAACCTGTTTGAGCGCCTCGAATTTGCCCGGATCCTTCACGATGCTCGATAAAAGGTTTTCATCGAATTGGGCATTGTTGATGGCCACGCGGGCACCGATCTGAAAGGTAATTGCGGCTGCCCATGCCTCAAAGGGCTTCAAGAAGGCCGAGGTGTCTCCAGGTGCTTTGATGGTACCCAGGCTGCCGCTGAGAATCTGCTGATAGCCCACACCCACCAGAATGGCCGCGAACAACGATGTATCGTGAATGGCGTTGGTGCGGTCCAGAAGCCAAAACAGGGCCACCGGAATCCCGGTATAGGCAAAAAACAGAGACCACGTGTTGACCATGATCCATTTACCGGGGAAATTGGCCGTTCGGGCGGAGACTTGCGTCCCTGCTGACCACAACCCCAATAGCAGCACCAGCAGATAGCAGTAATAGGCGGGCAGATCAGGAGATACCGTGATGTCCAAAGCCCCCTCACTCAGATTATTTATTTTACGCAAATTACAAAAGAACTACCGGACATTCAGGACGGTGTTCGCATATTGGATGCCGAAAGGCTGAATATTGAAGTAAACTTGGCCGATTTCCTTCGTATTGGCAATGCTGCCATGAGCCGAGATCAGCCCCAATCCCATGAGTTTCGCCGCCGTCTTCGACAAATTGACCGCATCCACCGAGGCTTCCGACATCAATTGCCATCCGGGCGCTACTCCAGCATGCTGCATGGCGAGCAGGACGTTCTTGTCGGATTCATCCAGAGTGGGCATATAATACATACTGCCAGCATAGTATGGTCCCTGGGCGGTGTCAAGATTGGATTCCAGTGGCCGCTGGGCAATTGCATTGGGATAATTCGGGGTTTTCGTTGACTCCGGGACTCGATTCGGTTATCCTGAAATCCTTGCGCGGTGTTGCGCCTGGAGTCTGTGTGTGCTCACCCGGACTCGGCTGGTCAAAGGCCTGGGGTACTCCCAGGGATTGGCTGGAACAGGCTGCCGGCGGCGGGATTCGAGGTTTTCACCGTTTGGTGTGCGAATCCGGCAATGCCCAAGCCCCTTCGAGGGCCAACTCCCGCACTCCTCACCCGAACAGATTTGTTTGGCAGTGGGTAGAAGATGGCCCGTGCGTTTTTTGGCGCGGGCGGAAGCGCTTTGCATTGGTTTTTTGTTCGAGTTTCATAGAAGGCGATTTGAAGGCAGGAGAGCGATGGGTACCTTTATTCCGAGCGGCAAGGACGTTGCCCGCAAGTGGTTTGTAGTGGATGCCAGCGGCAAGACGCTGGGCCGTCTGGCGACGAAGGCCGCCGACGTGTTGAGCGGCAAGCTGAATCCCCAGTATGTGCCGTACATCGACGTGGGCGATCACGTGATCGTCATCAACGCGGAGAAGGTCCGCCTGACCGGCCTGAAGTCGCAGAGCAAGGTTTATCGCCGCTACACCGGCTTTCCGGGCGGGTTGCGCGAAGAGTCATTCGTGCGCCTGTTGAACCGCAAGCCGGAAGCGATTTTGGAGCAGGCCATCAAGGGTATGCTGCCCAAGAGCAAGATGGGCCGTCAGATGGCCACCAAGCTCAAGGTCTATCGCGGCGACAAGCACCCCCACGCGGCGCAGATGCCGGTGGCGCTGGAGATTGCGTAAGAGCAGCCGCTAGCTTTTAGCTTTTAGCTATTAGCTTTTTATCGGAATTTGAACTTTCGGGCTTTGGTTTTTAGCTAAGAGCTAAGAGCTAATAGCTAGAAGCTAAGAGGAAACAAATGGCAGATTTGGTTCAGTATTACGGGACAGGGCGGCGCAAGTCGGCGATTGCCCGCGTCTTCCTGCGTCCCGGCACGGGCGAGTGGAAGGTCAATGGCAAGGCATTCGATGTGTACTTCGTCACCGAGCAGCAGCGCGTCTCCGCCAAGCGCACCTTGGCGCTGGTCGAGCTGGCTTCGAGCTTTGACGTGGTCACCACCGTCAAGAGCGGCGGCGTGGCCGCGCAGGCCGATGCCGTCAAGCTGGGCGTGGCTCGCGCGCTGGTTCAGTTCAATCCCGAGTTGCGCAAGGCGCTCAAGGCCGAAGGCCTGCTGACCCGCGACTCGCGCATGAAGGAACGCAAGAAGTACGGACAGAAGGGCGCTCGTGCGCGCTTCCAGTTCAGCAAGAGATAGTGATCAGTGATCAGTGGTCAGTGGTCAGTGATCAGTTCCGGCTTTCCGGGTAACTGATCACTGACCACTGATCACTGACCACTGGTTTCACCAACTCCCGCACAAGCGGGTTCAATCCGGGCGCTGGCATCGACCACCCGGATGCAACTCACGAAGGAG
>CAYVGW010000077.1:0-17770 GCA_964450895.1 uncultured Occallatibacter sp. | reverse complement strand
CGCCGCAAGAACATTCTCGGCACCATGATGCAGAGCTTCGCCATGATGGGCCTGATCACCGTTCTCTGGGCTGTGGTCGGCTACTCGCTGGCCTTCGGCGCGGGCAACGGCATCATCGGCGGCCTGGAGCACGCTTTCCTGCGTGGTGTCAGCCTCGATCCCAATCCCAACTACGGCGGCACCATCCCCGAACAGAGCTTCATGATCTATCAGCTCATGTTCGCCATCATCACCCCGGCGCTTATCACCGGCGCCTTCGCCGAACGCGTCAAGTTCAGCGCCATGGCCGTCTTTCTCTGCCTCTGGTCGCTGGTCATCTACTGCCCCATGGCGCACATGATCTGGGGCGTCGGCGGCCTGCTGAACTTCGCCAATCCCGCCGCCCGCTGGCCGGTCTTTGACTTTGCCGGCGGAACCGTCGTCCACATCACCAGCGGCGTCTCCGCTCTGGTCTGCGCCCTCTATCTCGGCAAGCGCATCGGCTATCCGCATGACAATATGACGCCCCACTCGATGGTGCTCAGCTTCATCGGCGCGGGCATGCTCTGGGTGGGCTGGTTCGGCTTCAACGCGGGCAGCGCGCTGGGCGCGGGGCCGTTGGCTACCAGCGCCTTCGTCAATACCCAGTTTGCCGCCGCCGCCGCCGCCATCACCTGGGTCATTACCGAGTGGCTGCAAAACGGCAAGCCCACCGCTCTGGGCGCCATCTCCGGCGCGGTCGCCGGATTGGCCACCATCACCCAGGCCTCCGGCTTCGTCCAGCCCATGTCGGCCCTCGCCATCGGCGGCATCGCCGGCATCGTTTGCTGCTTCATGGTCTTCCGCGTCAAAAAATTCTTCGGCTACGACGACTCGCTGGACGCCTTCGGCGTTCACGGCGTGGGCGGAACCATGGGCGCGCTGCTCACCGGCCTCTTCGCCGCCGGCTCCATCAACGCGGTCTTCGGCAAGGACGCCGCCGGCAAGGCGCTTCCCGCTGGAGCCATCGACGGCAACTGGCATCAGGTCGGCAATCAATTGGTCGGCATGGGCATCGGCTGGGCGCTGGCTATCGTGGGCACTCTATTGCTATTGTTCTTAGTCGATAAGACCATGGGCCTGCGCGTCTCCGCCAACGAGGAAGCCGTCGGCCTCGACCTCAGCCAGCACGGCGAGGAAGGCTACGAGTTGAACGCGTAGTGTTAACGCGTAATGTTTTAGATCTGTCATTCTGAGCGAGCGAAGCGAGTCGAAGGACCTGCGGTGGTTTTCGCTCGTCGAACCACGAAAGCTGGGTGCCCCAGGTCCGGATTTTCGGACCTGGGAAACCACGAACCCCAACTCTTTCCAAGCAATATCTAACCGAGGAATCCGCACATGCTCAAGATTGAAGCCATCATTCAGCCGGCCAAGCTGGACACCGTCAAGGAAGCCCTGATCGAAGCCGGCATCGAGGGAATCACCATTCTGGAAGCCCGCGGCCATGGCCGCCAAAAGGGCCACACCGAGTTCTATCGCGGCCGCGAGTACACGGTCGATCTACTCCCCAAGGTCAAGCTGGAGATCGTCATTACCGACGAGCTGAAGGACAAGGTCGTCCTGGCCATCCTCAGCGCCGCCCGCACCGGCCACATCGGCGACGGCAAAATCTTCATCAGCCCCATCGAAGAGGCCATCCGCATCCGCAACGACGAGCGAGGCGACGCCGCCATCTGACACTCTTTACGCACGAATTTGTAGCGCCCGCCTCCAGGCGGCTGTCGTGTGGACCTCCCGGTCCACACCGTTTTCTATGCAAGCAGGAAAAATACTCTGATGCTTGGACTGCTTGAATTGGTAATGAACCATAAACGGGCGCGGACGAGGACCTCCGCGCTACAGCCGGTCTGGAGACCGGTGCTACATTCTGCTGATTACCCAATCGCCCGGTCACGGTAATAAAGTGCGAGACCACGAACCTCAAGCGAGCGAATAGCGAGCCAACGGCCGCACCGCAGGTGCCTTATACCCCGAAAAGAATGATTTTTCCAGAGCTTTTTTCTGCTTCTACGGCATTTCCCCTCCCAATCTGAAAAATCCTCATGGGTTCCTTACACCGCGAATCCTAGAATCCTCAAAAGAGAATCTGCGAAGAGTTGCGCCTTTTTCCTTTACCGGGCTGGCGCGCGCCTCGTCCTTCTCGAACCACCGCAACCTATCTCGCATGGCCTCGGCCCTCTGCATCTTCTCGGGAGTGGAAACACATGTCTCGTCGCGCCCTTCATCTGCTGCTTCTCTTCGCTGTCCTCTTGTTGCCCAGCTTGGCCCGGGCCGTAGCTCCAGAGCTGAACGCCGCCCCCTCGGCCCCAGCTACGCAGGCCCAGATCGCAGCCCTGCAGGAGGCTATCAAAGCCAACACCGCCGCCACCGCCGCCGCTCAGTCGGCTGGCGACAACTCCTGGATGCTGGTCTCCTCCGCCCTGGTTCTGCTGATGACCGGACCCGGTCTGGCGCTCTTCTACGGCGGACTGGTACGCCAGAAGAACATCCTCGGCACCATGATGCAGAGCTTCGCCATGATGGGCATCGTCACCGTCCTCTGGGCCTTCGTCGGCTACTCGCTGGCCTTCGGCCACGGCAACTGGTTCATCGGCGGCTTCGAGCACCTCTTTCTGCGCGGCGTCGGCCTCACGCCCAACACTGACTATGCGCCTACCATCCCCGAGCAGACGCTTATGGTCTACCAACTCATGTTCGCCATCATCACCCCGGCGCTCATTACCGGCGCCTTTGCCGAGCGCATGAAGTTCAGCGCCATGGCTATCTTCCTCTCGCTCTGGTCGCTTTTTGTCTATTGCCCCATGGCCCACATGGTTTGGGGCGTCGGCGGCCTGCTCAATAACGTCGGCGGACGCTTCCCCTCGCTCGACTTTGCCGGCGGCACCGTCGTCCACGTCACCAGCGGCGTCTCGGCGCTGGTCACCTGCCTCTACCTGGGCAAGCGCATCGGCTATCCGCATACCAAGATGCAGCCGCACTCGATGGTGCTCAGCTTCATCGGCGCCTGCCTGCTTTGGGTGGGCTGGTTCGGCTTCAACGCCGGCTCGGCTCTGGCCGCCAACGGTCTGGCCACCAGCGCCTTCGTCAATACGCACTTCGCCGCCGCCGCCGCCGCCATCGGCTGGTCCATCGCCGAGTGGATTCACAACGGCAAGCCCACCGCCCTGGGCGCCATCTCCGGCGCGGTCGCCGGCCTGGTCGCCATCACTCCCGCCTCCGGCTTTGTTCAGCCCATGTCGGCGCTGGCCATCGGCCTCATCGCCGGCTTCTTCTGCTTCTTCATGGTCTTCATCGTCAAGGGCCTCTTCGGCTACGACGACTCGCTGGACGCCTTTGGCGTGCATGGCGCCGGCGGAACCCTCGGAGCCATCCTCACCGGCCTCTTCGCCGCCAGCGTCATCAACCCGGTCTTCGGCAAGGACGCCCCGGTCGGCGTTATCGACGGCCATTGGGGGCAGGTCGGCAATCAGTTGGCCGGCGTGGCCATCGCCTGGGTCATCTCCATCGTCGGCACGCTGGTGCTGCTGAAATTCGTTGATGTACTCGTCGGCCTGCGCCTCTCCGCCGAGGACGAAGCCGCCGGTCTCGACCTCTCGCAGCACAACGAGGAAGGCTACGACTTCGCCACCTAGTTCCAGCATCGAAACTGGGCGCCCCACCCTACTAGAAATGGGTGCCCCACCCTCGCCGCGTTCTTGTATTTGCGGCTAGGGTGGGATTCCACGAACCCTGGGTGCCCCAGGTCCGGATTTTCGGACCTGGGAACCAAAACTCGACAAGTGTCGTTAAAAATCCGGCGCGGCTGGCCCAAACACCCCCATCGCTGTTACGCTGTCAAACGAGGCATCTTCGCATGATCAAAATTGAAGCCATTCTCCAGCCCTCGAAGCTGGACGCCGTCAAGGATGCGCTGCTCGAAGCAGGCATCGAAGGCATGACCATTCTCGAAGCCCGCGGCCACGGCCGTCAGAAGGGCCACACCGAGTTCTACCGCGGACGCGAGTACACGGTCGATCTCCTGCCCAAGGTCAAGATTGAACTGGTAGTCAACGACGATCAGAAGGAAAAGACCGTCCAGTCCATCATCAGCTCCGCCCGCACCGGCCGCATCGGCGACGGCAAGATCTTCATCAGCAAGATCGACGACGCCATCCGCATCCGCAACGACGAGCGCGGCGAAACCGCCCTCTGATTTTCATCGGCTGGGTTTTCTCTTCCACAATACGGGGTGCCCCAGGTCTCGATTCTGAGACCTGGGATACTCATATCTATAGATTTTTATAGCCTTTATGCAGTCTTCGGCGTTTTTACCGGTAGACTTCGCGCTGGTTGCCCAGCCGCACCACCTGAACGCACACTCTCATCCTGAATGTCCGCAATGACGCGATAATCCCCCACTCTGTATTTCCAGTAATTGCCCAGCCTTGAACCCGTCAGCGCTTCGCCGATACTGCGTGGGTTCTCCAGTTTGGCAACCCGGCTTCCCATAAACCGGATGATCCGTTGCGCAATTTGCAGATCGAGCTTGGCGATTTCCTTCTCAGCCTCTTTGCTGTACTCAATCCGCCAGGCCATAGCGTTTTTCCATCTCTTCCTGGGTATACACACCGCTGCGCCCAGCCTTCAGATCCAGTGTCCGCGCCTCCGCCAGATACAGATCCTCAAGGTCTTCCAGCTTCTCGCTGATCGCCTCCACCATGTAATATGTCTTGCTTCTGCCGGTGCGCTTGGCCAGTTTGTCCAGACGAACCTTCAAATCCATCGGCAAGCGAAGAGAGACTGCGGAACCCATAAGCTAACCTCCAAACCACTACGATACAAGTATCGCACCGAACGGCCTGCGCAAAGCCCCGCCCCTCAAGCCTTGTTCCGCTTCACCCGCAGATTATTCAGTGCATACTCGATGAAGCGCGGATCGAAGTGCGGCGCTTCCTTCATGAACCGGCAGGTGGCCGCTATCTGATCGACGATGAACTTGGGCTGAAAGGCTGCCAGATCCATCCCCTTTTCCTTCTTGAGCTTATAGACTATATACTCGAAGACCTCCTGGGGCAGTTCCAATCCCTGCCGCGCGCACTCCTTCTCGAAGATGCGCCGATAGATCTCCAGGCTGGGCGCGCCCACCTCGATCTTGTAGGGCAGCCGGCGGAGGAAGGCCGGGTCCATCAAGTCCTCCGGCTCCAGATTGGTGGAAAAGATCACCAGCTCCTCGAAGGGAATGCTGAAGCTCTTGCCGGTGTGCAGCTTCAGATAGTCGATCCGGCTCTCCAGCGGCACAATCCAGCGGTTGAGCAGGGCGGTGGGGCTTACCAGTTGCCGTCCAAAATCGTCGATGACAAAGCAGCCGCCCAGCGCCTTCAGGTGCAGGGGTGCTTCGTAGTAGTGGCCCGTCTGGTCATAGCGCAGGTCCAGCATCTCCAGCGTCAACTCGCCGCCGGTCACCACAAAGGGCCTGCGGCAGGCCACCCAGCGCGCGTCGTACTCCTCCGCCCGGATAAACGAGAGGCTCTCTTCCCCCAGTTCCGATTGGCCTACCACGGAGTGAATGCTGGGATCGAAGAAGCGGATGATCTGACCCTCCACGCTGACCGCATAGGGGATATAGATCACGTCCGTGAAGACCTGGCTGAGGCAAAATGCCACTGAGGTCTTGCCGTTGCCCGGAGGGCCATAGAGCAGCATCGCGCGGCCGGAGTTCAGCGCCGGGCCGCTCTGTTCGATGATGCCGTCCTCGAAGGTCAGTTCACCCAGCGCCTTGCGAATGCGCTCGAAGGTGACCAGTTCGTTGGTCAGCTTCTGCAGGTTGACCTGGTAAGTGAAATCTTCCAGCGGGACCGGCGCGGGTCCCGCGTACTGCATCCGCTCCAGAGCATCGATTGTCCACCGCTTGCCCTCTTCGGTGAAGGTGTAGCCCATGTCCAGCGGGCTTTCCGCCAACCGCGTTCCCAGGGTGCGCAGCAAAGACCGGTCCACGGCCATCTGCACCAGTTCGGCCACAATATGGTAAGGCAGCTTGATCGCCTCGACGTACTGGCGCGCCGTCTCCAGGTGGTTCGTATAGATGACCTTCAACAGCAGGCCCAGCAGTTCCAGCGGGTCGATGCGGGTCGCCTCCATGTCGACCGGCTCGCCGGGAATCTTCTTCAAAAAGGCATTCAGCGTCTGCTGTTCGATCAGTCCAAGCGCCACCAGATTGTCGCCCAGACGCGTCCCGGTGTGCGTCTGCCGCTCCAGCGCTGCGGACACATCCGCAGTCCGCAGCAGACCCGCCCCCACCAGCAGATCCCCCAGTCTCATTCGCGCGCCGATAACGCCCTCCTCGAGCGGGCAATGTAGCGCCGGCCTCCAGGCCGGCTGTAGCGTGGACCTCCCGGTCCACGCCGCATTCCGCACCGCGTCTCTCTGTTTTTCGGCAGAAAAGCGGCGGCGCAATAGCTCCCGCACCGCATTTTGCGATGATTTTTCTGGAAAAGTTACCGCAGATTGTCCGTCACCGGCTCGGGATGAATCGTCACCCGGTAGACCTCCGGGCACTCCTTCTTGAAGCGGTACTCCAGCGCGGTGATCACCTCATGCACGCGTTGCATTGATAGCTCGTCGGGCAGCGTGCAGTGGCAGCTCAGATGAACGTGCTCCCCAGTGCGGCCCACGATGATCTCATGCACATCCACGATCTCCGGCAGTCCTTCCGCCGCCCGCTGCATCCCCTCTTCAAGGCGGCGATTCTCCACCACCATCTCCGCCGGCTGCTCGATGGTCGCCGGTTCGCTCTCGATGTGCGTCAGAACCCCATCAATCTCCGGCACCTCGCGCAGAATCTCCGCCTCCAGCACGCAGACAAAGTCATGCGCCTGGAGCAGCGGCAGCGACTCGTCCAGTTCAAGATGCTGCTCCACGCGCAACCGTCCCTGGTGCGACTGCACGCTCAGCTCATGCACGCTCACGTTGTGCCGCGCCGCCACCGCCCGCACCCGGTCGAAGATGCTCTCCGCCCGCGCCTGACGGGGCACGGTATGAATCACCACGTCGGCCTCCGGCAGTGTGCGCTGCACCGCCTCGGTGGCCTCGCGCACCAGCTCCCCGGTGTGCTCGAAGGTGTAGCGCCGGGGAAGAGCCAGCGTCAGGTCGGCAAAATAGTTGGCCCCGGCCCGCCGCACCCGCGCCTTCTCCACGCCCAGCACCCCCGGTACCTGCGCCACGTCGTCCACCAGCCGCTGCCGCGTCTCGGCCGGAATCTCATCCAGCAGCACGCTCACCGCCTCATGACCCAGCCGCACCGTCAGCCGCAGAATCAGCAGCGAGACCACCACCGCCGCCAGCGGATCGGCAAAACGCAGCGCCGCAACCCCGTAGCGCGCGCCCACCCAACTCGCTCCCAGCCCTGCCAGCACCGCCAGCGACGACCAGATGTCCGAGGCAAAGTGAAAGGCGTCCGTAGCCAGCGCCGTCGAGCCGGTCTCGTCGGCCACCGCCCGCAGCCGCCGCGAGCGCCAGAAATCCACCGCAATCGAGGCCAGCACCACGGCCACCGGCCAGGCCAGGTTTTGCAGCTCATGCTTGGGATGCAGAATGCGCTGAATCGCCTCCCAGATGATCCAGAAGCTGGAGGCGGCCATCAGCAGCACTTCGCCGAAGGAGGAAAAATTCTCGAACTTGCCGTGGCCGTAAGTGTGATCCTCGTCGGCCGGACGGTCGCTCACCTGCACGGAAAAAAAGGTGAGCATCGAGCCAACCATGTCCAGCCCGGAGTGCGCCGCGTCCGACAGCACGCCCAGCGAGCCGGACAGCAGTCCCGCACCCAGCTTCAGCAGCGTCATCGCCGCCGCCGCCAGCATCGAGTGCAGCGCCACCCGCCGCTTCTCGGCGGAAAACCCGGCGATCTTGGAGGATTCAATACTCATGGAGTATCTAGGCTATCGCGAACGCCGTGCCGTGTACAGTCCGGCAATCCCAAAAGTGTACGGCTGCCAGGCGCACTCTTCGTACTCCGTCGTCCGCATCAGCCCCAGCATCTCCGGCGGGGCAGGGAAGTTGCCCACCGAAGCCGGCAGATAGCTGTACGCGCCCTTCTGGCCGCAGATCGCCCGCCCAATCGCCGGCAAAACCCGCCGGAAGTAAATCGCATAAGCCTTGCCGATCAACCCGCCCGGCTCGCTGAAGTCCAGAATCCCCAACTGCCCGCCGGGTTTCAGCACACGATGAAACTCTCGCAGCCCAGCCTCATAGTTCGCCAAATTCCTGAATCCAAAGGCCGAGACAATCAAGTCCAGCGACCCCGACTCCAGCGGCAGATGCAGCGCGTCGGCCTCCAGCGGCACGGCGTACGGCTGGCCCTCCGCACGCGCGCCCACTCCCGGCCCGCCGAACTTCTTCGCTCCCCGGCTCAGCATCTGGAGAGAAAAATCCGCCGCCACCATTGGCCGCGCCCCTCGCGGACGCCGCTTCAAGAGCGCCATCGTCATGTCGCCGGTCCCGCAACAGATGTCCAGCACCGCCGCATCGGGGTCAGCGAGCACCGCGCGAAAGCGCCGCGCCGCCCTCCACCACCAGATCCGGTCCACATTGGCTGAAAGCACGTGGTTCAGCAGATCATAGCGCGGCGCAATCGCGTCGAACATCTCCCGCACCGCCGCGGCCGCGCTGGCTTCGTCGTTTGTGCCGTCCGGTTTGGCGCCGGTTGTTGTCATGATACGTTCGAGCCTTTCGTTTTAACTCAGTCCATCTCATTAATCTGGGTGCCCCACCCTCGCCGCGTCTTTGTTTTTGCGGCTAGGGTGGGATGCCACGGTACCTGCGTTACAGGATTGAAATAAATGCTTTAGTACCCCAGCTCTTTCCTGACTTTTGTTGTGATCATTTCAATCAGATATTTTACCGATTTGTTTATATTCTCAGAATTATTTTTGTCTATGGACGAGAGAAACGACTCATATTCCCTAATCTCGTCGCTGTATTCGTATAGCTGGATTTTTGTTTTGGCTGAACGCAGCTTTTCAATCATCTCAGGGCTGCTCATGGTAACGCATCCATTCGTATCTGGGGTGCGGAATGCGTTATACAAAACAACTACGCTGTCACACATATCAAGTCTTCTCTTGAGCCGTTCCTTGAATATTTCGTGATTTCTGTCCTTCCATCTGGAAAAAAGCCAACCAGCTATCACGAGTACCAATCCAACTCCAGTTACGATATCCTTCCACTGCATACAGTCCTCACATCCGAGCATTCCTAGCCTGACTTGAATATACCTCTTTGTACCACCAACGCTGGGTGCCTCACCCTAGGCGCGTCTTTGTTTTTGCGGCTAGGGTGGGTTCACATCGACGAGGAATCCATCTTTTCTGGGCATCATCAGTCCTGCCCGTTTTCCTGCTGTCCAAAACGATTCAATCTCAATAGTACCTACTTCACCTGTCAGGTAATGCCTGAAACTGGACCATTTCCACTCTTCCGGACACGTCACCAAGCCTCGTGTGACAGGATTACGATGTATGTATTTAAGCTTTTCGATGCGTTTCTCTTCCGCGTGAATATTGAAATCATAGTAACGCGCCAGCCAGAACGGGCGCTGATCGGATTGCTTGGAGACAGAAGTTTTCAAGGCTTGGATGGCGTTGTCCAATAGTCCTCTTCCCGGTTCCGAAACCAACATATGCACGTGTTCTGGCATAATTACATAGCCGAAAACATGAAATACATACCGTCTGCGCATCTGCTCCAGCGTATGCTCAAACAACTCGCGGGCCGTCGGTGCAGCAAGGTACGGCAGCCTGTCGTGACAACTGAAGGTGAGGAAGTGAATATCCTTTGTCTGTTGAAAGCGTTTGAGTTGGGATGGCATGACAAGTGGAGTGTACTCCCATCCTAGCCGCAAAAACAAGAACGCGGCGAGGGTGGGGCACCCAGATTTGTTTCAGCCATAATTGGACGAATCTGGCTATTTCCGCTCCGCAGCACGCCCCAGCATATACTTCACGGCGGCTTCCAATTCTGTGGGCGAAACATCCTCCACCACTCCAGCGTCGCCGATACCCAACGGCAGCACAAAGCGCCTCACCCCGCCGACGTTCTTCTTGTCCCCGCCGCTAGCCGCCACCACTCTAGCCGTGCGCAGCTTCAACTCCGGCAGCGGGCCATACAAGTACACCAAATTCTCCAGCCGGTCGAACTGCTTGGCGGAAATCGTCCCCCGCTCCCGCGCCAGGTGCAGCGCGGCAATCATTCCCCAGCCCACTGCCTCGCCGTGCAGCAGCAGCTTGTAGTGCGTGGCCTGCTCCAGCGCGTGGCCCACCGTGTGACCGAAGTTCAGGATCATGCGCAGGCCGCTCTCGTGCTCGTCCAGATTGACCACACCGGCCTTCATGCGGATCGACGCGGCAATCACCTTTTCCAAGGCTTTGGAATCGCGCGCCAGCACCTCGTCGGCGTGCTCTTCCATGAAGCGTGTGAGCGCGCGGTCGCGGATGATCCCAGCCTTCACGCTCTCCATCAGCCCGGCGCGCAGCTCGCGGTCGGGTAGCGTACTCAGCACGCTGATTTCCGCAAAGACGGCCCGTGGATGCCAGAAGCTGCCCACCAGGTTCTTGCCCTCAGGCAGGTTCACGCCGGTTTTGCCGCCGACGGACGAGTCCACCTGCGCCAGCAACGTCGTCGGCACCTGAATGCAGGGGATGCCGCGCATGAAGATTGAGGCGGTAAAGCCGCCCACGTCGCCCACAATTCCGCCGCCGAAGGCAATCAGCAGCGAGCCGCGATCCCCGCCCGCTTGCGCCATCTGCCGCAGCAAGCTCTCCACGCTCTTGAGCGTCTTGTGCTTCTCGCCGGGTTCCAGAAACATCACAATCGGCGGCTCGGTAAAGGAACTGAGGAACGCTTGGCCCCACAAGCCCCAGATCGGCGCGGAGGTCAGCACAAAAACCCGTCGCGGCAGCTTTCCCACGACCCGCTCGATGCGCCCGGCCAGCGTCTCCACCAGCCCGCTGCCCGCCATTACCTCATACTTCGCTGAAGGTGTCTCCACTCGTATCGTCTGCACAGTATTATCGTAAATGCAGACGGCAGCGGAGCGTGGGATTGACGCGATGGCCGGGAGAAATCAGCGCGGACGAGGACGCCCGCGCTACAGCCGGTCTGGAGACCGGCGCCACAATTCGGGTTGATTATCCCAGCCAAAAGAGCGGCAGAAGCCCCAGCAACGCCAGTGTCACCAGCATCACCAAAGCCTGCACGCCGGTCTTGCGGTCGGCCAGGCTGAAGGCGTAGCAGCCCTTGGCGATGTTGTTGCTGGATGCGGCAATGGCCACCGCCGCGGCGGCCTCCTTGAAGGGCGTCAGCGTGCCGGCGGCTTGCGTCAATCCCATGATGAACGGGTCCACATCGCTGATACCCATGATTGCGGCGAGAGTATTCACGCCCGCGCGGCCCAAATACGTCACCGCCAACTGCGTAGCCACCAGCATCACCAGAAAGAGTCCGGCAAAAAAGAGCGCCGTCATCAGGTCCAGCGGGTTTTTAGGCTCAGCCTCGCGCTGCACATCTTGCGTATTCGTGTCCTTGATGCGAGTCCATAGCCAGCCCACGCCGACCGCCGCCACGGCCAGCGCCAGATAGGGTATATACAACAGCAGCATCAGTTGCCGGTTGAAAAGCGCCAGCAGAATCACCAGGCGCAGATACATCATCCCGCAGGCGATCAAGATGCCGCCGGCAAAGAGATGCGGGCGCAGTTCGCTCTTGGCCCTGCGCGCCATCACCACCGTGGTCACCGTCGAAGAGTAAGCGCCGCCCAGCAGCGCCGCCAGCACCACGCCGCCCTGGCCCTTGGTTATCTTCTGCAAGACATAGCTGGCATAGGAAATCGTGCTGATGGCCACCACCACCAGCCAGGTTTTGAAGGGATTGATGTGAAAAGGCCCGAACTCCTGGTTGGGCAGGATGGGCAGAACCACGCCGCTGAGAAAGAGAAACTTGGCGAAGGTGAGAATCTCATTCGGCGCAATGCGCGCCGCCAGCTTTTCCAGCGCGGCTTTCAGGTCCAGAAGCAGCAAACTGGCCACGCCCAGCGTCATGGCGATCCACAGATGCCCGTAGCAGACCAGCGCGCCCACCAGAAACGTCGCCAAGCCGGACATCTCCGAAGTGACTCCGGCGGTTTCGGCAGCAGAGATCTTGTGCCAGTAGGAGAGCAGCAGGAAGCCGGCCACGACCAGAAAGCCCACGGCCACCGGCAGCAGTTGCGCGCCCGCCAGCAGGGCGATAGAGTAGCCGATCAGGCCAATCAGCGGAAAGGTGCGCACGCCGCCAAAGGAATATGCGCCTTGGGTCGTTTTGCGCTCCTCGCGCTCCAGGCCGATCAAAAACGACAGAAAGAGAACCAGAAGAATCTGAAAGGCTTCTGGCGGAAGTTGCTTGTAGATTTCCATGCGAGTCGAGCCTCAGAAAAATCTCTGCTAGTCAGCTTACACGCTCTCATGTCAATATGTCCCAATTCTGAACACTGACCACTGATCACTGACCACTGCCCGTTGGTGTTAGCCTAAATTCTTATGGCAGCATTGTCACAAGTGGATTTTCTGGTGATCGGCGCAGGCGTGGCTGGGTTGCGCGCGGCCGTCGAGCTGGCGCGCCTTGGCGAGGTTCTGGTCGTCACCAAGGAATCCGTCGCCGAATCCAACACGCACTACGCGCAGGGCGGCATCGCCGTGGCCATGGAAGGCGACGCAGATGTTGCGCTGCACCTGGAAGACACCGTCAACGCGGGGGACGGGCTGGTCTACCGCCCCGCCGCCGAGGCGCTGGTGAATGAAGGGCCGGTGCGCGTGGCCGAACTGATCGAGTGGGGCGCGGCCTTCGACTCCGAGGCTGGCGAACTGCTCCGCACCCGCGAAGGCGCGCACTCACTGCCGCGCATCCTGCACGCCAACGGCGACGCCACCGGCGCGGAGATCAGCCGCTCCCTGGCCGCCTTCGCCCGCGTTCATGAGCGCATTCAGTTTGCCGAATGGACCACGGTGACCGGCCTCCTGGTTGCCGATGGCCGCGTCGTCGGCGCGGATCTGCTGGGCTGCGACCGCCGTCCGCGGCTTCAGCAGCGGATCAGCGCGCGCGCCGTGCTGGTGGCCGCAGGCGGCGCAGGTCAGGTTTATAGCGACACCACCAACCCCGCCGTAGCCACCGGCGACGGCCTCGCTCTGGCGGCTCAAGCTGGCGCGCAGCTCGCCGACATGGAGTTCTACCAGTTCCATCCCACGGCGCTCTCGCTGCCCGGCGCGCCCCGCTTCCTGCTCTCCGAGGCGCTGCGCGGCGAAGGCGCAATCCTGCGGAACGACCGCGGCGAGCGCTTTATGGAGCGCTACCACCCGCTGCTCGAACTGGCCCCCCGCGACGTCGTCGCCCGCGCCATCGCCCGCGAAGGCCTGGGCGCCACGCCCGCCGAAACGCGCCTCGTCCACCTGGACATGCGCCACGTCCAAGGCATCGACCTGCACCAGCGCTTTCCCGGCATCAGCGCCTTTCTGGCAAAGCACGGGCTGGACCTCGCCCGCAACCTCATCCCCGTCCGCCCTGCCGCGCATTATCTGATGGGCGGCATCCGCTCTGACCTCTTTGGCCGCACCACTCTGCCCGGCCTCTACGCCGCCGGAGAAGCCGCCTGCACCGGCGTCCACGGCGCCAACCGCCTGGCCTCCAACTCGCTGCTGGAAGGGCTGGTCTTTGGCGCGCGGGCTGCGCAAGTGATGCTCGCCGAGTGCTTGCCGCACGGGCGGAGTATCGAGGCGAACTGTGAACAGACAGCGCCTCTCACTGCCACAGAAACGAAGAAGCTGGAAGAGATTATCCAAAAGCTGCAAGCCGCCATGTGGGCCTACGCGGGATTGCTGCGCGAGGAGGCTACGCTGCGGCAGGGTTTTGCCGCGCAAGAGTCCTGCGCCGCCGAATTGGCGGAGTTGGCTGCGACAGGGAAAGGAAGCCGCCGCCTAAGTGAGGCGCAGGCCATGAGTCGCGTGGCCCAAGTCATCCTGGCTTCTGCCCTGGCGCGCACAGAGAGCCGCGGCGCGCACTTCCGCAATGACTATCCCCACCGCGACGACGCCAACTTCCAGAAGCATTCGGTCTTCGGTCGCAATGGGCAGGTTGTCTTCGAGAAGTGGTAGGACTAAAGACGAGAGGTTTGGGATAAGGAAACAAAAAGCCCTCTGCTCTGCAAATATGTTGACAACCGAAAACTGTAGCGCTATGGTTTATCTATGATCAAGTCATTCCGACACGCCGGGTTGGAGAAGTTTTTCAAAACTGGCAGCAAAGCCGGAATTCAACCTCATCATGCCACAAAGCTGGAGGAGCAGCTAACCGCTCTTAACCGAGCCAACAGCGCAGAAGATCTAGCGAAGCACGTATCGTGGCGGTTGCACATACTCGAAGGCAAAGAGAAACATTGGTCCATATGGGTCAATGCCAACTGGCGCTTGACCTTCACTTTCGACGGCGAGGATGCAATCCTCGTCGACTACCGGGATTACCACTAGGAGGATCAATGCCCACTGAAATGTTCAATCCGGCGCATCCAGGCCGTATTCTTCGCGGCTACTTGGAAGACACGAATATCACGCACTTCGCCAAGCACATCGGCGTCTCGCGCGTGACGCTCTCCAAGATCCTCAACTGCCGCGGAGGCATCTCGGCGGAAATGTCCTTGCGGCTTTCTTCCGCGCTGGGCACTCATTCGAGTTTCTGGTTTGAGATGCAAACCGACTACGATTTTGCTCAGGCGAAGCGAAAGAAGCTCCCGGAAATTCAACTCTTCAGCAAAGCTGCTTGATTGAGGCGTAGGCCATGAGCCGCGTCGCGCGCTTCCGCAATGATTTTTCCAAACGCACGATTGGAGATATTTGTTTGCACAAAATGACATTGACAAGTGGCCGTGTATTTCAATACGTTGAGAGTTAATGGGCTTTTACGGGCGTGGGTATCAAGGCGACCGTCGTGGCTTCGGTGGCTGTTTCGCTTGGGGGAACCATCAGTGTCTTCGCAATTGCATTCGCAACGATAGGAGCGCTTATGATGAAACTGAGCACATGCAGTAGATTTGCCGTTTGTGGTGGGGCAGCGTTGCTGCGGAGACCTGGTGGTATGCTCCCCCATGCGAGTTACAGCGCCTAAGCATATGATGACCGCTGCCACGAGTCAACGCAGGGAGGTTTGATTCCTCCCCTCCGCGCCAGTTTTTCAGCCATAGTGTCCCAGATTCCGATTTCAGAACCTGGGACACTAACTTACAAAATCAAGCGGCAGAGAGCTACTTGTCCTCAAACGTCAAATACACCAGCGTCTGATTCAGCAGCATATAGGCGATCTCGCCAAAGGTGATCGGCCCTACGATGTGCCCTGTCTTCTTGCCCTCCAGCTTGGCGTACAGGTAGTTCAGAATGCAGTTGCAGGTGAAGAACGGGCTGACATTCTTCGCGTCCAGCTCCTTGCGGAACTCCGCCTCATAGTCGCCCACCGGATCGGCGATCTTGTACTCCACGCCCGGAAAGACCGGCGCGTAGAAGGCCACCTTGCCCGCCTTCGCGTCCACCGCCTGGAAGCTCACATTCACCATCGCGCCCATGTAATTGGCCACCAGCGGAAGTTGAATGTCGATCTTGCGCGCCGTGACATACTCCGCGAAGTTCTGCTTCTTGCCGTTGATCTGGCAGTCCGTGGCCGCAAAGCCCGCCTCCGGGAAGGTGATCGTGTCGCCGCTGCCCTGATGAAAGAGATTGATGATATTCGCCTTGGCGAACTTGTCCGGCGGAAGGTCCACGTGCATCACCGCGGCTTTGGTCGCCGACACCTCGCCCGTCTGGCCGTTGAAGACCTTGGGCGTGGCCTTGCCTAGATCTTTCAAGTCAATGCCGGCAATCCAGCCAGCCAGCGGACGGTCAAAGACACTTGGCCAGTTGGAGCACTCCTGGGCAAACTTCTGATGCGCCTCGCTGAAGGCCGGAATCACCACATACGCAAAGCCATTCGGCTTGTAGTCCGCCGGAATACGCTCCATCTCATCGGGATCGTAGAGCTTCAGCGTGGCGTCGCAAACAAAGTCGGGCAGCACCGTCACCTGCACCTGCTCCCGGCTGAAGAGGCCGCCGTCCTCGCTCATGAAATAGGGAATCGTTCCGCCGATCCACTCACCGCGCGGCAGAGCCGCCAGCAGGCTTTCATCCCCGGCTACCAGTATCTTCTTCCCGCTCCGGATCAGCTCCGAAGCCTCCTGCACTGTCATCACGGATTTCATCACAGTTCGCTCTCCTCAGCCAAAGATCAGTTTGATGTCATCTTTCAGGGTTGCTTCGTTTTTCGTGAAGAAATCGTGGGCGTCGCTGATCATCTGCTTCTTCACGGCCTCCGAGCCGTCGAACATGATCTTCGTCTTCACGCGATTCATCATCATTTTTACGGAAAGGTCCGCCACGGGCAGCTTTCCCAGGTTATCGAGAAATTTCATCCACTTGAGATCGGTCTTCGATGGCACCATCGTGTACTCCTTTTTCCAGTCGCGTTGCGGCGGCCCAACCCCGCTCTCCACGCAATCCGCGCGGGCTTCAGGCCATCGTCACAACTGAGTTGTAGCATGAAGGAATGCGAAAGAGCGGGCGCAAATCATGCGCATCTGGAGGGAAAGGCCGATTCGGATCGCGTGTCCTATTCCGGAACGGCGTGCCGCCCGGTCAGCCAGGAGACTGCCGCGCCCGCCGCAAGAATCGCGCCCATCACCGCCAGCGAAAGCGCGATCGGCACCTCGATCCAGCGCGCGGCCAGCATCTTCAGCGCCACAAAGGCCAGCAGAGCGCCCAGCCCGTAGTGCAGCCTGCGGAAGCGGTCCAGCAGCGAGGAGAGCGCAAAGTACAGCGAGCGCAGACCCAGAATCGCCGCGATATTCGAGGTATAAACCACAAAAAAGTTGTGGCTGACGGCCAGCACGGCGGGGATCGAATCAACGGCAAAGAGAACGTCCGTGAATTCAATCGCCAGAATCACCACCAGCAGCGAAACCCGCGCGGGTTGCAAGCGGCGAATCCAGCCGGGAATCGCCGAGTGCGCCGAACCGCCCCGCACCAGCCGCCACGCCGCATAGAGCAGAATCAGCCCGAAGACCCAGTTGATCCACGCAAAGCGTTCGAGCAGCGTAATCCCCGCGGCGATAAACAGCGCACGCAGCACCACCGCCCCGCCCACGCCCCACAGCAGCGCCGTGTGCTGCCGCCGCGGCGTAATCTGAAAGCCCTGGAAGATGACCAGAAAGACAAAGAGATTGTCCACGCTCAACGAGGTTTCAATCGTGTAGCCGGCGACGAACTCCAGCGCCGTCTGATGGCCTTGGACGAGATCGATCCACGCGGCAAAGCCGGTTGCGGCGGCGACCAGCAGCGCCGTCCACAGCCATGCTTCCGCCTGCGCGCGCCGCGCATCCTTCCGCTGGCCAAGCAGCAGCGCATCCGCCAGCAGCAACCCCGCCACCACCAGATGAAATCCCAGCCACCAGACCCACGAGACGCCAGCGATCATATCTTGATGTTACAGCAGTGAACAGTGGACAGTAGACAGTGAACAGTCGTCAGTAATCTGTAGTCAGTAATCAGTGGTCAGCGGTCAGTGAACAGGGATAAGTTGCAAGCGTTGATCGCTCGGATTCTTTCTGCTTGAATTCCAACCATCTGTCATCCTGAGCAACTTGACTTGCGCTGCAAGTTACATCTGCAATGAACGC
>CAYVGW010000076.1:0-18690 GCA_964450895.1 uncultured Occallatibacter sp. | reverse complement strand
CGATGTTGTCCCAGGCTTCCTTGTCGTCGCCGCGGGGCGGATAGTAGTTGATGCGGATCTTGTGGTAGAGATCCTTGTAGAGGTCGGGGTAGAGTTCGGGCTGGAAGATGTATTCCAGCGAACCGAGCTTGGAGACTTCCTTGCTCATAAAGGATTGCGGATCATCGAGGACCTCGCCGTCGCGGTTGCCGAGGATGTTGTCGGAGAACCAGCCGCGGACGCCCAACATGCGGGCCTTCAGAGCGGGGGCCAGAAAGGTCTTCAGGAAGGTCTGGCCGGTCTTGAAGTCCTTGCCGCAGATGGGGGCGGCGTGCTTCTTGGAGAGCGCCACCATGACCGGCATGTCCACTGTCAGCCCCGGCGCGCCGTTGGCGAAGGGCACGCCCTCGGTAAGGGCGGCGTAGGCGTAGATCTGCGAGGGGGCGATGGCCGGGTCGTTGGCTTCCAGACCGGCTTCGAAGGCCTCGATGGACTCATGGACGGCGGTGGGTTCGAGGAAGATTTCGGTGGAGGCGGCCCAGATCATGACCACGCGGTCTACGGTCTTCTTGAAGGCCTGGATGTCGGCGCGGACCTGCTCGGCGAGGTCGCGCTTGTTCTTGCCGGTCTTGACGTGGGTGCCGTGCAGGCGCTTGACGTAGAACTGGTCGAAGACGGCGGGCAGCGGCTTGATGGACTCCAGGTAAGGCTTGAGTTGCAGGAGGGTCTTTTCATCCAGCACCTTGGCGTGGGCAGCGGCCTCGTAGACGTTGTCGTCGAAGATGTCCCAGCCGGTAAAGACCACGTCGTTCAGATCGGCCAAAGGCACAAAATCCTTGATGCGCGGCGAGGTGTTGTCGGTGCGCTTGCCGAGGCGGATGGTGCCCATCTGTGTCAGCGAGCCGATTGGCTTGGCCAGTCCCTTGCGGATGGCCTCGACGCCAGCGATCATCGTTGTGGCTACGGCGCCCAGGCCGACCACCATGACTCCCAGTTTGCCCGTGGCGGGCGCAATGGCCGAGGTTCCGGCTGAATTTTGGCCGCCTTGCTCTTCAATTCCCATCATTTCTCCTAACTTCAATGTGTTTGCTCCGGAAATCCGGGCCGTGCAAAGCCTTCTTGAGGCAACCGAACCAGTTTACGCCTTGGGGGGTGCCCTCGTCTTACATTTGTCTTACAACTGTCCCATTTGCTGCTAAGCGGCCTGTGGTGAAAGTCGAAAATCCCGAAAACCTTCCCTCAGGGGCTAAAGCCCATTCTTTTTTATCAGCATGTTGCGGCACGACTGAAGCCGTGCCCTGGTTACAAAACATTTCGAGATCGAGTTTTTCCGCAACCTCTGAAGTCGCGCCCTTTCAAAACCTGACTTTGACCACAGGCTGCTAAGCGGCCTCAACGCGCCTGCCGCGCTGGAGGTGCGACCAGACAAACCAGAGAATCGCGGCCACCAGAGCCAGCTCGACGGCGAGATGGAAGCGGTGGAAATACTCATGGAACTTGGGGTCGGTGTGCCAATGCTCGCCCAGCTTCATGCCGGCGTATGCCAGCGCGTAGCACCACGGCCAGGAGCCAGCGAATGTATAAATGTGGAAGCGAAGCTGGGGCATTTTGGCAATCCCCGCCGGAAAGGCGATGAAGGTGCGCACCACCGGCAATAGACGCGCCAGCAAAACGGTAATGGAGCCGTAGCGGTTGAAAAACTCCGTCATACGGTCCAGATCGTGGTGGCTCATCAGCACCCAGCGCCCGTAGCGCTCGACCAGCGGACGTCCGCCTTTGGCGCCGATCCAGTAGGCGACCACCGAGCCGAGGTTGCAGCCGATGGCGCCGGCCGTGGCCACCAGCGCCAGCCCCATCCATGAATTGCCGCCGCCGAAGCGGCCAACGTAAATCAGCGAGCCGGCAAAGGGAAGAATGATTTCGGAGGGCAGCGGGATACAGGCCGACTCAATCCCCATCAGCGCCACAATGCCGGCGTATCCGCCCAGGTTAATCACGTGGATGACAAATTCGACCAGGATGGTAATAATCTTTTCGCTCATGGACTCTACCAGTATAGAACGCCGCGCTGGATGGGCGGTTTCAAGATAGGCTGCTTGAATTCCTGTGGCTTTACTGGCCGTCCTCCAGGAATTTCTGCAAGAATCAAGGAGGGGGAAGTTTTTTGGCTAGTTTGCAGCAGGATGCGCCGAAGACCGTTACGGTGATTGGCGGGGGGGTGGCGGGAATGAGCGCGGCCTGTGCTTTGGCCGAGGCAGGCTTTCGCGTTCAACTGGCCGAGCGGCGGGGCTACCTGGGTGGGCGGGCCAGCTCGTATCTTCATCCCGGCGCCGGCGAGGTCATCGACAACTGCCAGCATGTGCTCTTCGGCTGCTGCACGAATTTGCAGGGCTTCTATCGGCGCATCGGCGTGGCGGAGCGCATTCATTGGACGAGCGCGATGACCATGATCGAGCCGGGCGGGCGAAGGTCGCGTCTGGGGCCGTTTGAGCTGGGAGCGCTGCGGCTGCCGGCGCCGCTGCATGGAGCGCCCAGCTTTCTCAACGCCCAGGCATTCACGCTGGCCGACAAGCTGGCGCTGGGCCGCGCCATGCGGGCGATGATGAGGCCGGGGGCGCTGGAGCATTCCCGCGAGTCGCTGGGCGATTGGCTGCGGCGGCACAAACAGACCGATGGCGCGATGAACCGCTTTTGGCGGCTGGTGATTGCCAGCGCACTGAATGCGGAGATCGATTCGATTGCCGTGCATTACGCGGCCAAGGTGATCCGCGAGCTGTTCTTGAACTCGGCCGAGGCGGGCAGCATGGGCATGAGCACCGTTCCGCTGAGCGAGTTATACGAGCCGGTTACGCCCTTCCTCGCCGAGCGCGGGGGCCGCGTGCTGCTGAATACAACCGTCGAGGGCGCGGCCTGGGATGAATCCACGCGAAAGTGGCTGGTTTGCACGCGCTCGGGCGAGCTGGTTTCGGATTATGTGATCCTGGCGCTGCCTTTTGAAGCGATGCAGAAGCTGTTGCCGCATCTGCCCGACGAAGAGGGCGCGGAGAAGCTGGCGCGGCAGCTTGAGCGGCACGAGCATTGGCCGATTTGCAGCGTGCATCTGTGGTTTGACCGGGAAATCACCGAGCTGGAGCATGCCGTGCTGCTGGACCGCGAGATTCATTGGATGTATAACCAGTCGAAGCTGCAAGGGCGCGGCGGGCATTACATCGAACTGGTGGTCAGCGCCACGCGGGCCTTTGCGGCGCTGCCGCGGGCAGAGGCGATCGAGCTGGCGATGCGGGAGCTGGCGGAGTTCTTTCCGCGGGTGAAAGAGGCCAGGCTGGAAAAAGTTGCGCTGGTCAAGGAGATGCGCGCCACCTTCGGCGTTCCTCCAAGGATTGACGCGGCGCGGCCTTTGGCTGGGTCGCCCTGGCCGCAACTGTTTTTGGCCGGGGACTGGGTGCAGACCGGCTGGCCTTCGACGATGGAGAGCGCGGCCCGGTCGGGGCATCTGGCGGCGGAGGAGCTGGGCTTTGATGCGGGGGAGCCGCTCAATTGCTTCGAGCGTGATTTGAGGCCGCGGGGGTTGATGAAGTACATAGGGAGTAGGGGCTAGGGAAGCATTCCCGGTTTGTGTCTTTCCATTCTTTTTACCAATGCGTTAGAAGAGCGCGGAGCAAGAGCGCCGTCGCTCTGCGCCTACGGTGCGGGCGGCTGTCTGACCACTGATCCCTGACCCCTGTTCCCTATTCCCTGCTTTTCAATGCTTCAGGAAGTAGACGCCGAGGCAGATCAGCACGGCGGAGGCCCAGCGGCGGCGATCCACATTTTCCTTGAGGAAGAGTTTGGCGGCGATGGCGTTGGTGACCAGCGTGAGCGAGGCCGAGGCGGGCGCGACAAAGCTCACCGGCATGTGGTTGACGGCCAGGAGCAGCGAGAAGAAAGACAGCGCCAGAAAAAAGATTCCCGCGAAGAGGAGCGGGCAGGTGACCACGGCGCGGATGGCGCCGGGAAGGCCGGAGCGGGCGCGAATCTCGTCCAGGTCGCCGATGGACTGCATGGCGGCGGCGGCGAGGACTTCGCCGGCGGTGGAGGTGAGGACGATGGCGGCGATCATCAATGTGGCGGCCCAGAAGCCGGGTTGCGGGGCAGGGAAGGGAAGCGTCATTGCGTCTGCTCCTGTGCTTCAATGGATGCTTCGACGGACACGGGCCTTTCGGTCAGCGAGGGGCCCTGCGCGACAAAGCCCACGCCGAGGGTGATCAGCACAATTCCTGCCCAGCGTTCGAGGGAGATCGGCTCATGGAGCCAGAAGCGCGCCAGCAGCGCCAGCACGACATTGCCGAAGCCGGCCGCGGGCATGACGAAGGAGAGATCGGCCCAGGAGAGCGCGGTCAGATAGCTGGCGAAGTAGCCGATCAGCAGCGCGATGCCGAGAAGAATCCAGGGCGAGAAGACGGCTTGGATGAGCGCGACGGGATGAGCTAGCGTGACGGGCGGCAGATGGGACATGCCGCGGGAGAGGCAGGAGTCGCCCAGCGGCGTACAGACGGAGACCAGCCCCAGAATCAGGTATTGCCGCGGCGAAAGTCTTGCATGAGCCATAGACAGTGGACAGTGGACAGTGGACAGTGAACAGTTGACAGTTCGCAGGTTGGGGTTCGTTGTTTCCCAGGTCCGAAAATCCGGACCTGGGGCACCCAGTGTTGTTGATTATCAAGAACGAACCGCAGGTCCTTCGACTCGCTTCGCTCGCTCAGGATGACAGTGCGGCTAGAACTATACGCTCGCCGCCGCGGCGGGTTTGGTGCGTGCTGCCTTCACCATCTTGTTGCGCTGCGCGCGGAGTTTGAGGAAGGACTTGGCCTCGATGTAGAGCCGGCCCAGATCGCGATTGACAAAGGCCTTCCAGACGACGCGGAAGGCGGCCTTGGGGCGGAAGTAATACTCGTCGTAGAAGCGGTGGACCATCTCCAGCACATAATCGACGGGCAGGCCGGGATACTCGATGTGCGCCATCTGGTGGCCGCCCTCGTCCATGATGGCCGTCGAGTTGAGGATGAAGCCGTTCTGTTTGGCGTAGTCAAAGAACTCGGTGCCCGGAAAGGCGTGGGCGATGGAGACTTGGATGGTCTCGCAATCGAGCTTCTTGGCGAAGTTGATGGTGTTGCGGATGGATTCCTTGGTCTCTCCCGGCAGGCCGAGGATGAAGTCGGCGTGGATGCAGAGGCCGATGTCGTGGCAGTCCTTGGCGAACTGGCGGGCGCGCTCGACGGTGGCGCCCTTCTTGACGTTTTTGAGGATCTGCGGGTCGCCGGACTCGAAGCCGACGATGAGCAGGCGGCAGCCGGCATCCTTCATGGCTTGCAGGGTCTTGCGGTCGGTGGTGACGCGCGAGGTGCAGCTCCAGGTGATGCCCAGCGGCTTGATCTTTTCGCAGAGTTCGATGGTGCGGGGGCCTTGGATGTTGAAGGTGTCGTCGTCGAAGAAGAACTCCTTCACGTCGGGGAAGTTCTCTTTGGCCCAGGCCAGCTCGGCGGCGACATCATCCGTAGACCGCGTGCGCCAGCGGTGTCCGCTGAGCGTCTGCGGCCACAGGCAGAAGGTACACTGCGCCGGGCAGCCGCGCGAGGAGTAGAGCGCGATGAAGGGATGCATCAGGAAGGGCACGTTGTAGCGGGTCACGTCCAGGTCGCGCTTGTAGATTTTGGTGGCCCAGGGCATGGCGTCCAGGTCTTCCACCTGCGGGCGGTCGGGGTTATGCACGATCTCGCCGGTAGGCTTTTTATAGCTGATGCCGAGGATTTCGTCGAGCGGCTTGCCTTGGGCGTACTCGACGACCGAGAAATCGAACTCGCGGCGGCAGATGAAGTCCAGCGCCGCGCACTCGTTGAGCGCCTTCTCCGTGTCCGTGGTCACCGGCGGGCCGACAAAGGCGATGCGGATCGAGGGATTGGCCTTTTTGATTGCCTCGGCCAGCCGCTGATCGCCATCCCAGCCCATCGTCGAGGTGAATAGGACGAGGAACTCGTAGCTTTTGCAGATTTCGATGGTCTCCGCAGGCGAGACGTGATGCGGGGAAGCATCCAGCACGCGGGAGCCTTCCAGCAGTCCGGCGGGGTAGGTGAGCCAGACGGGGTACCAGTAGGATTCAATCTCGCGCGTCGCCGGCCAGCGCGAACTCGCTCCGCCGTCAAAGTTCTCGAAGGAGGGCGGATTCAGAAAGAGTGTCTTCAGGGGCATAGTCATCCCTTTCATTCTAACATTTTGGAGAATTGTGCTGATTTCGATCTACTTACCGTGCAATTCATTCAGCCAGTCTTGCATGTGGCCGAGGGCGCGCAACAGGTTGAGTCGCGCCTTGCTGAGTTCGAGTCCCGCGTCCAGCGACTCCTGGAACTTCTCCCGTTCGTCGATGCGGGCAAGTTGCTCCGCCTTGGGGGTGAGCTGTGGCGGAGCGCCGGGGCCGCTGGTCGCGCCGCCGCCGAGTTCCAGTTGCGTCAGCACGGCGTGCAACTGCTCGCTGGCGATCTGCTGTTTTAGACTGGCAATCTCCGCCAAAGTATCCAACTCGCGCAGGCTTCCGGTCAACTCCACAATCTGCACGTCGCTCTGGCGCTGAGCCTGCTCGGCTTCGACTTTGGCGCGCAGAGCCTCGGCGGCCGACTGCCTCGCCTTGGCGCGCAAGGCGAAATCGAAAAACGGAACGTTGACCTGCAAACCGAAGCTGACGTTGTTGGGGGTGAAAGTGCCTTGCGCATAAAACTTTGCGTAGTTATTCATCTCGTTGGAGTCGTAGTTATAGACGGCTCCAAAGCCGATCTGCGGCCGCCGCCACAAAAGGTCGTCTCCCTTGGCCTGAAATTGCTTGGAACGGGCAAGAGCGCTGGCAGAGTCGATTCCAGGCAGAGTGCGTGGCGCTTCCGTCGCGGTGATCGAGGGGATCTCCGGAATCGTAGCGTGATCAGGCGTGATTGAGCCGGTGGGCAGCCCGGTGAGCGCCGCAAGCTGCTTGGCGAGAACTCCCGCGCGGGTCTCCAGATGCAGGCGCTTGAGCTTCAATTGGGCAGCGGTCAACTGCGCCTGCAACAGATCGCTCAAGGGGTCCACGCCAGCCTCGGAGCGTTCCCTTTCGATTGCCACCAGGCGATTGGCGAAGGCCTCTTGCTGATGTATTGCATCGAGTTCACTGCTTACGGCATCCAGTTCAATGTAGGCGGTGGAGGCGTCCAGAGCTACTTGTTCGCATGCATCTTTCAGGCTCAGGCTGGCGGCATCGATCCCGGCGTGCGCGGCTTTCATGTACTGGCGTTGGGAATAGCTGAAGACCAGCGATTGCATGGTCGCGTTGCCCACGGAGGGCTGGCCGGTCGGAAAGCCATGGCTGTAGCCAATCGTGGAGCCAATCGAAAAGTTGGGGATATAGGCATCATGGGCCTGAGCCAGAGCGGCATTCGCCTTCTGCAGATCCGCATCGGCCAGCTTGACGGCGCTTGAATTGCGCTGCGCCAGGTCCACCACCGTGGAAAGCGAGACCTGTGCCGGCAACAGCGTGGGCGCAGCCGTCAGCACAGCCCCCAAGAGGATGGCCGTCCAGCCCTGCAACTTGTAGCGCCGGTCTCCAGACCGGCTGTACTGGCGGCTTCCAAGCCGCCAGAGGCAGAGGGTGCAGGTATGGAGACCTGCACGACAGCCGCTCTGGAGAGCGGCGCTACAAAATTCGTGATATACGGATGAGATCTTCACGCTGCCGCTCACCTTTCAATTCAAGTCCAGAGCCGGCTTGTAATCATGCGCCAGCGCCAGCGCCACCGATTTTTCCCGGCTGGCCGCTGCTTTGTCGCCGGCAAGCGCTTTCAGGCGCGCCAGCCAGGTGTGCGCCACAAAGGCTGGAGCCATCTCGCTCTTCACGCTGCCGGCCAGATACTTTTCCAGCATTTTGGCGGCCCGCGCCGAGTCGCGTTTTGTCTGAATCAGCAGATCCGCTCCGTCATAGAAAGCCACGCCGGCGTGCTTGTCATGCTCGGCGGCGCTCTGTCCGCTGCGCACGGCGGCTTCCATCTCCGCCCAGCGCTCGCGCTCTTGATAGAAGCGGGCCAGGATGATCCACTGGGAGGCCGGATGCGCCGCGGTGGAGATGGACAGCTTGTATTCCCGCTCGGCTGTTCCGTAGTCCTTCTGATGTTCGGCGATGCGGGCGCGCATTTGGTGGGCGCGGGCGGGGTCGATCTTGTCCAGTTGCCCGGCCACTGCCTCTGCCTTGTCGATGCCTCCACCCACTACCGGCGGCGCCGTGTAATCAAACTCGCCCAGATTGGCCAGCGCCTCGGCACTGTGCGGATCCAAGCGGACGGCCTCCTCGAATTCGGCGTGAACCTGCTTGGCCAGTTTGAAGGCGCTCAAAAAGGATGCGCGGCTAGCCTTGGCGCCCAGCGCACGGGCCAGCCACAGATGATCGCCCGAGTTCTGCCCGTCCAGTTTGACCGCCTGCTCGCAGTCCTCTGCCGCGCTGTCCCAATGCTCCAGCGAATACTCGACACGGCATTTGAGATTGAATGCTTCGCCTGCGCCGCCCTTCTGGGTCAGCGGAAGCAACAGCGTCATGGCCTTGTCCGCCTCGCCGGCCTGTAAAGCCGCATTGGCCTGGGCAAGCCGATCGCCAACGCCGCTCTGCGCGGAGGCCGTAGCCGCCGCGGCAGCCAGCAGAATGTGCGCCGCCAGCCTCTTCATCGCACAACCTTGATCGGGACGCCCTCGCGCAACGGCAGCCCGCTCACCGATCCGGTGGCCACCATATCCCCCTCGGCGAGTCCGTCGAGAATGGCTACCTGGGTCAGATTCAGAGTCCCGACGGTCACCGGAACCCGCTGCAACTCATTGCCCACGATCTTGAAAACATAGGTCTTCCCGTTCTCCGAGCGTAACGCCTCGCGCGGCACCGTCAGGGCATTGGCTTCGCTGGAGGTGGTCGCGGTCACGTTGACGTTTGTATCCGGCAGCAAGCCGTCGTCCAGCTCGTCGATCTTGACCAGCACCTCGCCCACGCTGCGGGTGCCCAAGTTAATAACCGTCACGGGCGTCCGCTCGATGTGCCCATTCCAGATGCGGCCCGGCTTGGCGTCCCATTTGATCTGGATCTTCTGCCCGAGCTTCAGCTTGCCGATCTCCGGCTCGTCAAAATAGGCTCTGATCCGCTCACGATGCAGATCGGCCACTTGCAGCAGCAGCTTGCCCTCTTCCACAAACTCCGTTGGCTGCGCATCCAGACTATAGACGGTTCCCATCGCCGGAGCGTGAAGCTGGGTCTGCTCGACCACTTGCCGCGCTTCCGCAAAGCTGGCCTCTGCATCGGCCACGGCGGCGCGCGCCCGCTCCACCTCCGCCGGCGAATAGCGATTGCTTGCGCTTTGATTCGAGGCGTGGAGGCTGGCTTCCGCCGTGTCCAGCCGTTCCTGGGCAGCTGCCACCTCACTGGCCGAAGCGCTTCCCGTCGCCTTGAGCTTGGTCAGCGCCTCCAGGCCGCGGCGCGCTTCTTCACATTCCAGCCGCGCACGCGTCTGATCAGCCGCCGCCATCTGCCGCTCCTGCTGGCTGCCGTTGTGGGTTGCGGCCTCCAGCGAGGCCTGCGCGGACTTCAGGCCGCTCTCGGCCGAGGCCATCCGAGCGCGCGCCAGAGTATCGTCCAGCACCATCAGCAACTTGCCCGCCGCAACCACATCGCCCGGCTGCACAAAGACGGCCTTGACGCTGGTCGAGATGGGGCTGTGGAGTTCGTAATTCTCCTCCGGCTCCACGCGGCCATTGGTACTGATGGTGCTCACCAGAGGCTGATGTACCGCCGGATTGGCATGAATCTCCAGCCGATCCCGCGTAAAGGACCGCACCACGAAAAACACGACAACCAGGAGGACAGCCGAACCCCTCCAAAACCAAAGCCGGACTGATGTCTTTCTTTCTTGTGTCATTCAGGCAACCTTTGCCAGTATATAGGACGCGCGGACCGCCTCAAGGGAGCAAAATAATCCGGGCAATAAAGAGGACTGGCCAGAGCACACTCCGGCTCGTAGAATCAAAACATGGCTCAAGAACCGCGCTATACCGACACCCACGCCAAAGCCGGACTCGATTTTGCCTTTCCGGCCATCGAAACCTGGCAAAACCAGTTTCCTGGCTACGAAATCCTGATCGACGACCCGGAATTGACCTCCGTCTGCCCCAAGACCGGCCTGCCCGACTTCGGCGTCCTGACCATCCGCTATATGCCCCGCGAGCGCTGCCTGGAGCTGAAATCGCTCAAAGAGTATCTCTTCTGCTACCGCAACCTAGGCATCTTCCAGGAGAATATCGTCAACCAGGTGCTGGAAGACGTGGTCAAGGCCACCGATCCGGTCTGGGCCGAAGTGCGCGGCGTCTTCCGTCCCCGCGGCGGCATCGGTACAACGGTCGAAGCGCGCTGGCCGCGGCCCAAGGAGTAATGCGAAGTCAGTCTTGACGCGTCATCCATTCAGCGGTAAGCTGACAGCAGTAGGTGTTCCGCCACCCTGAGTGCGGGCCTGAAAAAGTAGGTGTTCCGCTGCCCTAATGCGGGCCTGAAAAAGTAGGTGTTCCGCCACCCTGAGCGCGGAACAGAAAGTTGAATGCGGGTCAACAACCCGCACGAAGAGGATGACCGAAAGGTCATCCTCTTTTGTAAAGGATCAAAGTGGATTTTTATACCATTTCCGATGCCTACATCGCGTTCCTGCACGGGTTTGATCCGAAGGTTTTCTACAATAAAAGCGAGACGAATACTCGTCCCTATGTTGGAGTTGTGCTTGAAACCGGCGGCCACAAATACTTTGCGCCCCTCACGTCATACAAGCCAAAGCAGGACTCATTTCGCGCATCCGATCCGAGAATTTTCAAGATTCATGCAAAGGGCGACGAATCGAGAAAGCTGGGCATGGTTTCCTTCAATAACATGATTCCCGTTGTCGATTCGGAGATATGCAGGATCGACTTTCGTTCTCAACCGGAGAAATACCGGAAGTTACTTTTGCTGCAACATGAATATCTTTCGAGCCACACAAGAACAATCCTGGAAAAGGCGAGAAAGCTCCATGAGTTGGTTGCACTGAAAGGACATGCTTTTTATTCGAGAACATGCTGCAATTTCTTGCTGCTTGAGGCAAAATATCGAGATTTCCCGGCGCAATGAGAAATCGTGTCATGTTTCTGTGAAATCCTGAGATTGATCCGCAAAGGCCGTCTGTGACCCAAGTCCTTCGCCCGACCTCGCCCCGCCTCACCCCCGCCCAGGGGACGCTGCTGCTGCTCATCGCGCTGAATCTGCTCAATTACATCGATCGCTATATCTTTCCCGGCGAGCTGTCGCTGATCCAGCGCGAATTTCACTCGACCGACCAGCAGATGGGCGCGCTGACCACGGCGCTCTTCATCTTCTATATGATTGCCGCGCCGGCGACCGGCTGGCTGGGCGACCGCTTCCGGCGCAAGCCGATGATTATCGGCGGCGCGGTTCTCTGGAGTCTGGCTACGCTGGCCACTGTTTGGGTTCACGGCTACTGGACCTTCTATATCCGCCAGGCCTTCGTCGGCATCGGCGAGGCCACCTTCGGCATCTTTGCACCCGCCGTGCTGGCCGACTTCTACCCGGAGCGCGAGCGCAACCGCATCCTCAGCGTCTTTTACCTGGCCATCCCCGTCGGCGCGGCGCTCGGCTACCTGGCCGGCGGCCAGATCGGCTCTGCCTGGGGCTGGCGCGCGCCCTTCTTTGTCTGCGCTCTCCCCGGCCTGGTGATTGCGTTGTTCTACGGCCTCTGGGCCAGCGAGCCGGAGCGCGGCGCCTGCGACCTGATTCGCCCCACCCTCAATCGCTCCACATTTTGGGGCCTCTTCACCAACCCGGCCTACCTGACGGCCACCTTCGGCCTGGCCGCGCTGACCTTCGCCATGGGCGGAATCTCCAACTGGGTGCCGGAGTTCCTGCACCGCAACGCGGGCTTCTCGGTCGCCCATGCCAGCCTGATCGTCGGCGCCGCCACGGTCATCGACGGCATTGCCGGAACGCTCACCGGCGGCTGGATCGCCCAGCGCTGGCTGCGCACCAATCACAGCGCGCTCTATCTGCTCTCCTTCTGGAGCGTGGCGCTCACGCTGCCTTGCGGCCTGATGCTCTTCTTTGGCCCCGCCGCCTGGGCCGTCCCGTCGCTCTTCGCTGCCGAGTTCTTCCTCTTCCTCAACACCGGCCCGCTCAACGCGGCCATCGTCAACGCCGTCAACGGACCCATCCGCGCCACCGCCATCGCCTGCAACCTCTTCATCATTCACTGCTTCGGAGACACCTTCTCGCCGCAGATCATCGGCTTCTTCTCCGACCGGCTGCACAGCCTGCCCCTGGCCCTGGGCGCAACGCTCGTTGCCCTGGTCGTCTCCGGCATCATCCTCCGCGTTGGCGCGCGCTTTGCCCCCTCACTGCACGAAAGCGCCTGAATCCGCACCATCTGCCGCAACAACGCAACCCCTAGTGGTTCGGCTCATTCGTAGCCCAATCAATCGCGCTTTAAGCCGGATTAAATTAGGAAAATTACTGTAAAACCGGGAATGCGGCAGGGTTAAAATCCTATAACTCTCGGAAATCCCTTGAAATGCCCGATCAAACCGCGCTATATACAAGAGTACCGGCAGGAATGCCGGAATCTCGTCTGAAGCAACAACCGCTTCAGGAGGCAATTATGCGCAGCAACGCCGCCCGTTCCAATCTGCTGGTCCCCGAAGTGCGCGAGGTCCTGGACATTCGCCAGGCCTCGGATTATCTGGGCATCTCCAGCGACACGCTCTACAAGTACGCCTCGGAGGGCTTTGTGCCCGCCTTCAAGCTGGGCAACCGCTGGCGCTTCAAGCGCTCGCGCCTCGACGAGTGGATGGACCAGCAAAGCGATCAGCACGCCGCCGGCGTCGATCCGGAGCAGAAGAAGCCCGTCCGCCCCGCCTTCTAACACGGGGTGTAGCGCCGGTCTCCAGACCGGCTGTCGTGTGGGCGTCCCCGCCCGCACTCGTCCAGAAGGAATGACCAAGTCATTCAGTCGAAAGACAAATTGCAGAGTAATCTCCAGAGGAGACGGAAAAGGAGCCAGCGATGAAAAACAAGTTCAAGAAAAGGTCGATCTTCGTACACAAGGATGAGCCGGTCTCTCATTTCATCGAGATTCTCAACCGGATGGGCTCGGAAGGCTGGGAAACCATCTCTGTCTGGGCCGACGAGATGGGCAATCATGTTCTGCTGAAGAAGCCGTTGGCGGTTTAGCCTCATCGAACCGCGCCGTAGGCGCAGTGGTTATTAGCCCCGCGCTTCAGCGTGGGGTGAGCAAAACCAGCAATGCATCCGGAGTCCCATAGGGACGGCGCACAATGAAATCCCAAATACTGCTAAAATGGATGAAGAGGGGGACAACATGGCCGCTGCAACCGCTCCCGTTATCACCCTTATTCCGACAGAACTGGACGACCGCCGTCTGGCCGTTGAAAATGCTATCGGCACGATGCGCCTCTCTGACTTGGAACCAGACGAGTCCACCCAGAAAATCTTGTATTGCTATGCGAATGGCGAGATAGATATTGAAGAAATGAGCCGCCAGATTCACGAATACTCCGCGACCATCCTCTGAATTCCAATGGTGCGGCCATCCGATCTCTGATCCCTGACCCCTGAACCTGATCCCTGTTATTCTTGCAGTGTGGACCATCTTCGCCGCATTGGCCTTTTGCGCCGCCGTCTGACCAAAGCAGGGCTTCATGGCCTGCTGGTCACGCATCTTCCTGATCTGCGCTATCTCTCTGGATTCACAGGCTCCAGCGCCGCGCTAGCTGTGACGCGCCGCTCCGCGCGGCTGTTTACCGATGGGCGCTATGTTGCGCAGGCTTCGGTCGAGGTTTCAGCCGCCGAGGTGCAGATCGTCGCCAGTTCGCCGTCGGTGGCGGCCGTCGAGTGGCTGGCCGCGCAGTCCGGCGTCGAGTTTGCCGGCTTTGATCCGGCCAAAACCACCGTCGCCAATCTGGCCCGCTTCAAGGCTGCTCTGCCCGCGCGGCTGCGGCGCAGCTTTCTCACCGCGCTCTCCGCTCCGCTGGTTGAGCCGCTGCGCATGGTCAAGGACGAGGACGAACTGGCGATCATGATTGAAGCGGCGCTGATCGGCTGCAAGCTCTTCGATCACATTCTGGGCTTTATTCAGCCGGGGCTGCGGGAGCTGGAGGTGGCCGCCGAGCTGGAGCATCAGGCACGGCTGCTGTCTGCGGAGGGAATGTCCTTTGAAACCATCGTCGCCGCCGGCCCGCGCTCGGCGATGCCCCACGGCCGCGCCACCGCCGCCAAGCTGCCGCGCCGGGGCTTTGTCGTCATGGATTTTGGTATCATTCATAAGGGTTATTGCTCCGATATGACCCGCACGGTGCATTTGGGTTCGCCCACTGCAACGGAGCGGGGTGTCTACGACGCGGTTCTGGAGGCGCAGGAGGCTGGAGTTGCCGCGGTGAGCGCGGGCGCAAGCTGCGCGGAGGTGGACGAAGCGGCGCGCGGCGTGCTGCGCAAGGCGGATTTGGCGGAGGCTTTTACGCACTCCACCGGCCACGGCGTCGGCCTGGAGATTCACGAATCGCCGCGCATCGGCGCAACAGAGACCGCCCGGCTGCAAGCCGGTATGGTCATCACCATCGAGCCGGGGGTGTATCTGGCGGATCGCTTCGGCATTCGCATCGAGGATATGGTGGCCGTCACCCGCAGCGGAGGCCAAGTGCTGACCCCGTCGCCCAAGGCTCTGATCGAACTTTAGTAGATTCTGAATGTTGTAGATTCTGGCAAGTAGGTGCTTTGTAACAGGGCACGACTTTAGTCGGGCCGCAAGCCGAACAAAATTGTGCGTGGTCTTTAGCCCCTGAGGAACGAATGAAAGCAGAAGACATTGCGGATTTGAAACAACTGATTGAATTCCTGAAGGAGAATCAGGTTGCCGAGTTCGATTTGGACCGGGGCGACCTGAAGATTCGCCTCAAATTCAACGCGCCGGAGGCCACATCCACCAGCCTGAGCGATCTGGGGCGGCTGCTTGCCTCTGCTCCACCGGCGCGAGCGGCTGTTGCGGCTACTCAGCCGGCGGCGCCGGCCGCCGCCGCGCCTGCGCCTGCCGAGCCGGAATCCGGCTTGCACACCGTCAAATCGCCGATGGTCGGAACCTTCTTCAGCTCGCCTTCGCCCGGCGCAGCGCCGTTCATCTCCGTCGGTGACCGAGTAGCCCAGGGGCAGGTGATTGGCATTGTCGAAGCGATGAAGCTGATGAACGAGATCGAATCCGACGCCGCCGGCGAAGTGGTCAAGTGCCTCGTCTCCAACGGCCAGCCCATCGAGTACGGGCAGCCGTTGTTTGCTGTTCGAATCACATAGGAACCTCAGTATAAACTGATGTTTTGAAAGGGCACGACTTTAGTCGTGCCGCAAATGCTGCAAAATGAACAGGGCTTTAGCCCCTGAGGGAAGGTTTTTCAGCAATTCGAGTTTCGCCACAGGCTGCCAAATCGCCTTTTGAGAAACGGAATGTTTCATTAGGAGAAACTATGAGGATTTGGAATTCACTCGTGTTGGGGGTTTTCCTGACGGTTCCAGGATTCGGACAATCTAATTCAATCGCAACGGCTCCAACCATTCCGATCCTGCGGGAAGCAGCTCTCCCAATGTACCCTCCGATCTGGCGTCTTGCCCATCTAAGTGGAAAGGTTATCGTTCTTGTAACTGTCAAGGATGGACGAGTAGTTGGAACAGATGTGAAGTCGGGTGAAATTCATTTGCAGGAACCTACGATAACGAATTTGAAGACTTGGCGCTTCGACGACAGAGTAAATACGACATTCACGGTGACGTACACGTATGCAATCCTGAATGATGAGAGTGATGCCCCAACAAATCCAAAAACAGAAATACTTCCTTCTCTTGACGTAAACATCACGGCGCGTCCAGTCAAGCCGACTGTTGAATACTGAAAGGCAAAAGATGGCTCGAATTGGTCACCACAAATTGGGTTATTTACCGATGTCCGCGAGTGGGATGAATTTGTAGCAGATGTTTCCCTCAGGGGCTAAAGCCCAGTTCTTTTTGGGGGTCGTTTACGGCACGACTAAAGTCGTGCCCTTTCAAAGCACGATTGAATCAAAGGTGTCGTAGCTCGCTAACTTTACCGACGTAACTCGCTGAGTTCGCACAAAAGGAATTGAATGTTTCGTAAAGTCCTGATTGCCAATCGCGGTGAAATTGCCCTGCGCGTCATCAACGCCTGCCGGGAGCTGGGGATTCGCACCGTCGCCGTCTACAGCGAGGCCGACCGCGACGCGCTGCATGTGCGCTTTGCCGACGAGGCCATCTGCATCGGCCCGCCGCGCCTGGCCGAAAGCTATCTCAATGTCCCGGCGGTGATCAGCGCGGCCGAGATCGCCGATGTGGATGCGATTCACCCCGGCTACGGCCTGCTCAGCGAGAATGCCAACTTCGCCGAGGTCTGCCGCGCCTCGAATATCAAGTTCATCGGTCCGCCGCCCGAAGTGACGCGCCTGATGGGCGAAAAAGACAAGGCGCGCATGGCGATGAAAAAGGCCGGCGTGCCCATCCTTCCCGGCTCGGACGGCGTCGTCGCCTCGGTCGAGGAGGCGCAACAGATCGCCGCGGAGATCGGCTTCCCGGTCATCCTCAAGGCCAAGGCCGGCGGCGGCGGGCGCGGCATGAGAATCGTGCGCGCGGCCGAGGATCTGCCCAATCTTTACCACGCCGCCTACACCGAGGCGGCCAACGCCTTCGGCAACGGCGAGCTGTACATGGAGAAGTTCGTCGAGAATCCCCGCCACATCGAGTTCCAGGTGCTGGCCGACGAGTACGGCAACGTGCGCACTCTCTTCGAGCGCGAGTGCTCCATCCAGCGCCGCCATCAAAAACTCATCGAAGAAGCGCCCAGCCTTCAAGTTACGCCCGCCATGCGTGAAGAGCTGGGCAAGACCATCTGTCGCTGCCTGATGGACATCGGCTATCAGAACGCCGGGACGATCGAATTCTTGATGGACGCCAACCGCCAGCTTCACTTTATCGAGATGAATACCCGCGTACAGGTCGAGCATCCCATCACCGAGGCCATTACCGGCGTAGACATTGTGAAGGCGCAGTTGCTCATTGCCTCCGGCGCAAGGCTGGATGAGATTCTGCCCGCCAAGATCGAGATGCGCGGCCACGCCATCGAGTGCCGCATCAACGCCGAGCATCCGCGCAAGTTCACCCCATCCGCGGGCCGGATCATCGCCTTCAACGTCCCCGGCGGCAATGGCGTGCGCGTGGATACGGCGCAGTACGCCGAGGGCATCGTGCCGCCGTACTACGACTCGCTGATAGCCAAACTGATCGTGCATGGCCGCGACCGCGCCGAAGCCATCGCCAAGATGGAGCGCGCCCTTAGCCAGTTCATCGTGCGGGGCATCGAGACTTCGATTCCGCTGCACCAGGAGATCTTTCTCGATCCCGACTTTCGCGACGGCCTCTTCGACACCAGTTTCATGGAGAAGTTTCTGGCGAATCGCGGTTGATTCAGTTCCAGGCAGGAAAAAGGCTGGGTTCTCAAGGGAGAATCCAGCCTTTTTCCTACAGGGGAAGGGCGTTACCATCATCGGACAGCATGCAGCGCGGAGAGCCGACCGAGGCCGATCAACGCGATCATGCCGCTCAACAGCAGCACGAACGAACCGGGCTCCGGTGTTTCTCCAGAGATGATTGTGCCGGAGGGCGTCGGGGGGTTCAAGTAACCGACGGTGTGGTTGTCGGACTCGAAGCCGCCGCCGCCGGTTTCGGTAAAGACGATCTTGTTGAAGTAGCCGTTCTGATCAAAGAAGTTCAAAAATGCGAACTGCTCGCCGGAATCATCGCCCTTGAAATTCGCGTTGGGATTGCCGCAAAATGCATTGCTCGAGCTTGGGCAAGCGCCCACCAGGCTTTGGAATTCCGCCGGCGTAAAGGTCATCAGCAACGTGTTGTTTTCGTAGAACTGGAGCTGATTGCCCGCGTCCAGTGCCGAGAACCACATCCCGAAGTAGTTGACGCCCGGCAGGTTGCCGGAGGTGGTCAGGTTCAGCGTGTAGCTGCCGCCGCTGGCGAACAACTCCGGATAATAGCCCGCGCCGCCCGCGCCGCCGTATTGATCGGCGGAGTACATCACCAACCCTCCGGAGTACGATCCGGAGATCGCTCCGGTCAGGCCGCCGACTGAGGTCAATGTCGGGAAGAGGCCGGCGGCAGGAACGGAACTTGTCGCGAAGGTCTGCTCGCCAAGCCAGCACTGCGAGTCCGACCCGCACAGGGTTGTCGCATTCGGGGCCTGGACCCCGGCCGGAGCATACGATACAACGATGTCGTCGGCATACAACACGGACGCCGAAAGGGTAAGTACACAAACAGCCAAGGCGAACTTCAAAGATTTTTTCACGAGGATCTCCGCTAGCGTAGATTTCTCTGCGCTGGTTTATGTTTTTTCTTTCTCTTGATGAATTCGATCTTACCCTGGATTGCATTTCGGATCAAGGGGGTCCAAAATAGATTTATCGCTTTTTGTTCGCTTTTTCCTCGGCGCGGGTGTATGCTGGTTTCGCAACATTGGAGGTTGCTCATGGATTTTCAAAAAGAACTGATTGCCGAATATGACCGCGAGGTTG
>CAYVGW010000075.1:0-18998 GCA_964450895.1 uncultured Occallatibacter sp. | reverse complement strand
AGCTGCGCCACTTCTCCGGGTAGCCGATCTTGTTGCGGATCAGCGCCAGCTTCTCCTCCGCCGCTTTCTTGGTGGCGTCGGTCATCCAGGGCAGGGTCTTGATGTCGTCGCCCAGGCTCTTCTCCAAGGCGGCCACCAACTGGTCCATGCTGGCCTTGGCAGCGGGCGGAAAATTCTTCTTCACCCAGTCCTGGCCTACCGCCTCGCCCAGCGCGCCGTCGGTCATGGCGGTGCAGCGCTTCCAGCGCGGCGTCGGCTCCTTCTGCCCGTTCAGGATCACGCCATAAAAGGCAAAGTTCTCATCAAAGAAGGCCTTGGGCAGGTTCGAGGCCACGCCGTGCAGCGTGTGCCAGCGGAAGTACGACTTCCAGGCCTCGATAGGCTCCTTGCCGATCAGCTCTTCGACGCCTTTGAAAAAATTCGGCGTGGAGACATTCAGCGTCTCGAAAGAACGCACCTTGATGTCCTTGAAATACAGCGGGTAATCGAATTCCGGGGTCAGCTTCTGCAAATCAGCAACCGAATAGATGTGGTAGCGGTTGGCCGGATCGCGCAGGTCGGTGCGGCTGGTGGAGGCCTTGGCCAGCGCGGTTTCAATCTCCAGCACCGCCGCCGCTTCCTTGGCCGCCTTCTCCGGCGTATCGCCGGCCAGCGTAAACATCTTGATTACGTGCGCAATGTACTGCTTGCGAATCTCCTGGAAGCGCGCATTGTCCACCAGATAGTAGTCGCGGTCGGGCAGAGAGAGGCCGCCCTGGCCGATGGCGGCGATCTGCTTGGTCGAGTCCTTGTCGTCCTGCTCCACGCCAAAGCTGAAGATGGAAACCGGGCTTCCCTCGGCCTCCAGTTCGCCCACCAGCGTGGCCAGCTTGCGCGCGTCCTTCAGGGCGTCAATCTGCCGGAAGACCGGCTGCAGCGGCTCGATGCCCTTCTTCTCGATCAAATCCTTATCCATGCAAGCGGCAAAGTAGTCGCCGTACTGCTTTTCCAGCGCGCTGGCGGGGTGCGCCGCCGCCGCATCCAGCTCCTGCCAAAGCAGATAGCGGTTGCGCTCATTCACCATGACAAAGGAGCGCATCCACCGCGTCTGGTCGGCCGGAACGGGATTGCTCTTTCTCCAGTTGCCGCAGGCGTACTGGTAGAAATCCGTGCAGGGATCGGCGCTCTTGTCGATGGCCGCGGGATCAAAGCTCTTCACAGCCACGGGCGGCGTGGGCTGGGCGGAATTCGAGTTCGCGGGCGCCTGGGAAAAGGCGGAGAGCGCCGTCAACAGCAGAAGGGGGGCTATGCGGAAGCAATTCATTCAAATCTCCTCTGGGAAACTCCATCCACCAGCTTACTCCAGAGGCCTTGCAGACGCCGGATTGGGACGCCGGAATCGAGTGGTACGCTGCCATTCATACCGGACAAGCGCGTGCGCGGAAGGGTGGGTTTCCGCATTTGGAATGGCTTTTTCAATTGCGAACAGGCCCGGCCTGTTGCGCCGGAAACAGGTACTGTTTGGGAAGTTCCGTTCGATAGCTGAGATGTGGCCGATTGTCGGGCGCTGATGCTCGAAGAGAGCTTGCGCCCGCAGGAAATCCGCGACTGCAAAGAGCCTTTGAAGGAGTCTTTGAATGCGTCTCAGAATCGTGTCCCTCCTGGTTGCCTTCTCCGCCCTTTCCTTGCTTGCTTCCGGACAGAGTGCGCCGGTCACCTTTTCAGCAACCAGCGTGGGGCAAAGCACTTCCCAGACGGCGACGCTGGTCTTGCAGAGTTCGGGGACGGTGGCGTCGATCGAGGTTCTGACGCTGGGCGCGCCGGGGCTGGATTTTCAGGCGGCGGCAGGGGGAAGCTGCGCCTTGACTGCGTATACCGCCAGCCAAAGCTGCACGGTCAACGTGAGCTTTGCGCCGCTCTATCCGGGGATGCGCCGGGGCGCGGTGGTGCTGGCGGACGGCTCCGGGAACACGCTGGCGACGACGTATCTGGGCGGGATCGGCAACAGCGGATTGGTCGATTACTCTCCGGGACAGCTCACCTTGATCGGCTCCAGTCTCTCCGAGCCGGAAGGGATCGCCGTGGATGGGGCAGGGAATCTTTTTCTTTCGGACTTCCGCAGCGGCGTGATCCAGAAGATTGCGGCGGGCGGCGGCGCGGTGAGCACGTTCTATACCATCAGCGGAAACGCCTATGACTTGGCCATCGATGGAGCGGGAAATCTGTATGTTCCGGACGGCACCGGCGGCCATTTGTGGATGATTCCGCCCACCGGCGCCAGCGCAACCAACATTACGACCGGCGCGACGCGCCCCTTCGCGGTGGCCGTGGATATGTCCAGCAATCTGTATGTGGCGGATTTTTCGGGCGGCGCGATCATCAAGGTTCCCGCGGGCGGAGGAACGCCCGTCACCGCGGCCTCAGGATTCTTCGAGCTGACCGGTGTGGCCGTGGATGCGTCCGGCAACCTCTACGCCGCCGAATCGGGCACGATGACCATCTGCAAGATAGCCGCCGGAAGCGGCACGCAAACCTCGTTCGGCTACTACATCTGGCCGGACCGGCTAGCCACGGACGCGGCGGGGCACGTCTACGCCGGCAGCGCGAACGGGGTCTGGGAGGTTTCGCCCAGCGCGGGCACAAGCGCTGGTGGCCGGACGCTGCTGATTCCTCCGGGATCCGATGGAATCAGCCTGATCAATGGGGTCTATATTGATGGCGCGGGCAATCTTTATGCGACGGGAAGCGGCGGGAGTTCTGGTCTGGCTCTGAAGCTGGACCGGAGCGATTCGCCGACGCTCGACTATTCGCCCACCGAGGTTGACACCGTCAGCGCCTCGCAGACCGTGGCGATGGAGAACGACGGCAACCAGGCGCTGAGCTTTACTTCGATCTCGGCGGTGAGCAACTCGGCGGTGGTCTCGGTGGGCAGCGACTGCTCGACCACCTCGCCGCTGGCGGTGGGCGGGGATTGCAACCTGGGAATCGAGTTTGCTCCCGCGGCGACGGGTTCGCCGTTGAGCGGCTCAGTGGCGCTGAGCGACAATGCGCCCAACACGCCGCAGACGATCGCTCTCAGCGGCAACGCCACCGCGCTTCCGCCGCTGGTCTTCACGGCGGCGCCGCCCTTGAAGCTGATCGCGGGCGGCAATGCGGGCAGCGTAACGGTGAGCGTGGAGAATGGCGGCACGGTGAACAGCGGATCGAGCGCGCCGATTACCCTGACCGTCACCGGACCCTCCGGCTACGACGAGGTTTACGGCCCAACCAACGCATCCAGCGGAGTGGCCAGCTTCGATCTCTCGGCGGTAGCGTTGGCGACGGCGGGCGAGTACACCTATACCGCGACCAGCACGGGATTCTCATCGTCCACGGCCAGCGAGACGGTCTTCAGCGCGCCTTACGGCTTCTCCAATACCAACGTGGGCGTAACCAGCTCGACGGCCTCCGTGACGGTGACTTTCAAGGCCTCTGGAACGCCGGAGACGATTGCGGTTCTGACGCAGGGGAGCGCCAGCGGGGATTTCGCGCTGGTTTCCGGCGGAAGTTGCGCGACCGGCACGCCCTATAATCTGGGCGACGGTTGCACGGTGAATGTGAGCTTTACGCCCGCGCAGCCGGGATTGCGGATGGGCGCGGTGCAGCTTGCGGATGGCAGCGGCGCAGTGCTGGCCACGGCCTTTATCAACGGCATCGGCGAGGGACCAGTGCTGGCCTTTACTCCTGCCGTGCAGACGACGGCCTTCAATCTCTCCGGCACGGACTCCAGCGCCGTTCCCGAAGCCGCCACGACCGACGCGGCGGGCAATCTGTATGTGGGCTACTACGACAATGCCGGGGCATATATCGCAAAAGTCACGCCCGGAGGCAGCAAAAGCACGGTTTGGACAGGCGCGGGCACGCCGGTCGGCCTGGCCGTGGATGGCGCGGGCGCCATCTATCTGACGCTGAGCGGCAACGATAATTTGACGGTGATTCCCGCGGGCGGCGGCGCGGCCGGCACGATCACGTTCAGCTCTTATCCGGAGTCGGTGGCCGTGGATGGCGCGGGCAACGCCTACGTCTATCTGGCCAACGGCAATGTGGTGGAGATTGCCGCCGAAAGCGGCGCGCAGAGCACGGTGGCGACCGGCGTGGACAATTCGGCCTTCATGCGCGGCATTGCGCTGGACAGCGCGGGCAATATCTACCTTGCCTCGCAGGAAAGATCCCAGGTTACGGAGATTCCCGCCGGGGGCGGATCGCAGATACTCCTCGGCTCCAGCCTGAATGAACCCTCCTCGGTGGCCGTGGATGCCGCGGGGAATGTGTATGTCGCGGTCTATGAATCCGATGAGATTGTCGAGATTCCGGCGGGCGGGGGCAGCCAGAGCGTTGTGCCCTTCACCGGTCTGAGCTATGCCACCTTCGCCGTGGCCGTGGATGGAGGGGGCAACATCTACGCCGTCAACTGGGGCCAGGACTCGGTCTTCAAGCTGAGCATGGCCGCGGCTCCGGCGCTCAGCTTCGACACCACCGAGGTGGGCGCAAAGAGCGCCACGCAAAGCGCCGGCGTGGAGAACATCGGCAATCAGCCGCTCAATTTCACCTCGATCTCCCCGGTGAGCAATGCGGCTCTGGATAGCGGCGTAACGACCTGTACGACTTCAACGCCAGTGGCCGTCGATGGAAGCTGCATTCTGGGCATACAATTCGCGCCCGCGACGAACGGCACGCCGCAGAGCGGCTCGGTGGCGCTGACCGATAACGCCGCCGCCTCGCCGCAGACGATCACGCTGAGCGGCAATGCGCTGCTGGCGGCCAATATGCCCACACAGCTTGTGGTGAGCGCGCCGGCCGCGGTGGAGGCGGGCCTGACGTACAACTTCACCGTGACGGCGGAAGATGCAAGCGGCGCAACCATTACCGGCTACACCGGGCTGGTTGCTTTCACGAGTTCCGATCCGAACGCCATCTTCCCGGCCAACAACGTGACCATCACCAACGGCACGGGCAGCTACAGCTTCATCCTCAAGACCGGCGGCAGCCAGAGCATCACGGCCACCGACAGCGCCAACAGCCTCAGCGGCTCGACGACGGTGCAGGTGGACCCCGGCAGCTACGTTGCGCCGGCGACCAGCGTCGGCAGTTCCAGCGCAACCCAGACGGCGACCTTCGTGATTCCCTCGGCGGTCACGCTGGGGGCGATCAACGTGCTCACTTCCGGCGCCAGCGGGCTGGACTTCCAGGTTGCGGCGGGCGGCTCGTGCGCCGTGAGTACGGCGTACACCAGCGGCCAATCCTGCACCGTCAACTACACCTTCAATCCCCTATATCCCGGATGGCGGGAGGGCGCGATCCAGTTGTGGGACAACGCCACACCGAATGCCAACCTGGTGGCGACGGTCTTTCTCTCCGGCATAGGAAACGGGCCGCTGGGCGTGATAGGGACGGGAACCACCGGATGCACGCTGACCAACGGCAGCGACCCCGACGGCATCGCCGTCAACGGCGCGGGAACCATGTACATTGCTTACTCGGGAAACAACGCGGTTTACAAGTTCACCTCTTCGTGTTCGCTGACGCAGCTCAGCACCGGCGGCCTGAATCTATCCGGACCCTCGGGCGTGGCGCTGGACGGGGCGGGCAATCTGTATATCGCCGATGTCGGCAACAACCGCGCCGTCAAGGTGACGCCAGCCGGCGCGGCCAGCGTCGTCGCCATGGGCAGCTACTCCTTCAAGCCCTTTGATGTCGCCGTAGATGGCGCGGGCAATCTCTACATGGCGGATTTCTGGGGCAACCGCGTGGTCGAGGTGACGGCGGGAGGCGCGGCCAGCGTTCTCGCCACTCCCGGCCTCACGCTCAATGAACCCGAATACCTGACGGCGGATGGCGCGGGCAACGTCTATATCTCCGACACCGGCAACGGGCGCGTGGTCGAGGTGACGGCGGCAGGCGCGGCCAGCGTGGTGAGCGTTCCCGGTTACACCATTCATCCCAGCCGCCTTGCCGTGGACGCCGCCGGCGATCTCTATATCGACGATTACTACAACGGCAGCTACGCCCGCATCCTGATGGTTGCTCCTGGGGGCGCGGTCAGCCTGCTCAACATCAGCCCGCTCTATCTGAACACCGGCAGCATCGCGGTGGACGGCGCGGGCAATTTTTACATGGCCAATAACTATGTCTCGACCACGTTCGTACAGGTGAAACGCAAATCGATGTCGCTGAGCTTCAACACCACGGTGGATGGCCAGAGCAGTGCAGACAGCCCCAAGGCGGTCAATCTGCAGAACATCGGCAACCAGCCGCTGCTTCTGACGGCGATGACCGCTCCGGCGGACTTCAACTTCCTGGGCGCAGACACCACCTGCACCGCAAGCACCTCGCTGGATGCGGGCGCCCTCTGCGTTCTGGGGGTGGACTTTGCGCCGCAGTCGCGGTTCTACCTCAGCGAATCCCTCAGCGTCACCGACAACAATCTCGGCGTAGCCGGCAGCAAACAGTACATTTATGCGAGCGGCACGGGCATCGGCGCCACCGATGCCCTCATTGCCGACTCCGCCGACACTCCGCAGTCTGCCGGCTTGAACACCATTTTTCCCGATTGGCTCGACGTTCAACTGATCGATGCGAGCAACAATGCCATCTCCGGCGCAACGATTACCTTCTCCGCGCCGGCTTCAGGCGCCAGCGCCACGCTCTCGTCCACAACCGCCGTAACGAACAGCAGCGGCTGGGCCTCCGTTTCGGCCACGGCCAACAACACGGCGGGCAGTTATCTGGTGACGGCCACGTACGGCAGCTTCACCGCAACCTTTTCGCTCACCAATGTCGTGCCGCCCGCCTATACCGTGACGACGACCGCCGATGACGCCACCGGCGTGGCGGCCAACTGCAGCGATCAGACGCAGAACGGCGCGACTCTGGACGCCTCGTGCAGCCTGCGCGACGCCATCGCCGCGGCCAGCGCGGCCTATCTGCCTTCCATCGCTCCCACCATCAGCTTTGCAGCGGCGCTCACATCCAGCGGCGCGGCGACGATTACGCTAGGCTCCGGCGGCGCGCTCGCCATCGGTTCGGGTGTGTCGATGAGCATCACCGGACCGGGCGCCAGCCTGCTGACGGTCTCCGGCGCGGGACAAAGGCAGGTCTTCGTCAACAACGGCGGACTGACGCTCTCCGCGATAACCCTCACCAACGGCAGCGGCGCCAACGGCGGCGCGATTGACAGTCCGGGCGGCCTCACTCTGACCAACGTGGCCGTCACCAACAGCACAGCCACCAACGGCGGCGGCATCTGGAATGGCGGAACGTTGACCTTGACCGGCTCGACGGTCAGCGGCAACACGGCCACGGCAGAGGGCGGCGGCATCTGCAATAGCTACGCCGTCACGCAAACCGTCACCACCATTGAAGTCGGCGGCACCGTAATCGGCACCAACACCAACACCAACTACGGCAACGGCACGGCGACAATCTCCAACAGCACCATCGCCAACAACAGCGCCACTGGCGGCCTGGGCGGCGGCATTTACAACGACGAATCCTATGTTGTTCAGGATGAGGAGGCCGTACCTCTGATTGCCAGCACAACCACCACCACAACGACCGGCCCCGCCGCGCCCTTTGTCTCCATCGTCAACGGCACCCTCACCGGCAACTCGGCCGGCTCCGGCGGCGGCATTTATAACGACAGCTCCGCCACCAGCTTTGTGCCCCTGACCGTCGTGAACAGCACGATCACCGGCAACCGCGCGGCCACCGGCGGCGGCGTCGCTATGGCGGTCAGTTCGCTTGCCTTCCAGAACGACATCGTCACCGGCAACACCGCGACCACCGACGCGCCGGACGTGAGCGGCGGCGCCAGCAACGGCGGCGGCAACATTTTGGGCGATTTTGCCGGGACGGGAACATCGGCCAGCGCCGGCCTGGCCGTTTTAGGCAGTTATGGAGGCCCCGCGCCTACCATGCCGCCGCTGCCCGGAAGCGCGGCCATCTGCGCCGGCCTGACCGACTACGTTCCCGATGGAACCACCACCGACGCGCGCGGCAATCCGCGCAGCACGACGGCCTATAGTTCGACCCCCTGCGTCGATGCCGGCGCCGTGCAAACGGCTTACTCGCTGAGCTTCACGGCCCAGCCCGCGGCGGCGCATGTGGGCGTCTCGCTCACTCCCGCGCCGGCGGTGCAGTTGAGCGACAACGGCGCGGCGCTCTCTCTGCCCGGAGCCGCGGTCACCCTCAGCCCCGCCGCCGGAACGCTGAGCGGCACACTCACCCAGAACACGGCCTCGACCGGCCTCGCCACCTTCAGCGGCCTCTCGTTTGGCGCAATTGAAACAGGCGAGACGTTGACCGCGTCGATTCCCGCCAGCAGCTTCACCCTGACCGCCGTCAGCAGCCCCTTCGACGTAACCATCGTCACGGTTGACCACTACGGCATCGTAGTTCCCGCCAGCGCTACGGCGGGCGCGGCCTTCAGCGCCACCGTCACCGCGTATGACAACACCAACAGCGTACTAACCTCCTACGCCGGCCCAGTCACCTTCACATCGAGCGACGCTCAGGCTGTTCTGCCGGGAAGCACTTCGCTGACCAGCGGCGCCGCCACCGTCAACGTCACCCTCAAAACCGCCGGTTCGCAGACCGTCACCGTAACCGACGGAGGCGGTTCGCCCAGCGCTGCCAGCTCGCCTATCGCGGTTGCCGCGGCAACGCCCTCGGCAGTCGCCGCGGTCTCCGGCGGCGGGCAGAGCGCGTCCATCGGCGCGGCCTTTGCGCAGCCCTTGAAGGTTCAAGTCAGCGACGCATACAGCAACCCCGTCTCCGGCGCAACAGTCGTCTTCAGCGCACCGGCCAGCGGCCCGAGCGCCAGCTTCGCCACGCCGGCGGCAACCGCCTCCGACGGAACTACGAGCGTGACGGCGACAGCCAACGGAACGGCCAGCACCACGGCCTACTCGGTGACGGCCTCGGTCAGCGGCGTCGAGAGTTCGGCCAGCTTCACGCTGACCAACACGCCAGCCGCGACGACGCTCACCGTCGCGCCCTCGGCCACCGCGCTCGTCTACGGCCAGCCGGTCACCATCAGCGCCAGCATCACGCCCGCCAGCGTACTATCCAGCGCCCCCACGGGCAGCGTGAGCTTCTATGACGGATCGACGGCGCTGACTCCGTCCAGCACCGTGGCCAGCGCCGCGGCCAGCTACGCCGTCAGCGTGCCCGCCGCCGGCAGCCACACCTACAAAGCGCAGTACGGCGGCGACAGCAACTTTGCCGCCAGCGCGCTCACCTCCGCCTCCAGCGCGGTCGCTGTTTCGACGGCTTCGGTCACCCTCGCCGCTTCGTCCGCCACCGTCACTTACGGGCAGAGCGGAAGCATCCCGGTGACGCTGACCGGCGCGTACAGCGGCGCGGGGATCAGCGTACCGGGCGGCAGCTCGAATCTCAGCTACGCCATCGTCGATGCATCCTCGGCAACCGTAGCCTCGGGCGCTCTGACTCCCACCGCGGGAAGCAGTAGCTCGTCGGTCTCCATCCCCGTGCCCAACACGCTGGCCGGCGGATCCTACACCGTGAACGTGAGCTATGGCGGCGATGGCAACTACAGCGCCGCCTCGACCACCATTGCGCTGACCATCTCTCCGGCCGCGCAGACCATCACCTTTACGCCGCCCACGACGCCGGTCACTTTTGGCGTCTCGCCGATCACGCTCAGCGCCACGGCCACCTCCGGCCTGACGGTCGTCTTCAGCGTCCTCAGCGGCCCCGGTTCGATCAACGGCAGCCAGCTCACCGTCACCGGCGCGGGGACCATCCAGATCGCCGCGAATCAGGCGGGCAATACGAATTATTCCGCTGCCCCGCAGGTTACGCAATCCATCGTCGTCGATCAGGAATCGCAGACGATTACCTTCACTCCGCCAACAACTCCGGTTGCATACGGCGTCTCGCCGATCACCTTGAGCGCCACGGCCACCTCCGGCCTGACGGTCGCCTTCAGCGTCGTCAGCGGCCCCGGCTCCATCAACGGCAGCCAACTCACCGTGACCGGCGCGGGCGCCATCCAGATTGCGGCGAATCAGGCGGGCAATACGAATTATTCCGCCGCCCCGCAGGTCACGCAGTCCATCTCCGTCAACAAGGCGTCGCTCACCGCGACGGCTGTCTCGCAGACGCTGGTGTACGGCCAGTCCATCGCGGCCTACACGGTCAGTTTCACCGGCTTCATTGGTCAGGACAAAGCCGCGACCTCCGTGACGGGCGCGGCAACTTTCACCACTTCCCCCGCCAATCCCGCGGCCATCGGCCAGTACACATTGATTCCCGCGCTGGGCACGCTGGCCTCGACGAGTTACAACTTCAGCTTCGCCAATGGCTCGCTGACCATCGGCACGGCGCAGGCCGCGATCACCGGGCCGCCGCAGGCCGCGCAACCCGTGCTGGTGGTCTATCAGACGACCGGCTCCATCCCGGTCACCGTCGCCGGCCCGTACAGCGGATCGGGCATTACCCCGCCCAGCGGCTTGGTCAGCTACACCATCGGCTCCGGCGCGCCGCAAACCGCATCCCTCTCCGCCGGCAGCGCCAATATCATCATCCCCAGCACGAAAGCCGCCGCTCTCTACACGGTCACCGTCAACTACGCGGGCGACGCGAACTACAGCGCCGCCACCGCGCTTGCCTTCCAGGTGACCGTCGGGGCGCAGCCGCAGACCATCACCTTCAACCCGCTGGCAGACGTGACCTACGGCGTTGCGCCGATCACCCTGAGCGCCACGGCGACCTCCGGGCTAGCGGTCACCTTCTCGGTCAAATCGGGGTCGGCGACGCTGAACGGCAATCTGCTCACCATCACCGGCGCCGGGTCCGTGGTCCTCGCCGCCGACCAGGCCGGCAGCGCAATCTGGAAGGCCGCCCCCGAGGTTCTGCAAACGCTGACCGTCAACCAGGCCGCCTCTTCGGTCCAACTCAGCGTCGATACCAACCCCGTGCTGGTTGAAAATCCCATCACTCTCACGGCTACCGTCAGCGGAATCACCACGCCCACCGGCTCGGTCAGCTTCATCGACGGCACAGCCACGACGCTGGGCACAAGCCCGCTGGTCGCCGGCGTCGCTCAGCTCACGCTCTCGACGCTCAGCGTCGGATCGCACTCGATCACCGCCGTCTATAGCGGCGACACCAACTTCCTCGCCTCCAGCAGCGGCGCGCTCACTGAATCGGTGCTGGACTTCACGCTCAGCACACCCGGCGGATCGACCACCACGTCCGGCGGCCCCGCGCAAACCGTTACTCCCGGCGGGGCAGCAACGTACTCACTCACCATCTTGCCCTCCACCGGAACGGAGTTCCCCACGCCGGTCACGCTGACCGTCTCCGGAATGCCGGCGGGCGCAACGGCGACGATCACTCCCTCAACCTGGGTGCAGCAGTCGAGCAACACCTGGCTCTTCCCGGCCAATACGCCGTTGGCCAGCATCGCGGTCAGCATTCAGTTGCCCGCTGCATCGGCGCAATGGACGGCGCGGCCGGGAAGGCTTCCGTACCTCGCTTGGCTTCTGCTGCCCTTCGCGGGCATTCTTCGCAAATCCGGCAAGCGCATGAGCCGCGCGCTCGTCCTTCTTCTGCTGCTGGCCGCGGGAGCAGCGGCGGCGGGAATCAGCGGCTGCGGCGCCAGCGGCTACTTCGGCCAGGCGCAGCAAACCTACACCGTCACCGTGACCGCAACCTCCGGAGCGCTCTCGCACTCCACCACCATCCAGTTGACCGTCGAGTAATCGGGAGAATAACGATGCGTACTACCATTCGCAAAAGAATCCTGGCGGCGAGCCTCCTACTCCTGGCCTCGGCCGCCTCCGCGCAGCAGAGCGCAAGCCCCGTTGTCAGAAAGACCGCGGGCATCGATCTGGCGGTCACCTATCATGCGGAACGGGCGCAGATCGCTCCCGGCCATTGCGCCTGCTTCTGGATGGAGGGCGGCGGCGCGGAGGCGGCGCTGGCGCTCTGGAAGGGCTGGGGCGTTGCCGCCGGCCTGAGCGGCGGTCACGCCTCCAACGTTACGCCCCATGTGGACGTGAATAAACTCGACTTCCTGGCCGGCCCGCGCTACACCTGGAGTCTTCCGGTCCGCTTGACTCTGGGCAAGATAAAACCTCCCGTGCAGATCTTTGGCCAGGGACTCTTCGGATACGCGTATGGCTTCAACGGCGTCTATCCCACCACCGCCGGAGCCGTCCCCTCGGCCAGCTCCTTTGCGCTCCGGGCGGGCGGCGGCTTCAATCTGCGTTTGACCCCCAGGCTGGGTGTGCGCCTGCTGGAGGCCGATTACGAGCGAACAGCCTTGCCCAACAACGCCTCCAACACGCAGAACAACCTGCTGATCGCCGCCGGCCTGACCTGGCGCTTCGCCCGGCGCTGAAAGAGGAAGGTGGGGAATGTGATTCAGCCGCTCGTGAAGAACTTTGCGTAAATACGGGGGGCATATGACCACTGCCGTGGCGCTCCAGGCTGTTACATGCATTTGCATGGACTTCTACCGAAAGAACCCGCCGGCTCATAGGTATCTTGTTGAATTTAATTGTTTTTGGAGTCTAGCGGGGATCGATCTTTCTAATATATTGCATAATCAGCAAGTTACAAATCCAACATTGTCACGGTTGCCATCCATGCCATGGTTGCCGTCGATTATTGCACTCTCTTGCACGCCAGCGGCAGTTAGCGAAAGCCGGATTCCCAAATCCAACTCCATCCCAAATCGAAACCCACCACTTCGTTTGGGGTCTTGCTCCCTTACAGTTCATCCCGATCAGGACGAAGAACGTGAAAGCAGCCGCATGTTTTTGATGCGGTCGTGTGTGTCCTTTTTCGCTGCCTCCACGCTTTGCTCGGGCAAAGGAAGGTCACGCAGCCGATGCAACCGGTCGTCGCATGAGGTGTCTGAGCTGGAGAATGATCCCCATGTCTTTCCCTTTCGAAGGTTTGTTCACTCCTGTTTTCGCAAAATCCGTCAATCTCTCGTTTCACTCGCCTTTTCGCAATCGCCTTCCAGGCGTCTATGGCGGTTCTCTCATTGCCGTATCCCGAAATGACTGCCCTCAAGTGGCCTTTTCCTCAAGAAAAACCAGCTTCCACACTGCCGGCAAGGGTATATGAATCGGAGAACCGCTCTAGCGAACAGGCGTATAGCCGGATCCGGCATTCGATCCGCAACCAAGCAGAGTTCAATCTTCGTCGATTCGCAACCGAATTTTTTGGAGGAGCCATGCAACAGGCATCGAATCAACCGCAAAGGAATTTCGCATTCAACCGGAGCGAACGGCAACGGGGTAAAAGGCGAATCGAATTGAGATTGAGCGGAGTGAGGCTGCTGTGGCTGGTTGCCTCTCTGCTGTGGATGACGGGCGCATCCCCCGTTCTGGCGCAGAGCTGCACGAATTATGCCTGCTATCAGGTGACCTGCCTGGGTGGCGCCGCGACCTCGATCAGCGGAACGGTGTATGCGCCCAATGGCGTGGACCCGATTCCCAACGTGATTGTGTACGTTCCCAACGGGACGGTGGCGGCCTTTACCGACGGTCCGGCCAACGACACGGAAGCTTCGCTGGTGACCGGCTCGCCGCTGGTGAGCACCACGACGGCGGCTGACGGAACCTTCACGCTGAAAAATGTGCCCGCCGGCGCCAGTTTTCCGCTGGTGATCCAGGCGGGGCGCTGGCGGCGGCAACTGACGGTTCCCTCGCTGACCTCCTGCGTCGACACGCCGGTATCGAACTTCAACCCGGCCAGCGATGTCTTCGCGCGTTTTCCGCAGACCCAGTTGGAGGGGGATATACCCAAGATGGCGCTGGTGACCGGCGGCTCCGATGCCCTGGAATGCACCTTGCGCAAGATGGGCATTGCCGACACGGAGTTTACCGACTACACGGTGAACGCCTCGGGAGCCACGGCTCCGGGGCGTGTCAGTCTCTTTGAAGGATCGGGCAAATCAGGCGCCAAGGCGGGCAGCACAACCCACACGGAAAACACGCTGGTGGGCAGCACCAGCAGCAGCTTCAGCGGCTCGCTGCTGGGCGGCTACAACATTCTGCTGCTCCCCTGCGAAGGCGATTCGAATAGCTATACGACCGCGGACGGACGAAATAATGTGATCACCTTCGCCGGCGACGGGGGCCGCATCTTTGCCACTCACTACAGCGACCAATATCTGAATCAGGATGCCTCCATCGATGGCGCCGCCAATTGGAGCGGGTATACGGCGGCGGCTTCCTCGACAAAGCTCTCCAATCCCTCGCCGGATCCGGGCGCGGCGACGATCAACGCGGGGTTCAGCAGCGGCAGCACGCTGGCGCAGTGGTTGCAGGATATGGGATCGACCAGTTCGCAGGGGCAGGTGGACATCTCGACGCTGCGCCTCGATCAGACCGGCGTGAATTCGCCCACCCAGGTCTGGCTGACATTCAACGCAGCCGACGGCAGCGTGAGCGCGCCGGTGATGCAGTTCTCCTTCTACACGCCGGTGGGCGCGGCGGCGGCCGACCAGTTGGGACGCGTGATGTTCAACGAGTATCACGTGGACAATACCTCGACCACCAGCTCCACCACCTTCCCGGCCGAGTGCAATAACGGCAGTTATCCGACTCTGGCCAAGACCTATGCCATGACGGCGCAAGAGCACATGCTCGAATACAGCCTCTTCGACCTGATGAACTTTGCTCTGCCGGTGGTGGCGCCGACCGTATCGATCGACATTGCCCACAGCCCCTCGACCTTTACCGGGGGCGACCTCGCGGACACCATCACCGTCACGCCTACCAATACCAGCGGAAGCGTGGCGATTGCCACCACGCCCTCGGTGCTGTTGACGGTGACGCTGCCCAGCGGCCTGACGGCTTCGTCGATGAGCGATGCAAGCGGGCTATGGAGTTGCGATGTCTCCACGCTGACCTGCACGCTGACCAGCGCGTGGGGCGCGGGCGTAAGCGATGTGGTCACGATCACGACGGGCGTGGCGGCCAATGTTGCCGCGGGCAGTCAATCCGTAAGCGCGACCGTCGCCAGCGCGGGGTTTTCCAGCAATGTGACCAGCCCGGTCTCGCTGGCCGTGGATGCGGCGGCGGCGGGAGTGGCGACGGCGCCGGTGTCCGCCAGCGTGACTTCAACGGCAGTGGGTTCGAGCACTACCTCGGCCGCGACGGTGACCTTTGCCCTCAGCGCGGGCACTACCATCGGCTCGATTGCCGTGGTGACCCAGGGCGCAACCGGTCTGGACTTTACCAATGCCGGCAGCGGCACCTGCGCGGCGCAGCTCTATGCCTCGGCCGCCACCTGCACGGTGGTGGTGAGCTTCGCCCCCCTGGCGCCGGGCACCCGGATCGGAGCCGTTGAACTCTTTGACGGCAGCGGCGCCTTGTTGGCGACGGCCTACATAAGCGGCATCGGCACGGGGCCGGCGGCGGCCTTGACGCCGGGCTGGATGACCACCAGGGCCGGCAACGGCACGGGGGCATTCCTGGACGGCGTGACGGCCACCAGCGGTGAGTTGTACTACCCATACGGCGTGGCCGTGGATGCGGCGGGCGATCTCTTTATCGCCGACTACGAAAACAACCGCGTACGCAAGGTCCTGGCCAGCAACGGCTACATCACCACGGTGGCCGGCGGGGGCGAAGGGAGCGATGGCGACAACGGCGTCTCGCCCACCAGCGTGCAGCTGGGCAACCCGACCAGCGTGGCCGTGGATGGAGCCGGCAACGTATATTTCGCGGATTATCAGAACGCCCAGGTGCGCATGGTCTCGGCGATAACCGGCAAGATTTCGACGGTGGCCGGAACGTATCAGAGCCCGGGTTATAGCGGCGCCGGCGGCCCGGCCACCAGTGCTCAGCTCAAATCACCCTACAGCGTTGCGGTGGACGGAGCCGGCAATCTCTACATCTGCGACACACTGAACAGAGTGGTGTGGGAGGTTTCGGCCAGCAGCGGCATCATCTCGGTCGTGGCCGGCAATCCATCCCTGCTCATCGGCTATGGCGGCGATGGAGCGGCGGCCACCGGCGCGCAGTTTGATGAGCCGATGGGCATCACGGTGGACGGACAGGGCAACATCTTTATCGCCGACAGCGACAACAACGTGATCCGCGAGGTTTCGGCCAGCACCGGTATTATTTCGACCGTGGCCGGCGATTTTTCGATCGGCTACTCATTTAGCGGCGACGGCGGCGCGGCTACCAGCGCGGCGCTGTTCATGCCCATGGATGTGCATACCGATGCCACCGGCAACCTCTATATCGCCGATTTCGGCAACAACGTGATTCGCGAAGTTTCGGCCAGCACGGGTACAATCACGACGGTGGCCGGCAAATACGGCGCCGGCTCCGTCCTCGCCAACTATAGCGGTGTGGCCACTGGAGCCACGCTGGACGCTCCGATTAATCTGACACTGGACGGATCAGGCAACCTCTATATTGCCGATAACGGCGCCAACGTGATTCGCGAGGTGGACGTAAGCAGCTCGACGCTGGCATTCCCGACCTCAACCACCGCGGGCACGACCGACACGACCGACGGCATCAAGACGGTTTCGCTGACCAATGTCGGCAACGCCACCCTGAGCGCGGTTGCGCCGGGGTTGACGGCAGTGACGGACTTTGCCCAGCAGAGCGGCGCGGGCACCGATTGCACTTCGAGCTTTTCGCTCACCGCCGCCACCAGTTGCAATCTGCGCTTCAAATTTGAACCGACTACGGCCGGTTCTCCGTTGAGCGAGTGGTTTATCGTGACCGACAACGCGCTTAACTCCACCCCCAGCATCACTCAAGGCATCGACTTGAAAGGCACGGCGACGGTTTCGGCGGACTCGACGGCAACGACGGTTGGCATCAGCCCTGCTTCGCTGATGACGGGGCAATCGGCGACGGTGACCGCGACGGTGACCGATACGACCAACTCCGGCACCACGCCCACCGGCGGCACGGTGACCTTCACCTGGACGTGCAGCGGCACGTGCTCGGCCGGGGCCAGCGGAAACCTGAATGGCGGCACGCCAGTCACGCTCTCCGCCGGATCAGCCTCCACTTCGGCCACCTTCACCACCACCGATACGTATACGGTCAGTGCGTCGTACTCCGGCGTCACCGACAGCTTTGCCGCCAGCAGCAACAGCGGCCAGTCCAGCGGCAACTCGGTCGCGGTCACTTCGGATGCGGCGGCTACGGCCACGGTAAGCGCGACGCCCAGCTTCAGCAATACCAATGTGGGCAGCACAAGCAGCGGCACGGTCACCTTCCAGTTCGCCACGGCCGGCCTCATCGGCGCGCCCGTGGTGGTGACGCAAGGCGCGACAGGACTGGACTTTACCGACGCCGGTGACGGCTCCTGCAATGCTTATGAAACCACCCATGTCTTCAACGTAAGCGACACTTGCACGGTGGATGTGACCTTTGCCCCGGCCTATCCCGGCGTACGCTATGGCGCGGTGCTTTTGGAAGATGGCAGCGGCAACATCCTGGCTACGGCCTACATCAGCGGCATCGGCACGGGGCCGCGGGTCGTCTTTTTGCCCAGCGTGGTGAGCAGCGTGGGCAGCAGCCTGGAGGCGCCACACGGCTTGGTGACTGACGCCAGCGGCAACATCTATGTGGCCGACACCAGCGCCAATGAGATTGTCGAGATCATGGCGCCCAGCTACTCCGTCACCAATGTGCTGGGCGGCGCCTCCACCTTCAGCGCGCCGCGCGGCGTGGCCGTGGACGGAGCTGGAAACGTCTTCGTCGGAGATGGCGGTCACGGCAAAGTGAAGATGATGCCGCCCAACTGCGCCAGTTCCAGTTGCGTGACCACGCTGGGAGGCAGCTTCAGCTTCTCCGTGCCTTACGGCGTGGCGGTTGATGGCAGCGGCAATCTCTTCATCAATGACTACTCCGCCTCGAAGGTCTATGAGATTCCAGCCACGAGCGGCTATACCAACGTAAACCGGCTGGCCAGCAGCTTCAACTTCAGTGATCCGTACGGCATCGCCGTGGACGGCAACGGCAATGTCTTTGTCGCCGACGAGACGGCCAACGCGGTTCGCGAGATAATGGCCGCGGGCGGCTACACCACCGTGAACACGCTGGGTTCAGGCTTCAACAATCCACGCGATGTAAGCGTGGATGGCAGCGGCAATGTGTACGTGGCCGATGGCGGCAATGGCGCGCTCAAAGAGATTCTGGCGCCAAGCGGCTACACCACGGTCGTGACGCTGGGCACGGGCTTTTCCACTCCCGAGGGCGTAACCGTCAATGGCGCTGGAGACATCTTCCTGGCCAACAGCGGCGGCACATCTTTGGTGAAGGAAGGCTATTCAGGAGCGCCCATCTTTACCTTCGCCACGTCCACCCAACCCAATACCGAGGACACAACCGACAACCCCATCACCGTGACGCTGCTGAATAACGGCAACGAACCGCTGAGCTTTCCCACACCTGCCAGCGGAAACAATCCCGCCATCAGCAACAGCAGCTTTACCCTGGCTACATCGACCTGCCCGAATCTTTCCGCTAGCGATGAGGACGGAAGCCTGGCCGCCGGAGCCAGTTGCACCTATGCGGTCAACTTCGAGCCATCCGCGGTGGGCGCCAACACGGGAACCCTGATCATCAGCGACAATAACCTGAACGCAAGCCCGGCCACCCAAACGATCGACATGAGCGGTACGGGAAGTCTGATTACTCCGACGCTCACCATCACCAGCACAGCACCCTCGACGCCGGTCTATAACGGCAGCTACGCGTTGACCCTCTCCTACAACGGCGACGGAACGCCCTCGGTCAGCGGCACATCGGGCGTCTGCGCGGTCACCAAGAACTCGAGCACCAGCTACACGGTCAGCTTCGTCGGCGTCGGCTCCTGTTCGCTGACCCCCAGCGCCACGGCGGGAACTGACTACGCCAGCGCATCCGGCACAGCGCAGAGTTTCACCGTCGGCCAAGCGACGCCTACGCTGAGCATCACCAGCACAGCACCCTCGACGCCGGTCTATAACGGCAGCTACG
>CAYVGW010000074.1:0-19273 GCA_964450895.1 uncultured Occallatibacter sp. | reverse complement strand
ATGATGCCATCCTGACCAGACTCCTGGAGATGTTTTGAAATGCGATTGGCCCTGGGGAGCTCCGCAGGGCAATCGCATTTGGATTTGGAATCTAGAGAATGATCGGTTTTGAAAGGGCACGGCTTCAGCCGTGCCGATTGCGAGGGGAAAAATGCACCGGCTTTAGCCCCTGAGGGAAGGTTTTAGCTTCACAAACCATCCCTCAGGGGCTAAAGCCCAGAATTTTCTGCCTACTTTGCGGCACGGCTAAAGCCGTGCCCTTTCAAAGCGACAAATTTCAATCCAAATGCGATTGCCCTGGGGAGCTCCGGCTAGTCTCTAGTCCCTGTCTTTCCCCCCGCGTATAATGAGAAGTCAGGCTTTTTATCTCACGCGGACGGATCAACCCGCCCGCCTCCACGGACAACCGATGCCAGATCACATCAAGAAGCAGCTTCTCGCCGAGATCGCCATTCTGGAGCACGAGCTACAGCACGAGCTACCCGCCGAGATCAAGAAGGCCGTGGCTATGGGCGATCTCTCGGAGAACGCCGAATACCACATGGCCAAGCAGCGCCAGACCTTTGTGGACGCGCGCCTGGGCCAGCTCAAGCGGCGCATGGCCGAGTTGTCGCTGGTCAATCTCACGAATATCCCCCGGGACAAGGCCGGCTTTGGCTCGACCGTGGTGGTCTACGACACGACCAAGGATGAGGAGATTGTCTATCGCCTGGTGACCAGCGAGGAGTCGGATGTCTCCAAGGGGCTGATCTCGACCACTTCGCCGATTGGGCGGGGCCTCGTGGGCAAGCGCGTGGGCGACACGGCCATCATCGTCACGCCCAACGGCAAGCGCGAGCTGGAGGTTCTGAAGTTGAGTACGATTCACGATGAAGCGGCCGAGGCGGCCGAAGCGGAGCAGAAGTAGAAACCATGGCAATGACCTGGACCAGCGCCTTTGGCCGCGCCTGCGGATGGCTCCTCAACAAGATCGTGCATGGTCTTGCGCTGACCCGCATCTCGCCCAACGCGCTCACCTTCATTGGGCTGGTTATCAATATCGTTGCGGCGGTGCTCTTTGGCCACGCCAACGCCACCAACGCCGACCTCATGTTCTTCTATGCCGGCGTGGTGATCTTCTGCGCCGGCGCCTTCGACATGCTGGACGGCCGCGTGGCGCGGCGCAATAACCAGGTGACTGTCTTCGGCGCATATTTCGACTCGGTGATCGACCGCTACTCCGACGTGGTGCTGTTCTTCGGATTGCTGGTCTACTACGGACGCATCAATAGGTTCAGATACGTCTGCCTGGTGGCTTTTGTAATGGTTACTTCGCTGATGATCAGCTACACGCGCGCCCGCGCCGAAGCGCTGATCGGCCAATGCAAGGTGGGCTTCATGGAGCGCCCGGAGCGCATCGTGCTGGTGATTCTGGGCGCGCTCTTCAACCACTGGGGCGTGATGGCCCCGGCGCTCTGGGTGCTGGCTGCCCTCTCCACCATCACCGTCGCCCACCGCATCGTCTACACCTACCAAAACACCAAGCAGATGAAGCCGCTGAGCTAGCACTGTGACCGCTTGATTGTAGTTTCACCGGACTGTAGCGCCGGTCTCCAGACCGGCTGTAGTGTGGGCGTCCTCGCCCACACATATCCATGATTGATTACCTATTGATGTGGTCGAGGCACTAGCCGCGCCGCTCTCAACTACGATAAAGTGAAACCGTACAGAGATTTCCGCACAAGGAGGCGCAGCCATGGCCCAGCATCCGTTCTTGAAGTCCATCCGCCCGGTCAACCTGCTCTCCTTCGGCCCGAACACTGAAGAGATCGAGCTGCGCCCGCTGAATATCCTCATCGGGCCGAACGGGTCGGGCAAGTCGAATTTGATCGAGATTATCCGGCTTTTGCATTATCTGCCCAACAAAGATCCATGGACTGTGGTGCTAAAGACTGGAGGCGTTGATGAATGGATTTGGCAGGGGAAGTCCAATAAAGATGCTGCTGCGATTTCAGCGGAGATATCTTTGGAGCAGGTTTCTATTGATGGATCGATAGCCGATATTCGCGCATACGATTACTCAATCAGTCTTGTAAATGTACGTTCATCTTTCTATATAAAAGATGAATTAGTTCGGTGCACCAGCATTAGTGAGACAGACGGAAAACTATATACATCTTTTGAGAGCAGCGGCACCACGGGTCAGTTGAACTCCAAACAGACTCATTCCAATTTCGAACAGAATCTGACTTTTCAATTAAATCCAGAACGATCTGTACTTTCTCAGCGGACCTCTCCAAGCGTCCAAGGAGCGCTGATCGGCAAATACCTGCCCGAACTATTTGAGATTGGTGAGTTTTTTGAGAACCTCGATTTTCACCAGGATTGGGAGTTTGGTGCGGGCCTGCATGCGCGTGGCCCTATTGGCGTGGGGCAACCCATTGAACTGCTCAGCAATAGTGGACACAACCTAGCGCAGATACTCGCGTATTTCAGGGACTATAACCGCCCTGTCTATGCGCGCTTAAATGAACTGATGAAGAAGTTCTATGAGCCATTTGACAGCTTAGAAGTAAAGCTTATTGGCACACACCTTCAAGTTAGTATCCAGGAAGAAAGTGGGTTTTCTACTTCCGCTTACCGCCTTTCCGACGGTACACTCCGATGGCTTGCCTTGCTTGCTATTCTCCTCAACCCAACGCCCGCGCCGGTAACTTGTATTGACGAACCCGAACTCGGCCTTCACCCCGATATGTTTCCCACACTGGCCGACTTGCTCCGCGATGCCTCCACGCGGACACAATTGATACTGACAACCCATTCGACCGCGTTAGTCGATGCTTTTTCCGACGAGCCGGAAGCTGTCTGTGTCTGCGAGAAGGTGCATGGTTCCACAATCATAGAGCGGCTGGATAAAGAGCGGCTGAATGTTTGGCTGAAGGATTATTCGCTCGGAAATCTTTGGGCAAGCGGCGAGATCGGGGGAAACCGCTGGTGAGTGTCCGAATTTATGTTGAGGGTGGCGGAAACGGGCCGGATACGATCAAACGTTGCAAGGAGGGCTTTGCAATTTACTGCGAAAAGCTAGCGCCTCCCAGCAAACGACCGAAAATCGTGGCTTGCGGTGGACGCCAGCAGGCATACGACCGATTCATGACCGCAGTTCAGGAAAGCCAGCCAGACGAAATCTGTGTTCTGTTGGTTGATGCCGAAGGTCAAGTATCTGCGAGTACGTCTATTGAGCATCTTCGCAGACGCGACAAATGGGAGTTCCCTCTATTGAAGAATCACCAGGTATTCCTGATGGTTCAAGCGATGGAAGCATGGTTCCTGGCTGACCGTGAGGCACTGGCGACGTTCTATGATGGCGGTTTCTTGGCGAACAGTCTTCCGGGAAGCTCGGCAACCATCGAAGCCGTTTCCAAGGATGATCTGGAACCAAAATTGAAGCACGCCTCGAAACCAACGAAAACTAAAAAGGAATACCACAAAACAAGGCATGGATTCGAATTGTTGAGCAAAATTGATCCGGTGAAAGTGGGGAATGCTTCGCCCCACGCCGCCAGCTTCAACGAGTTTCTGCGCAGCCTATAGCCTTCATCCCCTCAGCAGTTCACCATCCCCTTCGAACATCCGGCCTTGAGCGACTTCCATGGCAGCAGGAACTGGTTTGCGCAGGGAGGTGGTTTCTCACCTTCCGAATAAGCCTTTTCTTATCTTTCCGGCAAGAATGCGGAGACCAAATTGCCCTCCCCGTCGCAAGGAGGGAAGGATGCATATTCACGGGCAACACCCTATGAGCGTCAACCCTGCCGACTTCTACGCCGCCAGCCAAGGCCAAAGAGCAATCGAGGAGCGCAGGGCCGCGGAGGTGCGCAGGAAGCTGCTGAAGGGCGCGGCGCAGATCGACGCCGCGGCTACCCCGGAAGAGACGCTGATGATCAGCCAATGGCTGGACGGGCGGCATAGTCAGACGGAGAGCGCGGACGAGTACCATGCCACGGCTGCCGGTCGCGATCCGGATTTTGGCTGAGGGGCGCGAAACCTGATCCGCTCAACAACCGTGCCGAGCCGCACAGCCCCCGCGGATCGTGTTTGGATAGAATGTTTTGGCAATTGATCCTGGATCAGTGCGGGCGAGAACGCCCACTCGACAGCCGGTCCAGAGACCGGCGCTACCTTAAAATCAGGCCGACCAGGCTGCGCGGCTGCCGCGGCTGCCGGAGGCAAAGCCCATATCGGTCGAGATGCCCCGCACGCACTGCAAGAGGTGGTTGGCGATGGACGGCAGCTTCTGGGCGGTGACGCGGAAGCTGGGGCCGGAGACGCTGACCGCGGCCACCGGCAGCCGCTGCGCATCCAGAATCGGCACGGCGATGCAGCGCAAACCCTCCTCGAACTCCTCATCATCCACCGCATAGCCGCGGCGGCGGGTCTTCTCGATCTCCGCGCGCAAAGCCTCGAGCGTAGTGATGGTGCGGTGCGTAAAACGCTCCAGGCGGGTGCGCGCCAGCAGGTCGTTCATGCGGTCTTCGGGCAGAAAGGCCAGCATCGCCTTGCCCACTGAGGTGCAATGCACCGGGTTGCTGGCGCCGATGCGGGTAATCATGCGCACCGAGCGGGCCGGCTCAATCTTATCAATATAAATGACATGCGCGCCCTCCAGAATGCACAGGTGCGCGGTCTCCTCGGTCTCGGCGACCAGGCGCCGGAGGTGAGGCTGGGCGCGCTCGCGCAGGTCATATTGCTCAATGGCGCGATTGCCCAGATCAAAGAGCCGGAGGCCCAGACGGAATTTTCCGTTGGCCGTGCGCTCCACCATGCGGTGCCGCTCCAGAACCATGAGGAAGCGGTGCGCGGTGCTCTTATGTAGCTGAAGAGAAAGGGCAACCTGGGCCAGCCCCATGGGTGCATCGCTCTCGCCGAGCAGGTCCAGCACGGCAAAGGCACGGTCGAGAGCCTGGACTTTATAGGTTCCTGTCGGGATTTCGTCTCGCATTATGATCCCCTATTTCGCAAAATGACTCACTTCCAGTTTGCAGAAATTGGGACGCCGCGTCAAGTTCTGATACGGCATTCCGTTTTATGGGAGGCGTGGCCTGGACTGTGTCAGCAAGTCCTAATTATCAAAGATTACTCATGCGGGTGCCCCACGCGCCGATAACCAACATGAGCGGAAACTAAGATTCCCGAAGGCTTAACCAGAAAGATGCATGGGAATTCCCCGCTCGTTCCTTGGCGGAAGAGCCGGCGGTTGATTGCATCCTCTTGCCCTTTGGCCCGGGCGGCTGACGCTCAGCCGCGGCGCAGCATCACCCCAGGAACGGTTCCACGCAGCCAGGAGCGGCAAAACTGCCATGTCAACGGCCATCCAAGTTTCCAATTCGCTCTCCCTAACCACCGACAACATGACCGTCGCAGTCATTAGCCCCGACGAACAGCGCCGTGAAGCCGCGACCAATGCTTTGGGCGAGTGTTCGGGCGTGCATATTCGGGAGTTCATCTCCTACCCGCCCGGCATTGAGAATGTCTCGCGCATGCTGGGCAATAACTTCGATGTGGTCGTAGTGGACCTGGACAGCGATCCGGAGTATGCGGTTGATCTGGTGCAGAGCATCTGCACTCATGGCGTGGCGACAGTGATCGTTTTTTCGTCGCAAGCTGATCCTGACCTGCTGGTCCGCTGCATGCGCGCCGGCGCGCGCGAGTATCTGACCACGCCCTTTGAGCCGGGCGAGATGTCCGATGCGCTGGTGCGGGCCTCTGCCCTGCGAACCGTAGTGAAGCCTCCAAAGAAGAGCGGCGGCAAGCTGCTGGTCTTTTTGAGCGCCAAAGGCGGCTCTGGAGTGACGACGCTGGCCTGCAACTATGCAGTCTCGCTGGCCCAGGAATCCCAAAAAAGAACCCTGCTGATCGATCTGAACCTGCCTCTGGGCGACGCGGCGATCAATCTCGGAATCATGGCGCAATACTCGGTGATCAATGCCCTGCAAAACGCCAGCCGGCTGGATGCCCATTTTCTCTCCGGACTGCTGGTCGAGCACAATTCAGGCCTGTTTGTTCTCTCTGCGCCCTCGGAGCTGGCGCCCACGCAAGTCGCCGAAGATGCCATCGACAAACTGCTGGCGGTCGTGCGTCAGGAGTTCGACTATGTGGTCGTCGATGCCGGTTCGCGGCTGGATATGCAGCACACCAATCTCTTTGATGAGTCGGCCACGTGCTTTCTGGTAACGCAGATCGGCATACCCGAGCTGCGCAACTCCAATCGCTTGATCTCCAAGCTCTCCGCGGAGGGCGGGCCGAAGCTGGAGATCGTCGTCAACCGCTTTGATCCGCATAGCATGGAAATCGACGAGAATCATCTGACCAAGGCTCTGACCAGAGCGCCGGACTGGAAGATTCCCAACAACTATGCGGCCGTGCGCCGGATGCAGAACACCGCCACGCCGCTGACGGCAGAAGATACGCAAATCTCCCGCGCCATCCAGCGCATGACCCGCACCCTCTGCGGCAAGCCGCCCGTCCCGGAAAAGAAGGACAAGAAAAAGAGCCGGTTCAGCCTCTTTGGGTGATGGCGCGGCCGGGGATCAGCGAAACGATGCTTGAGGTTCGTGGTTCCCAGGTCCGAAAATCCGGACCTGGGGCACCCAGCCATGATTGATTTCGGGCACTCTGAGCTTTCGGCCGGAGCCGGGGAGTGCCTTTCGCGCGCTGCGCACCCCTTTGCGGTATCCTAAACGTCTAAAGGGTGAGCGGCCGGATTCTCCTCCGCGGCTGCCGGGTGGTGTGCGTGTCTCGATTCTTTCAGCGATTTGTCTTTGGGCTTTCCATCGCGATCTGCCTTGCGCTGGTCTCCGGCTTTGTGTTGGGCGAGTTTGGGCTGCTGGGCGTGCGCGCCGGCGGGCAGCAGGATGGCGCCTACCGCCAGACCAACGTCTACCGCGAGGTGCTGGAAAAGATACAGACCGACTACGTCACCGAGCCTGACATCAATGACGTGACCACTGGAGCGCTGCACGGGCTTTTGGAGAGTCTGGACGCCGACTCCAGCTACCTGACTCCGGCCGAGTACAAGATCTACAAAGAGCGCCCTGCGGCAGGCCCGGCGCAAGTAGGCATCACCGCCTCCAAGCGCTTTGGCTATGCCGTGGTGGTGAGCGTGCTGCCGGGTTCGCCGGCGGACAAAGAGCACCTGGCGGACGGTGACGTAATCGAGTCGATCGGCGACCATTCCACCCGCGAGATGTCCGTGGTGGCGATTCGCATGATGCTGGAAGGCAAGGCGGGAAGCGCGTTGCTGCTTTCCGTGGTGCGCCCCGGCAAGCAGGATCCCGAAAAGGTTACGCTGACCCGCTCCGTCACCGCCGTGCCCGCCTTGACCCAACAGCAGTTTGAGGGCGCGACGATACTTTATCTGAAGCCCGGAGCGCTGACTGCGGCGCGCGTGGACGAGATCGCCGCCGCGCTCAAATCGACCAGCTCGCGCAAGGTGCTGCTGGACCTGCGCGACTCCGCCGGGGGCGACACCGAGCAGGGGCTGCGGCTGGCCAACTTGTTCATCAAACAGGGAACGCTGGCTGTGCTGGAGGGGCAGAGATTTCCCCGCCAGACATTTGCCGCCGATCCGGCCAAGTGCATCTCCGCCGCGCCGCTGGCGGTGCTGATTAACCGCGGCACCTATGGCCCTGCCGAACTGACGGCGGAGGCCGTGGAATCCGCCAAGCGCGGCGATGTGGTGGGCGAGCGCACCTTCGGCCTGGGTTCGGTGCAGAAGACCATTGAACTGCCTGACGGCGCGGCGCTGCTGCTGACCGTGGCCAAGTACCAAAGTCCTGAAGGCAAGAAGATTCAGGATGAAGCGGTGATGCCTACCGTGCCGGTGAGCCTGGTGAGCGAGGAAGAGGAAGAGGAAGAGCCAGCCGCGCAGCCCGCCAAGGCCGACCTGCCGCTGCTGAAGGCTATCGAATTGCTCAAGGCGAAGAACGGCTAAGCGCTCATGACTGTCAAGGAAGATATGACCCGTCTGAATTTCAGGCGGGCAAGCCAATCATGCGCAGATACTCTTGTGTGAGGATGGCGCGCAGGCGCGGCGCAACGGCGGGATCGCAGGGGACTTCCAGCGCGCGGCAGCGGTCGATGGCATGGCGCAAGTCGCGCAGGAAGGCCACGCAGGCCGGGCAGGCTTCAATGTGCGCGGTCATCTGCTCGCAGGTACGCGGTTCCACGCGGCCATCCAGGTATTCGGAGAGACCGGAGAAGAGTTCCTGGCACTCCGGCGAGCGGCGCTTGCGGCTGGTTTTTCTGAGCTTCTGGGGCTTCTCGGCGACACTCTCCCGGCTCATCTCCTTGCGCACCGCCAGCCGCGCGCGATGCAGCCGAACCCGCACGGTTCCCGCTTGCAAGCCAAGGATCTCCGCCACCTCCTCGGTGGTCAGCTCCTCCATGTCGTGCAGCACCAGAACGATGCGCAACTGCGCGGGAATCCGCAGCACCGCCTGATGCAGAAGATGGTGCTGCTCGGCGTCGAGCAGGTGCTCCTCCGGCCCGCTAGCGGCATCCTCCAGCAGGCGGCCCAACTCCGCCTCATCGGGCATCAATTCATCCAGCGAGAGCGTCTGCGCGGACGCATGAGCGGGCTTGCGCCGCATCCGCCAACAGCGGTTGCGGGTGACCGTATACAGCCAGACCGCCAGTGCGCGCGGCTCCTGGATTTTAACCAAATGCCCCATGGAGCGGTAAAGCACCTCCTGCATGGTGTCCTCGGCATCTTCGGGATGTCCGCAGACCTTCATGCTGAAGGAATACACCGTGTTTTGCAGCAGGCGGATCGCCTCTTCCGCGGCTTCAGGAGTTTCGCGGCGCAGCAGATCGGCGGCTTGAATCACTTCGGGGCGCATCGGCAGGGAACTCCCAGGGACAGGATCAGTATAGCGGTGGGGGCAGCATGCCTTCCGGCGCATATGTGGAATGCAGTCACTGATCCGGCTAGAATACATGCGTGGACCGAGAGGTCCACGCAACAGCCGGCCGGGAGGCCGGCGCTACAGTTTCATGCTCGCGGGCCGGTTAAAAAACTAAACCGGCCGCGCGATCGATGTTAGTTGATGGATACGGTCAGCGCATTCGAGGCCGCCGCTCCCGGGTTGGTCGCCACCAGCGATCCGTTGCCTGCGCTTGCCAGGTCGCTGGCCGGAATCGCCACTGTCACATGGGTTGCATCGACGATGGTCGTGGTGCGATAGCTGCCATTCCACGTCACGGCCACGCCGGGAACAAAGTTCGATCCGGTCAGCGTGAGCAGCGTATTGCCCGCGCCGTGCGTGATCGAGGCGGAAGAGCTCAATGTCAGGCTGGCCGCCGAGTGAGTCTCCAGCAACTGCGGCGTTACGAACGGTCCCTGCAACAGAAGAATCTGTGTAACCGCTTGACTGTTAATCTCGGTGTTGGCATTTGCCAGCAACGCCAACCCATCCTGGCCAAAGCGCAGCATGGTCCAATTTGTCTCGATGTTGGATGCCGAAGCCGGCATGAGCAGCCACGATTCGGGCAGATAGGTTGCGGTATTGTAGCGTGCCAGAGCATATTCCCAGGCTCCCGCGACATTCTCCAGCATCAGGAAATCCTTCTGCGTTGAAGCATCCGCAACCACGGCAACGCCGCTGTCTGTAATTCCCTGCTGATAAAACTCTACGCGAGGCAGCGTGGCAATTTGGGTCGGCGGCGTAGTCGAGGGATTCGCGATCCCTCCCCCGCCACCATATACGATGCCGTCGGCCAGATCGAAGCCCCCGCTGAATCCTCCCATCCCGTTCAACGTCGTGCCATCGATCAGAGTCACACCGCTGGCATTCACGCTGTACCGATAGAACTCCGCGCCCGTTGTCTGGCTGTCATAGGCATAAAGCTCGGTTGCGCTTGCGAAGACCGGGTTCACGCCGTCGTAGATGCCGGAGAAGTTCGTTCGGAAGGCCCCGGTATTGCCGCTCACATCGAAGATGCCCCAGTTTCCCCAGGTTCCCGTAATGCCGATCGCCAGAGTCGTGTCGCTGCCCGGCATCGTCGCCAGCGAGGTGGCAGGCACACTGCTTGTGGACCCGTACTGTGTATAGGAGATTGGAATCGTCGCCGCCACCGTCTGGTTCAGTAGGTTGAACTGCACCAGGCTGTCCGCTCCGCTCAGTCCAACATAGAGATAGTTCCCGTCGGAAGTTTCAGCCATCACAGTCGGTTCGCTGCCGATAGCGCTAGGAGTCCCGACGGATGCCGTTACAGGATTGATCGCGACAATCGAATTCCCGGTCACCGAAGTGGACGCGCTCGGCACTGTGGCGTAGAGCTGCTGCGAGTAGGGGTCGAAGAGAATGGCGTTCGCGGGCACATTGACCAATGCGTAAATGGTCAGCGGGGCAACCTGCGAGATCCCGCCGCCGGGCGATGGATTGCTGACCGTGACCGGCGCCCACCCATAGTTCGCGATCGCGGAACCTTCCACGTTCGCGGTTAGTTGCGTGGCGCTGACATACGCCGTGGACTGTGCCACGCCATTCACATTCACGGTCGAATTGGCACTGAATCCGCTGCCCGTGACGGTCAGCGTAAAGCTGCCCGATCCTGCTTGAACAAGAGCGGGAGAGATCGCCGAGAGGCTTGGAACGGCTGAATACGCGTTGCCCGTCACGGTCGTGCTGGCGCTCGCTAGATTGTTCGATACATTTGAATCATAGCTGACCGAATCGGCCATCGCCGTGCTCTCGATGGTCCCGGAGGCCGTGGGAGTCGCGTTGACGGTTACGCTGGCGCTGGCGCCGTTCGCCAAGCTGCCCAGATCGCAGCTAAACGTACTTCCGCTGCTGCACGAGCCTTGGCTTGAAGTAATGCTGTTCACAAGAAGTGAAGCGTCGAGAGTCAAGGCCACGGTTACGCCCTGCGCCGGGTTCGGCCCCGCGTTCGCAACGGTTGCGGTATAGGTGATCGCGCTCCCCGTGCTGGCCGCCGCGGGCGCGCTGAGCGTCACGGATAGATCGGCAGGAGACGCGCTCAAATCCTTCACCACCGGCGACTGGAAGAGATATACATTCGACCCGTCGCTCAACGCTACGCCATTCTGGCCCCAGCGGACAATCTCCTTCAAAGCGCCGCTGTTGGGACCGTTGAAGAGAATGCTCCCTGATGGATCGAAGGTGCTTTCATTGAAGGCAAGCACCTGCGAGCTGCCGTAGACGGTCCCTCCTCCGCCGATAAAGGCCAGTCCAAGCGTCGAATCCGAGACAACCGGTCCCGTTGCCGGAGAATTGGAAGTTGCATAAAAAGTGCCCAGCACAGTGCCGCTGGCCGCGTTCAGCACCACGCCATTTGAAAGGTAGAGGCGGCCGTTATCAGATTGAATGTTGCTACTCACAACCGTGGAGTAAAGGCTTGTTGCCGCCGTAATTCCTGTCGAGCCGACGGTGAACGCCTGAACGCCTTGGAACGGCGCGTTATTCGCGTAAAGAATGGATGCCGACGCCCCAAAGCTCATCGAGCCGTAATTGTCGTCAAAGTAGGTTTCGGTCAGGCCGGAGGAGTTGTTTGCGCGAGCTACTCCCGCATCGTAGATAGATATGATGCCGCTCGTAGACTGTACGGCCACGGAGTTCATCTCCCCTGGAACGGCTGCCAGGGCTGTGGCCGTGTAAGGTGGGTTATATACGCCGGAACCCCCTCCCAGCGAAAACTGTTTCGCCACCTGCCCCGTGGTCAGGTTCAGTTGCGCCACCGCCCCAGAGCCATCGAGGCCAACGAAAAGCTGCGTACCGTCCGAGGAGAGCGCGAGCTTGTTGGGATTGCTGCCGACCCAAATCTGCCGCGTGATATTGCCCGTGACAGGATCGATGCCGACGATGGTGTTGCCTAGAGGGCTGCCCGCGGACCCTGGGACGGATGCATAAATCAATCCATCCGTTGCGTTGTACACGATGTCGTTGTTCACCAGGCTGACATAAACCGTATACGGCACTGCCGCGGAGGTTCCTCCGCCCGGGGCGGGTGTCGTCACGGTGAAGTTCAAATTTCCCGGCAGCGCTGTGCTGGAGGCAGGAATCGCCACCGTAAGCTGGGTCGCGCTTACATACGTCGCCGCAATGTTCGTTCCATTCAGCGCCACGGTCGAGTTCGCCATGAAGCCGGTTCCATAGAGCGTTACCGTCGCCGCCTGGTTGATGGGCCCGGCGTTCGGATAGATCGAGGTCAGCGTCGGCGCAGGAGGATTGGAGGCCGTAAAGGGCAGCGTCCCGGAGGTTCCGCCACCCGGCGCGGGCGTGGTTACGGAGAGGTTCACCGTTCCCGGCGAGGTGATGCTGGAGGCGGGAATCGTCGCCATCAGCTCGGTCGAGTTTTCATAGGTGGTTGCGATGCTGCTTCCGTTCAGCAAGACTGACGAGTTGGCCGTGAAGCCGGTTCCAGAGAGCGTCACCGTCGTCGCCGTGTTCACCAACCCGGAATTCGGATAGAGCGAGGTCAGCGTCGGCGCCGGAGGATTGGCAATCGTCACCGTCACTGCATTGGAGAGCGACGGCGTCGCGGTCGGGCTGCTCACCGTGATCGTTGCCGTGCCCAACGTGGACAGCAGATTGGCCGGTACTGAAAAGGTAATGGATTCCGGACCGGAGCTGGCAGGCGTGGCGAGGGGATGGGCAGATTTAGATAATGTGGCGTCGATGAAAATCCCACTGCTGCCGGAACCCGATCCTGTGTAGACGGTACCCAAGCCTTGAATGGGCAGCGATGTGCCGTTCCACAGCACGCTGGCTGAAGCGATCATCTCTCCCGTACTCAACTCCGAGAAAAGGTCCGTGCCGTACACCGTGACGGTCGTCGCGCCCGAACCAACCAGGAACTGCGACGGCGAGACCGAAGTAATTACCGGCGTCGCGCTCTGCGGAAGAATCTCAATCTCCGCGCCCATCACGCTGCCGCCCCCGGCGCCGGGTTCACCACCGAAACCAGCATCGTTTGGGAGGTCGCCTCTTGGGCCGCTGAAAGCTGGAAGGTCAATTGCGTGGAACTTACATAAGTGGTCGCCATGGCTACGCCATTCGCCGGCGCGCTATTCAGCGAGGAGAGTGTTCCGCCCAGAACAACCGTTGACGCCGGGATAAAGTTCTTCCCCGTCACGGTCACCGTCGTCGGCGTCGATGCGCCCGTCAATACCACCGCGGGCGAGAGCGTGATCGGCCCCATCGGCGCCGGATTATTCACCGCCAGCTTTGCGGCAGCCGATGTCCCTCCGCCCGGCGCGGCATTGACCGCCGTCAGCGATAGGCTGCCCGTGGCCGCCAAATCCGCCGCCGTCAGAGTTACGTTGACCTGCGTGGCGCTGACAAAGTTCGTGGTCCGCGCGCTGCCATTCACATCGATTACCGTCGCCGCAACAAAGCCGCTCCCATCGACGGTAATGACGGGTGAAACGGCGCTTGTGACAACCGAAGCTGGAACTATCTGCGCAATGGCCGGCACGGGGTTGCTCACCTGCAGATTGACCGGCGCGTCCGATCCGCTGCTCGCGCTTCCATTCAGCGCAATCACCGCAAGCTGCGCCCCGCTGGCCAGTTGCGATGCGGGCACTGTCGCGGTAACCTCCGTGCTGCTCACATAGGTAGTGGCCACCGCCGCGCCGCCCACCTGAATGGTCGTCGTACTGAGGAAGCCCGCCCCATTCACCGTCACTGTCAGCGACGCCGCGCCGGCAGTGACTGCAGACGGGCTGATCGAGCTGACCGTGGGCGCGGTTTGCGATGTGGTCGTTCCACCGGAATTCGAGGAGGAACCGCAGCCGGAGAGCAACGTGGAGGCAACAAGGGTAATTAGAGCAGCAAATCCGAGCAACTTTCTCATAATTTCTCAAGAATACACCGTGTATCTGACTGCAACTATATGATTGTTTGTATTTTTTTAAGAAAATGATCGCGGGCGCCCGAGATGTGGATTTTGAGAGCAGAGAAGCCACAATTCCAAACCGAGCCGCCCAACCGTTACACTAAGGCCATGCAAGGCTCCGCTTCATCCACCGTGCCGCAAGCCCCTCAGCCCAGCCGCCTCGTCCTCACCGGCTTCATGGGTTCCGGCAAGTCTACCCTCGGTCCGCTCCTCGCCGCGCGTCTCGGCTGGAAGTTCCTGGATGTGGATGAGGTCATCGAAGCCGAGGCCGGCATGACCATCGCCGAGCTCTTCGCCCGCCACGGCGAGCCGCTCTTCCGCGCCCGCGAGGCCGAGACCATCGCCCGCCTGGTTGCCACCGACGCCCTGGTGCTGGCCCTGGGCGGCGGCGCCATCGAGCACGAAGCCACCCGCAAGCTGCTGCTCACCGTTCCCGGTACGCTGCTCGTCCATCTGGAGGTCACGCTGGAGACCGCGCTCCTGCGCTGCCGCGGCACCGAGCAGGCCCGCCCCGTCCTCGCCGACCAAGCCAACCTCCAAGCCCGCTATCAGCGCCGTCTGCCCCTCTACCGAACGGCGCATCTCTCCCTTCCGGTCGATGCGCTCCTCCCGGAACAGGCCGTGGATCAGATTCTGCGCGCCGCATTTCCTGCCTGTGGAAAACTAGCCATAAAGTAACCTTGCGCCCGCGGCCCCTTCGGTGCATCATCATCTACTTGAGAGGGGGTCCAGTCATGATGTTTCCCGACACATCCAACGCCCAGCAGAGTTCTGCCTTGCGTCAAGCCGCCGAGCGCTCCCAAGCCGCCTCCAATCCTCAATACGAGTACGCCTACTCCACCTGGCAGCCCTTGCCGCCAAGGAGGGAAGTCCCTCCCAGCCACAACCCAGCAGCGCGTGACGCATCAGCGCGCCAAGACCTCCGCCTCATCAGCCGTTGATCCCTGATCCTATCCAGTGCGTCTAATCTACTTACTCTCCAGTCGTTTAGCATCGTCCGCTGGTGAGGGAGTTTTGACAATCTCAGGTTTGCTTTCAGTGGTTTTAATCGTCGCTCTCCCGTCTTCTTCGAGTGTGAAAATCAGAGTGATCTTGATCTTTCTTACTACGGGAACGTCGTTAGGCAGGTCTGGCCGACATCGCCATGTTCTCACGGACTTGAGAGACTCCTGCTGCAACATCGGAGGCCCGCTAAGAACATGCACGTCCGCGAGAAAACCAGTCCCCAATATTGTGGCCTCTAGCACTACGGTTCCAGATATTCCTGCCGCAATGGCGTCGGGTGGATAGAAGGGTTGCCTCTTCACGATGAAAAGCCCCATACTGTGGCTGTCGCCATGGATCGGTCGAGTGCTTCGATCGCTGTCGTTTCCCGGAGTCTCGCCGGTCGAGGACTGCGCAAATGCAGTGGACAAATGGGTACAAAGGAAGAAGCACACCAATATCCTGACGACATACCGCAAATTGGATGACCAGAAGTGGTTGAATTTCAACAGAATCATTAGAATTCCTTCAACAGCCTGCTGCAAAAGTCCAGTTCACCAAAAAACATCCCTCAGTGGCTAAAGCCAGCGCTTGTTTTGTTGCATTTGTGGCACGACTAAAGTCGTGTCCTTTCAAAGCAGGACCTTTTTTCACGCGCTGTTAGTCCCTTAGTCCCTCAGTCCCTAGTCCCTCAGTCCCTCTCACGGCAGGATCGGAATCCCGGCAATCCGCCGCTGCCACTCCGCCGGTCCTGTCGTATGTACGCTAGTTCCCTGCGCATCCACCGCCACCGTCACCGGCATATCGCGCACATCGAACTCGTAGATCGCCTCCATCCCCAGATCGGCAAAGGCCAGCACCCGCGCCCCGTGAATCGCCTTGGCAACCAGGTACGCCGCCCCGCCCACGGCCATCAGGTAGACCGCCTTGAACTCCTTGATCGCGTCAATCGCCGCCGGCCCGCGCTCGCTCTTGCCCACCATCCCCAGCAAGCCCGTCTCCGCCAGCATCTGCCGCGTGTACTTGTCCATGCGCGTCGCTGTCGTCGGTCCCGCCGGCCCAACCACCTCGTCGCGCACCGGGTCCACCGGCCCCACGTAGTAGATGAACCGCCCGCGGAAGTCCACCGGCAGCTTCTCGCCGCGATCCAGCATCTGCGTCAGCCGCTCATGCGCCGCGTCGCGCCCGGTTAAGAGCTTGCCGGTCAGCAGCAGCACCTCGCCGGGCTTCCACGTCGCCGCCTCTTCGCGCGTCACCGTATCCAGATTCACCCGCCGCGCCGCGCCCGCGTCATAGGTCAGCTTGGGCCACAAATCCAGATTCGGCGGGTCCAGATACACCGGCCCGCTGCCGTCCAGCACAAAGTGCGCATGGCGCGTGGCCGCGCAGTTGGGAATCATCGCCACCGGCAGATTCGCCGCGTGCGTCGGATAATCCACCACTTTCACGTCCAGCACCGTCGTCAGCCCGCCCAGTCCCTGCGCGCCAATCCCCAGCCGGTTGACCTTCTCGTACAGCTCCAGCCGCAGTTCCTCGCAGCGCGTCTGCGCCCCGCGCGCCTTCAACTCCTGAATATTGATCGGCTCCATCAGCGATTGCTTGGCCAGCAGCATCGCCTTCTCCGCCGTCCCGCCAATCCCGATCCCCAGCATCCCCGGCGGACACCACCCCGCCCCCATCGTCGGCACCGTCTTCAGCACCCACTCCACAATCGAGTCCGATGGGTTCAGCATGGCGAACTTCGACTTGGCCTCCGACCCGCCGCCCTTGGCCGCCACCGTCACCTCGACCTTGTCGCCCTTCACCAGTTCGACATTCACCACCGCCGGCGTATTATCTTTGGTATTTTTACGCTTGCCCGCCGGATCGGCCAGAATCGACATGCGCAACTTGTTCTCCGGGTCCAGATACGCCCGCCGCACGCCCTCATCCACCAGCGTCTGAATCTCCTTGCGCTCCTCGCCGGGGCCGGCCGCGAAGGTCACATCCATCCCCACCTTCAGGAACGCCGTCACAATCCCCGTATCCTGGCAGATCGGCCGATGCCCCTCGGCGCACATCCGGCTATTGATAAGAATCTGCGCAATGGCGTCCTTGGCTGCCAGCGACTCCTCCCGCTCATAAGCCTTGCTCAAGCTGGTGATGAAATCCTCGGGATGGTAGTAGCTGATGTACTGTAACGCCCCCGCAACGCTGGCAACAAAATCTTCCTGCCGGATGATGGTCATGGTGAAGCTCCTCTGTCATTCGTAACCATGATACAGCCGCGCGCCCCGCCCTCGCCGTCTCCCTTCAATACCCTGTCTTGGCCAGGTACACCATCATATTGCCGTTGCTGCCGGTGGGGAGCAGGTTGGTGGCGCCGGACATGAAGATCACATAATGCCCGTCAGCGCTGATCTGCGGGTAGTCGCTGATGCCGTTCGCCTGCGTGGCAAAGTTGTTCGCGTAGTTGGCCACCGAGACGCGCACCGTGCTGGGTGTACACCCGCTGGGCGCGCCCACGCAAGTATCGCGCACAAAGATGTCCTTCCACGCATTGACGGCGAAGGTGTCGCCCGGAACCAGGTTCGAGGACAATGACGCGAAGGCGATGTAGCGCCCATCCGCGCTCATCGATTGATTGTTCGTGCCGCCATTCGGCAGCGAGCCATCGTTGCCAATGGTGACAAGGCTGGTTGCAGGCACACAGCCTGCTGCTGCGCCATTACAGGTGTCACGCTCATAGATGGCGCCAACGCTAACATCTTGCGCTACCATGTTCGTCGAGTCGGATGCGAAAGCAACGTAGCGGCCATCGCTGCTGATGGAAGGAACCACTTCGCCGTCCAGGCCCTCGTTGCCGTAGGCGCCGTTGAGAGCCAAACTCTCGATCGTGGTGCTGGGTACGCAGTCCGAGGGCGCTCCGATGCAAGTATCACGAATAAAAATGTCAGACCAGCCATCCGTGTCGCCGGGAATCAAATTGGTGGAAAAGGATTGAAATGCGACATAGCGGCCGCCTAAGCTTACAACTTGCGGAAAACTTACGGAATTTCCAATTATATCGAAAGATGACTTAGATATTAAAATAGTTTGCGAAGAACAGTTCGCAGAAACTCCGTTACAAGTGTCAAATAAAAAAGTTTGAGGAATGCTATTTGGACCATTTTGTGAAGCATTCAAATCTGCTGAATTAAAGGAAACATAACGTCCATCGGAGCTTATTCCAGGCTGATTTCCTCCTCGCGGATTCCCATTTCCATCTAATGTATCTTTGGTAATTAATGTTGTGGATGGAGTGCATCCATCGGGTGCGCCGATGCAAGTATCGCGCAAAAATATGCAAAGCCCCTCTTGCGTACACGATGGGGTGACAGAAAGGATATTCGTGGCTTGTGTATCATAGGCCACATAGCGTCCATCAGCACTGATGGACGCTATCTTACTATTTTGGTTTGGCGCCGAGCCATCTGAAGTTACAGAAATAGGAATCGTAGTAGATACGCATCCGCTCGGCGCGCCTATGCATGTATCCCGTTCATAGATTTGTGCCCAAGTGCCTGCCACTCCGGCCCCTAAGTTTGTCGCATCAGATTGAAAGGCAACATAACGCCCCGTGGCGCTGATTGAAGGTCTAACATAAACATTGCCGTTCGCTGGTGTACCGTTTGGAGCTATGGTTATCATCTGTACCACGCCAGCCGTTACTGCTGCTGCCGATGCAATATTGAAAGTTAGCGCATTGGATGTAAGTCCTAATGAGGGATCATAAACAGTGATACTGGCCGTTCCGGGAGTTGTTTCCAATGTGCTAGGGACGGTTGCGGAAAGATTGATGCTGGAACCGAATTGAGTAGGAAGTGCAGTTCCATTCCATTCAATCACAGAAGCACTCGTGAAGCCCGTTCCATTGGCCAGAAGAGTAAATCCATTGACGCCTGCAACAATCCAATTAGTTCCTCCCAGGATTGAATTTGATCCGGTGCTATATGGCGCTGTATTTGTTAGCGTGATCGACTTAGGCGGAGGAGGTTGTGTTCCTCCTCCGCTATTACTGCTTCCGCATCCAACTGCCAGAGTAGCCGCCAGGGCTGCACCGCAAAGAACCATCCAATGAGTTATTCGTTTGTCCAGCATTTTACACCTCCCGCATTCCTGTTTCTCTGTCCGATTCTGCTGAAACTCACTAACGTGAATCTGCTGCATTAGTCGGTTCCTCCCGTCAACTGAGAACCCGATGCAACCGCCGTAAATGCAGGGGTTGTGAAACATACCGATCCGCCACCACCGGATGGCTCGCACGACGGATTGAAAGTGACTGAAATGGAGAGCAAGCTGTGTCAATACCCCGTCTTGGCGAGGTACACCATCATATTGCCGTTGCTGCCAGTGGGGAGCAGGTTGGTGGCGCCGG
>CAYVGW010000073.1:0-19498 GCA_964450895.1 uncultured Occallatibacter sp. | reverse complement strand
GGCGTGAACTACGACATTCGCAAGGTGGACGGCTACGGGATTTATAACCGCTTCAGCTTCCGCGTGCCGCTGGGCGAGCATGGCGATGTCTATGATCGCTTCATGATTCGCCTGCTGGAGATGCGGGAATCAATCAAGATTCTGGAGCAAGCGCTCAAGGATATTCCCGGCGGGCCGGTGATGGACCCCAAGGCCAAGAGCCGCGGCATCCGTCCCAAGCCCGGAGAGGCTTACGGACGGATCGAAGCGCCCAAGGGCGAGTTGGGTTTTTATCTCATCAGCAGCGGCGGGGCGAATCCTTATCGTTATAGAGTCAGGCCGCCGAGTTTGATTAACCTGACAGTGCTGGAAGATATGTGCCTGGGCAGCGACGTAGCCGATGTGGTGCTGATCTTTGGCAGCGTGGATATTGTGCTGGGAGAAGTGGACCGGTAAGGTTATCTTTCTGGCTTCTTGGGATGTTGTGGATTGAGCTTTCCCCGGAATCAAAAGCAATATCTGGGGCATCCGGAAGTGGCCGCGCAAGCGGAGATGAAGGAATGCAAAGGAGAGGTCGAATGATGAATCGTCGAGTTCGAAGATTGATTGTCGCGGCAGCCGCTCTGATGGGCTGCATGCATGCCTATGCCGGTAACAAAACAAAAGTCGGCGTCCCTGCGAATGAAGGCAGCTATAACTTCCGTTGCGTGGGGCCAACGCTGGACTTGACAGTGACTTCCTTTACTCTGCCTTTCTCGCGGAGCGCCGGCAACCTGACAACCGGAGCCCAGGCAGGCAGGAGTACCACGGCATCCACTGTCACGATCGAATTTCCGGCGAGCAAGGCCTATGCGACCATGTATGGCCAGATCTTGCACGGCGATCACTACAGTTCCTGCACCTTGGTCGAGACGGTGGGCGCGACAGTTTTTACCTGGACCTTCAGCCAGGTGACTCCGACCGTGGTGACCGCAATTTGGAAGGATGGATCGGAGACAGCGAATGGGGCCGCTCCGGGCGTCAATCTTCCCGCGGCCTTGGTGCGCGTGACGATGAACTTCACCGAGGTCCGGTTTACAGACGGCAGTGGGAACAGCTCGGTGGGAGCGGTCGATAGCTGGACGGCAACACAATAAACTCACCGTTGTTTTGCGCATCGAGAAAGAGAGGGTTGGTTGTTAGGCGAAGGCATAGTCAAAGGGCTGGCGGAGACGGCGCGGAATTTCTTCGGCAGTTACGTCTCGGCGGAGCGGCTGACGACGGTCGAGTATCCGGAGGAGCGGATCGCGCCCTTCGAGGCCGCGCGCGCCTTTCCCTTTCTGGTCTACGACGCGGAGAATCGCGACGGCGGCGGGCCCGAGTGGGAGGCGGGGCTGCGCTGCACTTCTTGCCAGATCTGCGAGAAAGAGTGCCCGCCCAAGTGCATCTATATCGAAAAGTCCAAGGATAAAAAGCTGGACTACCTTGGCAAGGCGCAGTACTATCCGGCGCGCTTCGAGATTGATATTTCCGTCTGCATGAGCTGCCAGATTTGCGTCGAGGTCTGCCCTTTTGAGTCGATCAAGATGGACACGGAGTTTGAATTGAGCACGACGGATCGCTTTGGCGGGCTGCTGCTCACACGCGAGCAACTGGCCAAGCCGAACGAGTATTATCGCCGCATTCATCCTGCGGAAGCGGCTGCTGTGGATGCGAAGTTAGCGGCGGAAAAATCCAAGTTCGAGGCCAAGGCCAAGGCGGCGGCGGATGCGGCGGCAGCCAAGGCAGCGGCAACTGCCGGAGAGGGAGCGTAGCGAATGATTGCAAATTTAGACCAGATCTTCGTTCTGCTCCAGCATTGGCTGGTTAGCTTTCTGCCGGCATGTTTGCAGCCCGCGGCCAGTGTGCTGCTCAGCGTAGTGGCGATTGTCGGGCTTTTTCCCGCGCTCTTCGCGCTGACCACGGTCTTCGAGCGCAAAGGGTTGGCGCGCATTCAGAATCGGCTGGGGCCGAACCGCGTAGGTCCGTTTGGCCTCTTGCAGCCTATCGCCGACGGCATCAAGTCGCTGACCAAGGAAGATATCGTTCCCGCCAGCGCCGACGCGGCGGTGCATTTTCTGGCGCCGATTGTATTAGTGGTCGCAGTCTTCATGGGCTTTGCCGTGCTGCCGATGGGCCGTAACATGGTGCTCGTCGATATGGACGCCGGGCTGCTGTTTTACTTCGCCATGGGCGCGTCCACCGAGTTGTCGGTCTTCATGGCCGGCTGGTCGAGCCGCAATAAGTATTCGCTGCTGGGCGCTATGCGCGCCGTGGCGCAGATGATTAGTTATGAAGTGGTGCTGCTGCTCTCCAGCGTGACCGTGGTGATGATGGCCGGTTCGCTCTCGCTCACCAAAATCGTTGCCGCGCAGGATCAGTACAGTTATGGATTCCCGCACTGGTATATCTTCACGCCCTGGGGCTGCGCGGGCTTTGTGATGTATGCGATTGCGGCCACGGCGGAGACGAATCGTTCGCCCTTCGACCTGCCCGAAGGCGAGTCGGAGTTAGTGGCCGGCTATCATACGGAGTACTCCGGCTTCAAGTTTGCGCTCTTCTTCTTGGGCGAGTATCTGGCGATGTTTTCCATCTCCGGCCTCGGTACGACGCTCTTCTTGGGCGGATGGTCCGCGCCGCTGGCCGCGCTGAATTGGATTCCGTCGTGGATTTGGTTCTTCTCCAAGTTGATGATGTCAATTTTTGTCTTCATCTGGCTGCGCGGAACGCTGCCGCGACTCAGGCAGGATCAGCTAATGAACTTTGCCTGGAAGTTTATTTTGCCGATGTGCCTGCTTAACTTGTTAGTGGCTGGGTTGTGGAGCTTTTTGGGTGAAGGATGGCTGCGCTGGGTTCTTTGCTCGGCGATTCTGCTTGCGGCTTACTCGGCACTGGGACTGGCCGAGATGCGCAAGGGGAAGATCGGGCCGAGGAGTTATCGCTATGCGGAGTGAGTTATTCCGAGTTGGGCTTGTGGTTTCCCACCCTAGCCGCAAAAACAAAGACGCGGCGAGGGTGGGGCACCCAATATTGATAGCGGGTGAGGAAGGGAGTTACTGCCGATGAGCTTTGTGTTTTACATACTGACGGCTCTTACGGTGGCGGGCGCGCTGGCTGCCATGCTGCTGAAGAATACCGTGCATTGCGCGCTGGCTTTATCGGTGGCTTTTTCAGGCATGGCGCTGCTGTTTCTGGAGTTGGATGCGCAGTTTGCCGGTTTTGCGCAGTTCATGGTTTATGTCGGCGCAGTGGCCATCCTGGTGGTCTTTGCAATTCTGCTGACCAAAGGATCGGAGACACCCAAGGACGGAGTTTTCAGCCGGACGTGGCTCGCGGGATTAGTGATTGCGGCGGGCGTATTTGCCGTGCTGGGCTGGGCGGTGATCGGGAGCGTGAAGGCGCTGCCGCAGGAGACGGCCGTGCCGCAAGTGACTGTCTTGCAGATTGGCAATGCGCTCACTGGGCGCTATGTTTTGCCGCTGGAGATCGTTGCGGTGTTACTAACTGCGGCAATGATTGGCGCGGTAATTGTGGCGCTGCACGAAAGAGCGGAAATCGCGAAAGAGGGGCAAAAATGACGCCGCTGGCTTGTTACTTGTTGGTTGCCGCATTGCTGTTTTCGATTGGCTTGGCTGGAGCGCTGACGCGGCGCAACGCGATTCTGGTGCTGATCGGGATTGAACTGATGCTAAATGCGGCGAACTTGAATCTGATTGCCTTCTGGCGCTACGGGCCGCATCCGGAGCGGCTGACGGGAATGATCTTCGCGATCTTCTCGATAGCTGTGGCGGCGGCAGAGGCCGCAGTGGGCTTAGGATTGGTAATTCAAATTCATCGCCATGCGAAGACGACGGATCTGGACGCTATGAACAGGATGAAGGGGTGAAAGGATGCTGATACTAGATGAGGAGACGGTATCGTTTCACCTTATTAGCCATTGCCATGTCTCTTTTGCATTGGCATTTCTTTGGCTAGTCCCTACGCTCCCGATTGTGGCTTCGGGCGTGATTGCGTTGCTCAAACAACCGAAGCGCAAGACATCTGCATTGTTGGCTATCGGCTCACTGAGTTTTTCGCTTCTGCTTTCATTAATTGCTTTTGGACAGGTAGTAGTGGACTGGGCTGGAGGCAACCACGAAATTCACGATACGATCAACTTCACCTGGTTTCAAATAGGCGCGACAAGCGTAGACCTTGGCTGGGTGCTTGATCCGCTTTCGGCGGTCATGCTGGTGATGGTCAGCTTTGTGGGGCTGCTGATCTTTATCTACTCAACCGGCTACATGAAGCACGACGAGAATTACACGCGCTTTTTCTGCTTCCTTTCGCTCTTTGCCGGGGCGATGCTGGGCGTGGTGATTGCCAACTCGATTTTGCTGCTCTTCATGTGCTGGGAGTTAGTCGGACTAACTTCTTATTTATTGATTGGCTTCTGGTATCAGAAGCCCTCGGCGGCGGCTGCGGCGAAGAAGGCCTTCCTTACTACGCGCGTCGGCGATGTTTTCTTTTTGCTGGGGATGGTTTGGCTCTTTTCGCAGACTGGCACGCTGCTCTTTTATAACTCCGGCGCGGGTTCGATGGAAGCTGGGGCGCTAACTTGCTTGCTTGCGCAGCCAGCCGCATGGGGACTTTCAGCGGCGGGTGCGATTGGCCTGCTTATCTTTGCCGGGGCGGCGGGCAAGAGCGGCCAATTTCCGCTGCACGTTTGGCTGCCCGATGCGATGGAAGGTCCGACGCCAGTCTCCGCGCTGATTCACGCGGCGACGATGGTGGCCGCGGGCGTTTACTTGATTGCGCGGGTTTATCCGCTGATGGCCGCCGGAATGCTTGCGGGCGGAACGACTGTGGCGCTGACGGTAGTGACTTGGGTGGGCGCATTTACGGCGGTTTTTGCCGCGCTGATTGCCGTGGCGCAGAACGACATCAAGCGCATTCTGGCTTACTCGACGGTTTCACAGTTAGGTTACATGATGGCCGGCCTGGGCATGGGCGGCGTGGCCGTAGGTATGTTCCACCTTATCACTCACGCATTTTTCAAAGCTCTTCTCTTCATGGGCGCCGGCTCGGTGATTCATGGCTGCCACGAGGAGCAGGATATTCGCAAGATGGGCGGCCTGTGGTCCAAAATGCCACTGACTTTTGGGACCTATGCGATAGGAATGCTGGCGCTGTGCGGCTTTCCGCTGTTGTTTTCCGGGTTTTGGTCGAAGGATGGGATTCTGGAGGCGGCCGAGCATTGGAGCGTGGCGCGGACGCCATTTTATATGCTGGTCTTTGGCGCGCTGCTGACGGCGTTTTATATGACGCGCCAGGTATCGTATGTCTTCTTCGGCGCATGGCGGGGCGGTAAAGCCGCGCATGAAAGCCCTGCGTCGATGACCGCTCCGCTAAGAATTCTTGCGTTCTTTGCTATGGCGCTGGGATTGATTGGCACGCCGGCTTGGCCGTGGTTCCGGGCATTTCTGGATGGACGCGCGGCGAGCTTTGATTTGCATGGATTCATGGAACCGGGACTAGGAACTTTGATGCTCTCATCCTCCGTGGTTGTTCTTTTTGGCCTGTGGCTGGGATGGAAGATTTACGGCAACCGCTCTCCCAAGCCAACGGAGCCGGATGCGCTGGAGAAGGCCGCGCCGCTGGCGTGGGGCTGGGCGCGCGATCGATTCTATGTGGATGAACTGTACGGGGCGACAGTGATTGCCTTCTACGCTTGTTGGGCGCGGGTGGCCGACTGGTTCGACCGGCGCGTCTGGGGCGGCGCAGTGGCCGGGGTTGCAGGCAGCTTCGCTCTCTGGGCGCGGCTGAATCGCTTCCTGGACATGAATGTGGTGGATGGCAGTTTCGACACGGGTTGCGGAGGGCTGGCAGGCAGCGGCGGTGTGCTGGCGCGGGTGCAGACGGGGCGCGTACAGACGTACTTGAGATTGTTGGCGCTGGGCGTGGTGGCGTTGGTGGTGATTCTGATATGGAGCAGCCGGGGATGAGCGGATTACCGATATTGACGCTGTTGACCGTGCTGCCGTTGGTGGGCGCGGCGCTGGCGCTGGTGGCTGGCAAGCGGGCGCGTGGCGTGGCGCTTATGACGACGCTGGCCGCGCTGGCGCTGACGCTGTTTGTTTGGACGCAACTGCCGGCGGATGGGCGCTTGGGGCTCGTCGAGCAGCACGCGTGGGCTTCGTCGCTGGGCATCAATTATTACCTGGGCGTGGATGGGCTGGGGGCGCTGATGCTGGTGCTTTCGGCGCTGGTGGTGCTGATGTCGGTGGACGCGGCGCACCGGGTGCATCATCAGCCGGGGCTGTACTTTGCGCTGGTTCTGGTGCTGGAGGCTGGGCTTTTCGGTTCGTTCACGGCGCTGAACTTCTATCACTGGTTCCTCTTCTGGGAGCTGAGTTTGCTGCCCGCCTTCTTTCTCATCAAGCTGTGGGGCGGGGCGCGGAGAGGGCCAGCGGCGACGCAGTTCTTTGTCTATACGATGGCCGGAAGCGTGGCGCTGCTGGTGGCGTTTTTGGCGGTCTATCTTTCCACCGGCAACATGGATTTTCCGCACCTGACGCTGCTGGCCTCGACCGGCGAGCTGGAGCAGGCTGTAGCGGCCCATCTGGGGCCGGCTGCGATTCTCTGGCTAACTATCGGCGTGCTGGCCGGCTTTGCCGTCAAGGTGCCGATGTTTCCGTTTCATACCTGGCTGCCCGCGGCGTACTCTGAAGCGCCTTCGCCGGTGACCATGCTGCTGACCGGCGCGATGTCCAAGATGGGCGTCTATGGCCTGCTGCGGATTGCGCTGCCGCTCTTTGGCGCGCAGATCGCCGAGATACGCACGCCTCTCTTGGTGCTGGCCGTGGCGACGGTGGTGATGGGCGCGTGGGCGGCAGCGGCGCAGAAGGATCTGAAGCGCGTGCTGGCCTACTCGTCGGTCAACCACCTGGGCTATTGCCTGCTGGGCATCTTTGCGCTGGCGGTTCCGGCGGTTGGAGTTGCCGCGCAGACGAATCAGGCGATGGCGCTCAACGGCGTGATCTTGCAGATGTTTAACCACGGCCTGACGGCGGCGGCGCTCTTCTGGTTTGTGGCCATGCTGCAAGAGCGAACGGGCGGCCATCGCGGCATCGACCAATTCGGCGGCCTGCGCAAGCCCGCGCCGGTCTTGGCCGGGCTGATGGGGATTGCGCTCTTCAGTTCGCTGGGACTGCCGGGGCTGAATGGCTTTGTGGGCGAGTTCCTGATCTTCCGCGGCGTCTTTTCGCTGGCCTGGGTGGCGGCGACGGTCTCGATTCTTGGCCTGCTCGTGACGGCGGCGGTGATTCTGACGGTGATTCAGAAGGTCTTCAACGGCCCGGTGCCGGAGCACTGCGTGGGCTTCCCTGACCTGCACCACGGCGAGCGGATCGCGCTGGCCCCGGTAATCGGCCTGATGATTCTGCTCGGCGTGCTGCCGCAGTTAATTGTAGAGAACGTGAACCCAACGGTTGTGTACCTCTTGGCTCACTGGAGATTTTAATGCTGGCTTGGACAATTTATCTCTCGTTTGCCGGGGCTTTGCTGCTGGCGCTTCTGCCCAAGGGGCGGCCCGCGCTGGCTCGCTGGCTGGCGCTGGGCGTGGCCGTGGCCGGGCTGGCCGTGGGGGTGCAGGGCTTTGCGGCGGGAATGGGGCAGCCCAGAACCGTCCTGGTTGATCTGCCCTGGGTGCCCTCGATGGGCATTCACTTCCTGTTGGCGGCCGATGGCATCAGCCGCGTGCTGGTGCTGCTGACCGGTCTGGCCGCGGTGGCCGGCGTCTTGTTCAGTTGGAATATCGAGCTGCGCACCAATGAGTTTTTCGCCTTTTTCCTGGCGCTGATCGGCGGAGTTTACGGAGTTTTTCTCAGCTTCGATCTGTTTTTGCTCTTTGTCTTCTACGAAATCGCCATTGTGCCCAAGTATTTTCTGATCGCCATCTGGGGATCGACGCGGCGCGAGTACGCGGCGATGAAGCTGGCGCTCTACTCGTTTGTCGGCTCGGCGATGGTGCTGATTGGCCTGCTCGCGGCGTACGCGACGGCGGGCAGCCACTCCACCAGCCTCATCGATCTGGCGCACGCGGGGCTGCCGGTCAGCTTCCAGATGTGGTGTTTTCCGCTGGTCTTCACCGGCTTTGCGATTCTGGCGGGTATGTGGCCCTTCCACACCTGGGCGCCGACCGGCCACGTCGCCGCGCCGACGGCGGCTTCCATGCTTCTGGCCGGCGTCGTGATGAAGCTGGGCGCGTATGGCTGCCTGCGCGTCGCCATCGGCCTCTTCCCGCACGGCCTTGACCCGTGGGGCTTCACGCTCGTCGGCATCGGCTCCTGGCGCGATGTCTTTGCGCTGCTCGCGGTCGTCGGCATCGTCTACGGCGCGCTGGTGGCCCTGGCGCAGACCGACTTCAAGTTCGTCATTGGCTACTCCAGCGTCAGCCACATGGGCTTTGTGCTGCTGGGCCTTGTGACGCTCAACCAAATCGGCGTGACCGGCGCGGTGATGCAGATGTTCTCCCACGGCGTCATCGCCGGGCTGCTCTTCGCCATTGTGGGGCGCATCGTCTACGAGCGCACGCACACGCGGCAGTTGGCGGAACTGGAGAAGATGCACCTCTCCAAGCGGCTGCCCTTCGCGGCGGGAGCATTTGTGCTGGCCGGAGCGGCTTCGATAGGAATGCCGGGATTCTCCGGCTTCTGGGCCGAGGTGCAGGTGCTGGTCGGCGCGTGGATGGTCCGGCCATGGTGGGTTGTGGCGGCGGGCGTGGGGATTGTGGTGGGCGTGGCGTACACCTGGCGGGCGATGCAGAAGGCCTTCTTTGCCGATGCGCTGCCGACGCCCGACGAGCATCCACGCACCGGCTGGCCCAAGTTCGCGGCTATCACTTGGCCGGAGGTTGCGGGCGTGAGTTTGCTGTTGGGGGCGAGTTTGCTGGTCGGAATTTGGCCTAGAGTTTTACTGGATGCAATTGAGCCGGCAGTAAAGGCGCTGTTAGCGGGAGGCGTGCAATGAACTATACAGATTTTTATTCTGGCCTCTTCCGCGTTACGCTGCCGGAGACGATGCTGGAAGTTGCGGCGCTCGTCGTGCTGATTGTTGACTTGGGCTTCCTGCGCAAGGCAGCGCTGAAGGTGCGCGTGGCTGTGGCGGCGCTTTTGGGCGTAGCTGGCTGCGGGGCGGCGCTGTGGGCGTTGCCGCTTCAGGGCTACGGAGGATTGAGTTTCGGCGATTCCAATGAGATGTTTTACTTACTGGGCGCAGGATCATACACCGCCGTGGCACAATACGGAATCTTGATCCTTACGGCTCTGACTCTTCTACTGCTGATTGATTCTGTGTTTACGAACCATGTGGGCGAGTTTGTTGCGGTGGTACTTATGGCCGCATCAGGCGGACTTTTGGTTGCAGCTGCTGAAGACCTTCTTGTGATCTTCGTTGGACTGGAACTACTGAGCCTCAGCTTATACATCATGACCGCATTCGCCAAGAGTTCCCACAAGAGTGCCGAGGCGGCTTTGAAGTATTACCTCTTTGGCGGTATGTCAGCGGCATTTCTACTATTTGGTTTTAGTTATTTTTACGGACTGACCGGTAGCACTAATCTATCGGAAATACAATTCTCGATTTCGGATTCAGGGCCGAGTCCTCTATTTTATGTAGCCTGGATTCTCGTTGTGGCTGGCCTCGGTTTCAAGATCGCGGCGGTGCCGTTTCATCTTTGGGCACCAGATACCTATGAGGGCGCTCCTGCTCCGGCTGCGGCATTTATCGCTTCCGTATCCAAAGTGGCTAGTTTTGCGCTGCTCATCAGCCTGAGCAATAATTGGCTGACGAATAGCCAATTCATTGTGGGCACGGAGAATTTCGCAGAACAGTTTGCGCGACACTATTATCAAACCTGGCCCAAACTAGGACTGGTCTTGCTGGTGGTTGCCGCAGCCTCCATGATCGTTGGGAATTTGGCTGCGCTGGCGCAGATTAGCGTTAAGCGGCTACTGGCGTACTCAGCCATTGCTCATGCCGGCTATATTCTGCTAGGAATTGCGGCTCATCCTGCTTTTTCGGGCACGGGAAGCGTAATAGCTTTTCAAAACGCAGCGATCTTCTCTATGCGCCACAGCGCCAACGCCGTCCTCTACTACGTCCTCACCTACGGCCTGACGACCATCGGTGCATTCGGCGTGGTCTCCGTTGTCGAGCGCGCCACGGGCAGCGACCGGCTCGACTCTTTCCTCGGCTTGCACAAGCGCAATCCGCTGCTCGCCGCGGTGTTGTTAGTGCTGTTTCTCTCGCTGGCCGGGATTCCGCCGCTGGTGGGCTTCTGGGCCAAGTTCAATTTGTTTGCCGCTGTGCTGGGCGTCTCCGCAGGGCCTGTTCCCTTTGCTTTGGTAGCTCTCGCCGTGGCCCTAAGCGCCGTCTCGCTCTATTACTACTTGCAAGTCCTCAAGCGGGCTTACGTGATGCCCGCTGCCGATGAGACGCCCATCAAGGCGCATCCGGTGACGATGGCCGTGCTGCTGGGAATTGCTTTGGCGGTCATCCTTCTGGGTTGCTTCCCTTCCCTGCTGCAAGGCTGGATCGAGAGCTTTTATCCGCGATAGTGATTGTGGAGAAAGTGAACGCCGTCCCTACGGGACTCCGGTATAACTTTGGGGGCGCGCACCCCGCGCTGAAGCGCGGGGCTAATAGCCTTTGCGCCTACGGCGCGGGTTTTCTGGCTACTTCTGCGCCTAGGGGCAACTGAGTCTTCCGATTCCTGTGCGCCTGCGGCGTGGACCGGGAGGTCCACGCTACAGCCGACCAGGAGGTCGGCGCTACACGTTCCTGCAATTTACTTTGCCGCATCCAGAAAGCGCCAGCGCGGCTTCCAGTCCGGGGTGAGCTTTTCGCCGGTCAGCAGGGCGCGCAGCACCGGGATGGGCATCATGTTCTCTTGCAAGATCGCGTCGTTGTACTGGCGGTCGGTCATTTTGCCGGAGTCCACCAGTTCATGGCGCAGGGCGCGGAACTCCATCATGCCGAGCATATAGGAGCACTGGTAGAGCGGATCGTAGTCGCCATTGACCGAGCGGCGCACCTCGGCGGTGGCGTTGTCGCGTTCGTGGCCGACCTCGCTGACCAGGAAGTCGATGGCCTGCTGCGGCGTCATTGTGCCCAGGTGGAAGCTGAGCGAGAAGATGATGCGCGCGCAGCGGTGCATCCGCCAGAAGAGCGCGCCGATGCGCTGCTCCGGCGTTTGGTCGTAGCCCAGATCCCAGTAGCGCGTCTCCCAGTAGAAGGCGTTGCCCTCCAGCCAGAAGCCGGAGCTGAAGAGTTGGCGATAGGGCCGGTAGCGGGCGCTCATGAACTGTTGCAGCCAGTGGCCGGGGATCAGTTCGTGGAAGACAGTCGCGTGGGCGAAGGCCGGGTTGTTGCCGCGCATGCTCATCATGCGCTGGTCGTAGGTCATCGTGTCGGTGGGGTAGCTGACCAGGATGGTGTCTCCGCCCAGGAAGAAGGGGTTGACGAGTTGCCGCTCCGGCGACATCATCTCCATGCGCCAGGTCTCTTTGGCCAGCGGCGGCACGGTGACCAGGTCGTGGTCCTCGGCGAATTTCACGCCATCCAGGGCCAGCCCGCGGATCAGCTCCGGCTGCTTGCCGGGTTCGACGTAGCTGTTCTTGACCGCCTCCAGCGCCTTGTGCCAATCGTTGCCGTAGCCCATTGCGCGGCTGGCCTTCACCATCTCCTGCTGGTAGACAGCGAGCTGCGCCTTGGCCATGGCGATCAGCTCTTCGGGCGAGTAGGGGATCATCGCGTCGTCGAGCTGCTTGAGCAGCGCATCGCGGCCGATAGGCGTGCCGATGACCGTGGATTTATCGTCCGGTGCGATGCCGGCCAGCTTCTCGCGCAGAAAAACCGTCTGCTCCTTGAGCGCGGCGGAGGCTTGCTTATAGGGTTGCGCGGCCCACCAGGTGAAGTTGGGGTCGTAGCTGTTGCTGAAGTCGAACCAGTGCTGGAGCTGCGCGGTCAGCTGCTCCAGATCGGCGGCGGCGCGCCATGCGTTGATGCGGTCGGCCGGCGATGCATCCTTGATTTTGCCTTCCAGATCCTTGCGGCTGGCGGCGACGGCCTTGGCCAACTCGTTCAATTGCTGGGCGGCCTTCTGCGGGTCGGGGCGCTTCATCTGGCGGCGCTCGTCTTCCAGGGCAAAGAGCTGGGCGGAGTAGGGCAGCAGCGGGGCAACTTCGGTCCATTGCTGCTTGTCGAGCGCCAACTGATGCTCCTGCATCGTGAGGAAGTTGGCGAAGATGACGTAATCGGCCTTGCCCTCCTGGTCGAGGGCGTTGAAATCGACGGCGGCAAGCTGCGCGCGGCTCTCGCGCAGGAAGGCAGCCATGCGCTCGCGGCTGGCCGGCGCCAGCGGATCGGCATAGACGCTCTGCAGCGTCGCCTGGTCGGCCGTGAAGCGTTCGATCAGGGCGCGCATCGGCGGGACCGAGGGATCAAGACCGTTGGAAGGCTGAGCAGCGGCTGCGGCAGCGAGGGCTACGAGGAGAAGGACGGAAGCAAAGCGCATGGGATGAAACCACCTTTATAAAGTGCGGCGCGGAGGCCGATTCTGGGCCGAAGGCCGCGACGAATTACGTTCACACTCACCATACAGCATAAAAGGCTAAAATTCCGAATAGCTGATGGCGCACAACTCGTCAGATCGGAATCCGTATATCTCTTTTAGAATCCCCTACCGGAACAAGTGAGGCACAAAGCAACTGGTGTTGTTGGTCACCCATCCTTTGGATTCACGGATGCCCATGCCTGCCGGTTCGCCATCGATGAGCCAGGAGCCGAAGACGGCGGTCTTGCCTCCGCCGGTGGCCATGGGAGCGATGGCCTGATAGACGCAACCTTGCGCATTTTCAACGGACTGTACGCCTTCCACGGCGACGCCATTCTGCACCACGGCGATGCCTGCGCCTTCGCGGCCAAACAATGGCTTGCGCACGTAGCTGGTCAGTTCACGTGGCCCTTCCAGATAGGCAGGAAGAAGCAGTTCATGGCCCGGATTCAACTCCCAGAGAATCGCCAGCAGCGCTTTATTCGACCAAAGCATCTTCCAAATGGGTTCGATCCACAGCATGGAACCCCACTGACGGCGGTCCTTGCGCGGCCCGTACTCTTGCAAGTTGGCCTGTGGAGGCAGCGTGGAGAGCGCCTGCTGAGCGAACGGCTCACTCAAGAGCCACTCCCAAGGGTAGAGCTTGAAGAGCGTCTCGATGGGATGATTGTCCAGATCAACGAAGCGCAAGCGCTTGGCATCCCAGCCAATCTCGTGCATGGCGATCTGCTTGGTGTGCAGGCCGCCCTGCTGCGCGGTGTCGCGCAGATAGCTGACCGTCATGCGGTCTTCTTCGCTGCCCGCGTCGGCAAAATGCACGGGATTCGCGACGTAATCCTTGAGATCTTTCCATTTCGCGATCAGTTTTTCGTGGATCGAGTTGAACTGATCGGAGCTGGGAAAGCACTCTTCCAGCCAATACCACTGCGCGACGGCGGCTTCCACCAGGCCGGTGGGCGTGTCGGCGTTGTACTCCAGCAGCTTGATCGACCTTCCGTCGTAGGCCAGATCGAGCCGCCCGTAAAGCGCGGGCGGTTCGCTATTCCAGGCGGCGCGGATAGCGGGAGCAGCCGCGGAGGGAATGCCCATCTGGGCGAGGCGGTCCTGGTTAAGGATCACGTCTCCCGCGGTGAGGGCAAGGCGCTGAATTTCGGCGGTGGCCGCTTCCAGACGGTCGATCTCGGCGGAGGAAAACTCCCAATAGGCGGTTTCGTCCCAGTAAGGAGTTCCATCGTCCAGAGTGTGATAGGTCAGGCCGGCACGTTCGACACTGGACTGCCAATCGCGGCGCGGGTTTACGGTCAATCGACGCATTTACTCTCCTCCTCCGCCATGACTGCCACCGATGCCGCCAAAGCCGCCGCGCGAGACGCTGCTGCCGCCCATCACGGCGTCGCCGTAGTGACCGCCGCTTGAACCGCCGTACACGTAATGGGTACCCCCGTAACCTGCTTCGCAGTTGGCATCGGGCGCCTTGTGGCCTTGTGCATCGACGCAGTCCCGATGTTCGTCGCGGCAAGCTGTCATCGAAAGGGCGATGGCCGCAAGGAGGGTAAGTTGTACTTGGCTTGATCTTCGCATAAGAGGTATTGCGAGACAGAATACGGTATCGGAAGCTAAGCGAGCAAATCGCAGTTTGCAATCGATTCGTGCGGTCCGAATGCATGCCCCATGCCATGGGAAAACAGGTCGAGGGTCGTGAATTTCCACCCTTTCGCAGAGAGCGCGGAAGGAAGAAAGCGCACGCATTGGCGGATTGATGAAGTTACCGATAACTTTTTGGCGGGTAACCCGCCCAACGGAAAATTGTAATCGTTTACATCGTTCCGCCTGCTCATTTATATTGTCTAGGGACTCACCCCTCGAAATTGCGCAGCCGCGCGTTGCGCGATTTAACCTTGAAGGAGAATTTTCATGCCTGGTATCTCCCGCCGTACGTTGCTTTCCTCCGGTTTGGCTCTCTCCGCTTCTTCGCTTTTAGCTCGCTCGGCCTGGGGACGCACGGCTGCGCTGCTCAGCGGCCCGTCCACTTCGGCGGCGCCGGCCATTGCCCCGCGTGAGCAGTTGCTCTTCGACTTCGGCTGGAAGTTCCAGATGGGCCATGGAAGCGATCCGGCCCGTGATCTGGGCTTCGGCAACGGCCAGGGCGACTTCTCCAAGACCGGCGAGTTTGCCTTCTCCACGGCCAAATTCGACGACTCCAAGTGGCGCACGCTGAATCTGCCCCACGATTGGGCCGTCGAACTGCCCTTCGTATGGGACGATGCGCTGCAATCGCATGGCTACAAGCCCCTCGGCCGGCGCTATCCAGAGACCAGCGTGGGCTGGTACCGGCGGGAGTTCGAGATTCCGGCCAGCGATTTGGGCAAGCGCATCACGATCGACTTCGACGGCGCATTCCGCAGCGTCATCCTCTTCGTGAACGGCTGTTTTATCGGCCGCAACGACAACGGCTATGCGCCCTTTTCCTTCGATTTGACGGACTTTTTGAGTTACGGCGCCAAGAATTACATCGTCGCGCGCGTGGACGCCAGCTTCGGCGATGGATGGTTCTACGAGGGCGCGGGAATCTATCGCCACGTGTGGCTGACCAAGAGCGACGCGCTGCATCTGGGCCAGTGGGAGAGCACGGTGCGGACGAAGGTGGGCGGCGGCTCGGCTCAGCTCGCCCTGGCGACAGTAGTCGAGAATCAAGGCAAGCAGGCGGAGAGCGCCAAGGTCACTTGGCAGATTCAGGATGCGGCGGGCAAGACGGTGGCGACGGCGGAGGCCGCGGCGCAGTCGATTGACGTGGACGGCAGCGCCACATTTTCGGCAACCACCAAGCTGGCCGATCCGGCGCTGTGGTCCGTGGAGCAGCCAAACCTTTATTCGGCGATTGTAACGGTGGAGTCGGGCGGCAAGACGCGAGACGCCGAGCGGGTGAGCTTTGGCGTGCGCACGGCGGTCTTTGACGCGGACAAGGGCTTCTTGCTGAACGGCAAGCCGCTGAAGATTCAAGGCGCCTGTAACCATCAGGATCACGCCGGCGTAGGCGCGGCGCTGCCCGACCGCTTGCAGAGCTTCCGGCTGGGGGTGATGCAAGCCATGGGCTGCAATGCGGTGCGCACCTCGCACAACGCGCCAACGCCGGAGTGGGTGGAGGCTTGCGACCGCATGGGCATGATGATGATGTGCGAGACGCGGCTGATGAGTTCCAACCCCGAGGGAATAGCGCAACTGGAGGCGATGCTCAAGCGCTACCGCAACTCGCCGTCGATCATCTTGTGGTCGGTGGGCAATGAGGAGTGGATCTTGCAGGATGCGATGGCCGAGCAGGGCGAAAAGATCGCCACGACCATGGTGCGGCGCTGCCATGAGCTGGACCCCACGCGGCCCGTCTCGGCGGCAGTGAATGGCAGCAATGAGAAAGGCGTCTCCGAGGCCTTCGATATTATCGGCTTCAACTACCACCAGGATTTCCCCGACGAATTCCACAAGAAGCACCCCAAGCGTCCGATCTACGGCTCGGAGACCTCCAGCGCCATCTCCACGCGCGGCGATTACACGACCGACCCGTTGCGCAATACCATCAACGCCTTTAACGGCGTGGTTCCGTGGGGCGCGACGGCCGAGGAGTGGTGGAAGTTCTACGGAACACGGGAGTGGGAGGCGGGCGGCTTTGCCTGGACGGGCTTCGACTATCGCGGCGAGCCTACGCCTTACGGCTGGCCCTCGATCAACTCGCAATTCGGCATCGTCGATATGTGCGGCTTTCCCAAGGACACTTTCTACTACTACAAGGCTTGGTGGCGCACGGAGCCGGCGCTGCACCTGTTTCCGCACTGGAACTTCGAGGGTAAGGAGGGCGAAGTTATCCCTGTTTGGGTGTATTCGAACCTGGACGAGGTGGAGCTGTTTGTCAACGGCAAGAGCCAGGGCAGCCAGAAGGTGCCGCACCTGGGCCATGTCGAGTGGAAGGTGAAGTATGAGCCGGGCGTGATCGAAGCGCGCGGAACAAAAGACGGAAAGGTCGTGCTGACGGAAAAGCATGAGACGACCGGGCCGGCTGTGGCGATCCGGCTGACCGCTGACCGTACAGAGATCAATGCAGACGGCGAGGATGTGGCGATGCTGACCGTGGAGGTGTTGGACAAGGAGGGAAGGCCCGTTCCGACCGCCTCGAATCTCATCAGCTTCAAAGTCTCCGGCGCCGGCGCGTTGATCGGCGTAGGCAATGGCGACCCCAACTGCCAGGAGAGCGACAAGGAACCCAAACGCTCGCTCTTCAATGGACTGGCGCAGGTGATCGTTCAATCGACTGCGAAGTGGCCAGGCGAGATTCACATTGAAGCGCTCAAGGAAGGCTGGGATGGGCCGGAGCTGACCCCGGCCAAGGTCGCCATCGTTACGAAAGGCGTTCAACTGCGGCCAGCCGTTAAGTGATTTTGCCGCGAAAAATGCGCAAAACAGGGGACTGAGCGCCCAGGCAGGTCCCCTGACGCATTTACGCCATAATATAGATGTGATTCAGGTACTTTACCTCCGGTTACTTTTATTTTTTAATGAAATTGCAAGAATCGCCTCGACTCGTGTTAAATTATTTCTAGTAGCCTTCGGGTTGGTTTCTGGAGGCGCGCATCACCGGGGACTTCCCTCTCCGGCTCGAAACAGAAGAGGCAGAAGCGTAAATAGCGCTCCGTTTCCATGCAGCTTCAAGACATAGGACAGCAAACACGGGGCTTGAACCGCTGAGGACTGTAGAGCCAAGCCGGATTGTTTGGTTTGGATTTGCGGATACTGAACGGAAGCGGCTCATTTGAGTACACACCAGAAAGGATTTATACATGAAGAAGAATCTTTTGATGAACACATTCGTTGTGCTGGGTCTTGCGCTCGGCGCTTGCGCCTCCGCTCATGGCATGGCATTCTTCAAGAAGCCCGAAGTTGATCCCAGTCTGGCGATTAGCGGCCTCACACTTCTTGGCGGAACGCTTGCGGTCATGCGCGCCCGGCTCAAAAAGTAAACGGGGAAAATACAGTTAGTGAAATCGATAGACAATTACGCCTCGACCGGTGGTGGCTTTTTCCGGTCGATATCCCGTTATGTCTTTCCCCGTCATTTGCTTGGGCGGCTGTATTTGCTGGCGGTGGTTTATGCGCTGGAAGCCGTATTGGTTACCGGCGCATTGCACATCCAATCCGCGTATCATCCAGGCCTGATTTCAATTGCGATCGTCTCCCTGGCGGTATTCCTGGGGCTGGCCTATCCTTGGCTTAAAAGCCAAAGGGATGCGCTGCGGTTCGGCTTTATTTCCTTTGGCGGCTACTTGGCTTGCGTAGCCGTTGAAATTCTTATCCATGTCTTGACGTTGTTCCACCAGGCTGACGCCGCTTTTCTGCGCGCCGCGGCCGTCTCGGTCAGCGCGTTATTTTTATTGAAAGTCCCTTTTTTGGCATTGGCCTGCCTTCCGCTCAAAGCCTGGATGCGGATGTTTCGCGCCACCCATCTGTTATGGCTTTATGCGGTTATTGCCGGAGTGGCCGCCTGGATTCTGATTGAGCCTTCGTGGACCTTATGGAACAAGGGGGACACCGCCTCCAGTCACATCATGCAGACCGCTACCTTCGATGCGGTGCGGTTCGTGATTCGCACGGTCTTGCCGGATGTCTCCGCGGTTGCGCCCACCTTCACCATTGAAAATTCCCGCTATTCCATGGAGATTGCCTATTCCTGCTCCGGAATGGAGGGTCTGGGGCTGGTCTTCGCCTTCACGTCCATCTGGCTTTGGTATACCCGCAAAGAGTGCCGATTCCCGCAGGCGCTGCTGTTGATTCCCCTGGGGCTTGCCTGTATTTGGGTGCTGAATGTGGTTCGGCTCAGCGTGCTGTTTTTCATTGGCAACTATGGCAGCGACGAAGTTGCCGATGTCGGCTTTCACACGCAATTTGGCTGGATCGCCTTTACCGCGGTCGCTCTGATTTTCTCCATGGCCACGGAGAAGCTCAATTGGGTGCGAAAACGGCAGCCTTCCCTTCCCCCCGCCTCGGAGGTTTCACTGGGCCGTGAAGGAGTCGCCGCTCCAGGCGCATTGGAGCCGGCAAGCCAACACCGTGGAGAATCTCAGGCAATCCGGGCTTACCTGGTTCCGTTTCTGGCCATTTTGGCGGCAACTTTTCTCACCAAAGCCGTTTCCGGTTACTTTGACCGCTACTACTTCCTGCGTTTTCTGGCCGCCGCCACCGCCCTCTATTATTTCCGGGCGGAGTTGAAGAAGCTCAACTGGCGCTTCGGCTGGCTGGCCCCGGTGGCGGGCGCGGCGGTCTTCGCGCTTTGGATCGCCCCCTCCTGGTGGGGCCATGCGCACACCGCCAGCCGGCTAGGCTCGGATTTGGCCGCATTGCCTCCGTGGACGCGCTGGACCTGGCTGGCTTTTCGCGTCTCCGCCGCGGTGATTACCGTGCCCATCGCCGAGGAACTGGCCTTTCGCGGCTATCTGGCGCGCCGCTTCATGAGCCGGGAGTTTGACCAAGTCTCTTTTTCCAGCCTGACGCCGCTGGCGATTGGTCTGTCTTCGGTGGTTTTTGGCGTGGAGCACATGAAGAACATGACGGATTGGCAGCATTTGCTGCTTGGCACGGTGGCCGGCCTGGCCTTTGCCGGGGTGCTGCGCTGGCGAGGGCGGATGGGCGACGCGGTGGCCGCGCACGCCGTCAGCAACCTCCTGCTGGCCGCCTGGGTGCTGGGAGCGGGCGACTGGGCGCAGTGGTGATGGTAGCGCCGGCCTCCTGGTCCGCATTTGTTTCTAGTTAGTCCCCCACCGGCGTTGCCGGCCCACGAGGGATGAATCGGGTGTGGGCGAGGACGCCCACACGACAGCCGGTCTGGAGACCGGCGCTACAAGTTGTTTCTTATCAATCGGCAGA
>CAYVGW010000072.1:0-20016 GCA_964450895.1 uncultured Occallatibacter sp. | reverse complement strand
CTCCGCTCAGGATGACAGATTTTTAATTGCGCTCCGCTCAGGAGGACAGATTTTTTGTATCGCAATCCTTTCAGGCCGGATCAATAAAACGCTGGGCTAATTACCGTTGCGCCTACGGCGCGAGGCACATAGTTGGATGCGCCTACCCCGCATTATTGATCCGGCACGAATGCAATGCGAGATTACCGCCGCAAAGCAACCGCAGGTCCTTCGACTCCGCTGCGCTCCGCTCAGGAGGACAGATTTTTAGTTGCGCTCCGCTCAGGAGGACAGATTTTTAATTGCGCTCCGCTCAGGAGGACGGATTTTTAATTGCGCTCCGCTCTGGATGACAGATTTTTTGTATCGCAATCCTTTCAGGGCGGATCAATAAAACGCTGGGCGAATTACCGTTGCGCCTACGGCGCGAGGCAGGTGGCGCATCCTAGCGGTTCTTCCGGGATAAGTTCTTGGATTCAGGACAACATGAGCGGGGAAAGGCTTTGGATTCAGAACAACATGAGCGGGGAAAGTCCTTGGATTCAGAGCAGCAGAGGCAGCAGCGCCGCAAAGGCTCGCCCGCGATGGCTGAGGCTCAGCTTGGTTTCCAGGTCAATCTCCGCCATCGTACGTTCCAGCGTGGGCAGGTAGAAGAGCGGATCGTAGCCAAAGCCGCCGGTTCCGCGCGGCGAATCCAGAATCCGCCCCTCGACCGCGCCCTCCGCGGTGTGCAGCACCACGCCGTCGCGCGCCGCCGCCAACAAGCAGCGGTAGCGCGCCCCACGCATCTCGTCTGGAGCGCCGGCCAGCCGCCGGAGCAGCAGCAGGTTGTTCCACACATCGGCGTTGTCGTTGGCGTCGGGCGAGTCCACAATGCCTGCATCGGCGGCAAAGCGTGCTGAGCGCACCCCCGGAGCGCCGTTCAACACGTCCACCTCCAGCCCGGAGTCGTCGGCCAGCACCCACTGGCCGGGAGCAAAGCGCGAGTAATAGGCGGCCTTGAGTTTGGCGTTGTCGGCAAAGGTCAGCCCATCCTCCTCCGGCGCGGCAATCGCTTCGATTCCCGGCAGAGGCTCGATAGAGAGTGCGTGCGCAGCGGCGGCGGTGCGGAAGTCGCGCAGCTTGCCCTGGCTGGTGGTGGCGGCATAGAGTCGAAGAGCCATGCAATGAGTGTAATCGGGCAAGCGTTCTTTTATCGCATCTCTCCTGTTGCTAGAGTGTCCCCCAGCGGCGTTGCCGAGCCGCGGGATTTGAAACAGGCGTGGGCGAGGACGCCCACACGACAGCCGGTCTGGAGACCGGCGCTACTCTCAACCATTCGGAGAGAGGCTTTAGCTTGCCATGGCCTTTGGTGAGGGAATATCCTCTTTCATGTTGTCATTTGGAATATGTTGTCAGTTGAAACAAGGAAGGGCGATGAAAATGATGCGTGGAGTTGTCTTGTACGGCGTGTTGTGCGGAATGGTGTTGGCGGCGAGTGCGATGGGCGCACAGCAGGCCGCTGTTGGGCCTCGTGAACTGCGCGTGGACGAGCTGAAGACGCCGCTGGGCATTGACGACCCCGCGCCGCGCTTCTCCTGGCAGTTGGCGGACCCGGCGCGCGGCGCAAAGCAATCCGCCTATGAGGTACAGGTTGCCTCGCGGGCGGAGCTGCTCGGATCCGGCAAGGCGGATGTGTGGGACAGCGGGCGCGTTGGGTTGGGGCAGTCGTTGAATGTGCGTTACGCCGGTCCGGCTCTCGTGCCCAGCACGCGCTACTTCTGGCGGGTGAAGGTGTGGGACGCGGCGGGCAAGCCGTATGCGGAGAGCGCGGTGAGCTGGTGGGAGACGGGACTGCTGAAGCAGGAGAACTGGCGCGGGCAGTGGATCGGGTTTGAGACGCCGGAGGAAGACGCCGTCCGCCACGCGCCGGCGGCGTGGATCACCAGCCCGGAGACGGGGAGTGTGGCGGCTGGGAAGGCAACGGAAGAGCGCATCGCTTATCGGCAGACCGTCACGCTGACCAAGCCGGTGCGCAGCGCGGCGCTGTTCGCCACCGGGCAGGATACGGTATCGGCCTGGGTGAATGGCGCGCAACTGCTCAAGGCCACTCCGCTGCCGCCGTGGAATCAGATGCCGTGGAAGAAGTTTGTACGCGCGGAGGCCACCGGTGCGCTGACGGTAGGCGAGAACACTATCGCGGTGGAGACGGTACACTACGTGGCGCATCCCAGCGGGGAAGCGACGCCGATGATTGCCACGCTGGTCGTCGAGTACGCCGATGGCAGCGTGGCGTCGTTTGCCAGCGGGAGCGATTGGAAGACAGCGATTCACGCGGCGGCGGGCTGGCAGCAGAAGGGCTTTGACGACGCGGGCTGGAAGAGCGCGGTGATTTGGAAGCAAGCGCCGGGGCCGATGAGCGGGCCGCTGGGGCATCCGTGGATTCCGGATTCAGTGAAGATCATGCGGCAGGGCTTTGATGTGGCGAAGCCGGTCAAGTCGGCTCGCGTCTACGCGACAGCTTTGGGTGCATACGAGCTTTATCTCGACGGGACGCGGGTAAGCGATGATGTGCTTGCTCCGGGATGGACCGATTATCGCGAGCACGTGAAATACCAGAGTTATGACGTAACTGCTCAATTGAAAAACGGCAAGAATGCGCTTGTCGCGCTGCTGGCTCCGGGCTGGTATGAGACGCCGCTGGAGTGGTTTCAGCAGCCCAATAATTATGGCGACACGCCACCCGCGCTGAAGGCGCAATTGCGCATTGAATACACTGATGGGAGCGTTGATTGGGTGGCGACGGACACAAGTTGGAAGGCGAGTACCGCGAACATTCAACGCGCAGAGATTTATGACGGTGAGAGTCAGAACCTTCGACCGGTATTCCTCGACGATGAATGGTTGCTCGAATTCAAGAGTTTGAAGAACGTGATTGAGATTGAACCAAAGCCCCTTCGCATTGAGGCGCAGGAGTTTCAGCCGATTCGCGTGGAGCAGACGCTGATCGCCAAATCCAAGACCGAGCCGAAGCCGGGAGTCTTCGTATACGACTTTGGCCAGAACTTTTCGGGCGTGGAGCAGTTGCGCGTTTCGGGACCGGCAGGCGCGGATGTGCGTGTGCGCTTTGCGGAGATTGTCAATGACGATGGGACGTTATATACCGACAATCTGCGCACGGCCAAGGCGACGGATCACTTCATTCTGAGCGGGAATGGAATTGAAGAGTTGATGCCGCAGTTTACCTTTCATGGCTTCCGCTATCTGGAGATCACCGGCCTTCCCGCAGCGCCGCCTAAAGAAGCTGTAACCGCCGTAGTCATTCACACCGACGCGCCTTTCACGGCCAAGCTTGCCACCGGCAGCGCGATGATCAACCAGTTGTGGAAGAACATTCAGTGGGGGCAGCGGTCGAATTTTGTGGGCATTCCGACGGATTGCCCGCAGCGCGACGAGCGGCTAGGCTGGATGGGCGACGCGGAGGTCTTCTGGCGCGCCGCCAGCTACAACATGGACCTCGCCGCCTTCTCGCGCAAGTTTGCCGGAGATATGCGCGGCACGCAGGCGGGGACGCCGTACTACGGCATCTATTCGCCGGGAACCGCCGCGCCGAATACGGGCTATGCCGCCGGGTGGAGCGACGCGGGCGTGATCATTCCGTGGACCAGCTGGCTGCAATCGGGCGACACCAGCATCATTGAGGAGAATTGGGCGGCGATGGAGAAGTATCTGGGCGCAATCGAGGCGGCCAACCCCGACGGATTGTGGAAGCACGACTCCGGGATTCCCTTTGCCGACTGGCTCTCGCCGGAGGGGCGCACGGATTATGTGCTGGTGGCGACAGCCTATTGGGCCTACGACGTGACGCTGATGCGGCAGATGGCGCACGCCACGGGCCGGAGCGCGGATGAAGAGAAGTACGCGCGGCTCTTCGAGAAGATCCGCGCAGCTTTCCAGAAGCAGTTTGTGCGCGAGGATGGATTTGTCGCCGGGGCGGACAACAGCCCATCGGTCTTCGGGCAGATTGACAATCCCGACGCTGTGGCGCACGGCGGCGACACGCAGACCGGTTACGTGCTGGCGCTGCACATGAATCTTGTGCCGGAGGAAATGCGTCCGGCGGTGGCGCAAAAGCTGGCGGACAAGATCGAGGCCAATCACGGGCGGCTGGGCACGGGCTTTCTGGGCACGCCTTATTTGCTGGAGGAACTGACCCGCACCGGTCACGCCGAGGAGGCCTACAAGCTGCTGCTGAACACTGCGTACCCCTCCTGGGGCTACCTGGTGGAGCACGGCGCGACGACGATGTGGGAGCGCTGGAACGGCGACCAGATGAAGAATGATCCCAGCATGAACTCCTATAACCACTACGCCTACGGCGCGGTGGCCGACTGGCTCTACCGCTACGCCGCCGGGGTGGATGCGTCGCCGCTGGACGCCGGCTTCCACACCGTGCTTCTGCATCCGGTCTTCGATGCGCGTCTGGGCAGCGTCAGCTTTGACTACGACTCGCCCTATGGGACGATTCACAGCGACTGGAAGATCACCGGCAGCACCGCCGTCTGGCATTTGACTCTGCCCGCCAACACGACGGGAAAGCTGGCCTTGACCGCGGCGGAAGCGGCGCACTACAGGCTGAAACCCGAAGCGGCGATCCTGCAAATTGACTCCGGCGCTTCCGCTTTCACCGTGGATCTTGAATAGATATTTGCCTGTTTCCGGAGGATGAAAAGTGCGTGTTTTTTGTCAAAGATGCGTTGGATTTTGACCAAGAATGCGCACTTTACCTGCCGTTAAAGCCAATCATGGTAAAGTGAGGGTCAGCCAAGGAGCAAGAATGAAGCACAACCTCACTTTGTCACTTTCCGCGCCAATCGCCAATTGGCGGAGCGCATTGCTGTGCCTTTTTTTGGTCGCCGGCGTTTCCCGGGCGCAAAGCGGCCCGCCCGCGGCCAAACCCCCTTCGGCAAATGCAACCGTTCCAGCGCTGCTGCTCAGCGACATTCACTTCGAGCCATTCTGGGATCCGGCCAAAGCTCCGCAGCTTGCCGGCGCGCCGTCGAGCGGATGGAGAGCCATTCTGGCCACCGCGCCGTCGCCCGATCAGGCGCAGCGTTTCGCGGCCTTGCAGCAGAACTGCGGCGCGCGCGGGGCGGATACCTCCTTTGCGCTCTTCGACTCCAGCTTGAAGGCCATGCGCGCTCACGCCTCCGAGGCCAAGTTTGTCACCGTCAGCGGCGATCTGCTCGCCCATGGCTTCGATTGCAAATACAAGACGCTCTTTCCAAATGCAGCGCCTGAAGCCTATCGGTCGTTCGTTGAAAAAACGCTGGACTATCTCATCGATGAGTTATACGGCGACTTTCCCAATGTGCCCGTCTATGTAGCTTTGGGAAACAATGACTCGGATTGCGGAGATTACCGGCTGGACGCGCACAGCGAGTTTCTGGCGGAGGCCGGCAAGGAAGTAGCCAGGAAATTCCCGTCCGCCGAGCGCACGGCAGCGGAGGAGAGCTTTGCGGCGGGAGGATATTACAGCATCACGCTGCCCGCGCCGATCCAGAACGCGCGCCTGCTGGTTCTGGATGACCTATTCATGTCCAAGAGTTATGCCGCCTGCTCCGGCAAACCCGACGCAGCCGCGGCGGAAGAGCAGATCACTTGGCTCCGCCAGCAGTTAGCCGCAGCGCGCGCCGGCAAGCAGAAGGTTTGGGTGATGGGCCACATTCCGCCCGGCATCGATCTCTACTCAACGATGAAGAGAATGGGGGAGATTTGCGGCGGACAAGAGCCAAAGATGTTTCTTTCCTCGGAGAAAATAGCGGAAGCTCTGATTGACTTCTCCGATGTGGTCGAGTTAGCGATCTTCGCGCATACGCACATGGATGAGATCAAGCTGCTGGAGGATGATAGCGGGAGTCCGGCCACTGCCAAGGCCATCGCGATGAAGATGGTTTCTTCCATCTCGCCGATTCACGGCAATCGTCCTTCGATCACTTTGGCGCAGGTTGATCCGTCCACCGCCGCACTCAAGGACTACAAGGTCTTTACAGCCTCGAACCTGACCGGCATCGATGCAACCTGGTCAGCGGAATACGACTTTGATCGCAGTTATCAAGCGGCGGTGTTTGATGCGGCGTCGGTGAATCAGATCATCGCGGGATTCGCCGCCGATCCGGGCGCGAAGACCCAAGCCAGCCAGAGTTATCTTGAGAATTTCTCGACTGGAACGAATTCAACCGTTTTGCAAATGTTTTGGCCGGAGTACGTTTGCACGCTGTCGCATCATACGCAGCAAGCTTTCCGAGCTTGCGTATGCCCGGTAGCGCACTGATTTCTGCGCTATAGCAGCATGAGCGCCGTCCCTGCGGGACTCCGGATGAATTGTTGATTGCGCCTACCCAGCGCTGAAGCGCTGGGCTAATCACCGTTGCGCCTACGGCGCGGGGTGACTGGCTGTTGCTGATGGCATTTGCTCTTTACACAGGTCCAGAATCGCCGCGCCGAAGCGTTCCACCTTGGCGGGGCCCATGCCGCTGATCTCCAGCAACTGCCGGGGATTTTCCGGGCGAGCATGCGCCAGGGCGGCCAGCGTGCGATCATTCAGAACCATGTAGGCCGGCACGCCCAGCCGCTTGGCCTCGGCCGCGCGCCACTCCTTCAGCCGCGCCGCCAGCGCTTCGCCCTTGGCGGAGAGCGAAACCGGCTCGGCGGACGGGTTTTTTGCGGCGGCGGGGGGCTTTGCGGCGGCCTTCGGCTTTCTGGTGCGCGCCGCGGCAGACGCGCGCCCGCCAAACTCCTCGACCACGCCATCGGAGAGCAGCAGATCGACCGATGCGATTGAACGCATTTCCAGGCCGGCCGGGGTCATCCGCACCTTGCGATAGCGCTTGGTCTCGCCGTCTTTTTCGTACTCTGCGTCCTCGATCTCGATCAGCCCGGCGCAGACCATGGAGCCCAGCAGCGCGTCGAAGTCGTCGCGGCTCAAGCGGCCCACAAGATCCAGGCTGCGTTGCAGCGTTCCAGCGGCCTTGTAATCCACCGCGCGCAGTTCATCGGCAATCGCCTGGGCAAGTTCCCGCTCCAGCGGGGTGGGGCGGCGGAAGAGCCGCAGCACGGCGCCGCCGGGATCGCAGACATCGCAGATGCCGCAGGGCCGGTTTGCGTCCTCCACGTCGCCGAAGTGGCGCACCAGGGCGGCCATGCGGCACTCCGAGGAGGTGGTGAAGCGCAGCACCTTCTCCATCTGCTCGGCGCGGAATTGGGCTTGAATTGTGTAGCTCTTCTTCCAGCCGGGGCCGCCGGCGGTGACGTTGCCGCCAAAGTCCACCCGCGCGCCGCCGTGAATCTCCAGCTTCTCCAGCGCCTTGTCGAAATCCTCCTCGCAGAGCTTGGAGGCCGAGCGCAGCTCTTCGTAGGGCTTAGGCTCTTCACCCAGACTCCGAAAGACCTGTTGCAGGTGATCGGCGGGCGGATAGTCGCGGTTGAGGAAGAAGTCGTGGGTGCGCTGGTCGGCGTAGCTGTGCATCAGGTAGGTGCGGCTGGGGGCTGCGTCGCGTCCGGCGCGGCCGATCTCCTGGTAGTAGCCTTCCAGGGTCGCGGGCAGCCCGGCGTGGATGACGGTGCGGATGTTGGCTTTGTCGATGCCCATGCCGAAGGCGATGGTGGCGACGACGACATCCAGTTGGCCGGCCTGAAAGGCGGTTTGCACCTGCTCGCGGGTGGCTGGGTCCAGGCCCGCGTGGTACGCCGCCGCGGGAAGGTGGCTGGACAGCTCGGCGGCATACTGCTCGGCGCCTTTGCGCGAGGTGGCGTAGACGATGGCGGGACGACGGGCGGGATCGGCCAGCAGGCCGAAGATGGCGTGCGGGCGCTCCGGCATGGACAGCTCGACGACCTCGATGGCCAGATTGCTGCGCCGGAAGCCGTGGATGAACTTGGCCGGCTTGACCATGCCCAGTTGCTCCAGGATGTCGGCCTGAACGCGAGGCGTGGCCGTGGCCGTGAGCGCCAGCACGGGCGCGGGACGGAGCGCGGGCAGGTACTGGCCGAGCATCCGGTAATCGGGGCGAAAGTCGTGGCCCCACTGCGAGATGCAGTGCGCTTCGTCGATGGCGATCAGGGCGGGTTTGCGTTTGGCCAGCATCTCGCCGAAGCCGGGAACGCGCAGCCGCTCGGGGGCAATGAAGAGGAATTGCAGCCCGCCTTGCAGATACTCGACGCAGGTCTGGCGCGACTGCGCGCGATCCAGGCCGGAGTGAATGCGCCCGACGCGCAGGCCGAGCGCGGTGAGCTTGGCCGCCTGATCTTCCATCAGGGCAATCAGAGGGCTGATGACCAACGCCGTTCCGCCCAGAGCGACGGCGGGAAGCTGGTAGCAGAGCGACTTGCCGAAGCCGGTCGGCATGACCAAGATCAAATCGCGCCCGTCGATGGCCGCGCGGCAGACGGCCTCCTGATTGGCGCGAAAGCGGGAGAAGCCGAAGACTGCATGAAGCAGTTCGGAGAGATGGGCCGAATTGGCTTGCGTGGTCAAAGGAAAGAAGGTCCGAGGCGCAGTTGCGAACAGTACGAAGTACCTCTCTTGACTTTACAGGAGCGGATTCCAGTTGGTGTCAGCAAGAGGGGCGGGTTGGGGGCATCGTCGCATTTGAAATCATCCGGAGGGAGCAGGGGCATTTATGCCCCTGAATTCATCTCTGAAACGACAGGGCTTTAGCCCCGGGCCTAAAGGCCAGCCTGCCCAAGTCTCGCTTCAGGGGCATAAATGCCCCTGCTCCCTCCGAAAAGCCGCCCGCATGAGTATCGCGAGAATGATGGGCGTTTGGCGAAGTTCAAATGCGATTACCCTGAGGCGAGTTGGGGGCATCGTCGCCCGGGGCCGAAAATCCGGAGCTGGGGCACCCAGATTGCATAGGCGGATTTGCGCCATCCAGCGCGGGTTTTGGTGTACAAAAGGCTGTTCAAGGCGTGTTGAAAACTGAGCAGAGCTGTGCAAAAGCCGGCAGAAATTTCTTGGAAACTCCCAATTTTGCACTGGTATTTTAAGAATTTCCAAGAAGTGGAATTCTGGCCTGCCTTATCCACAAAAACCGCCTCCTTGGGCGTTGACCGTGCCGTTCCGGGTCCGTAGAGTTTGAATCTGAGGGTAAGATTCGTCCTTGCGCTTGGGCGGGTTGCCCGATGGATTGGAAGTGGGATTGCTCGGTCTCCTACGCATGGCACACAAACGAGATCGTGCCATGGATGGGGCACCCGCAGTTCCTAGCAGCCGAAACGCGCTGCCGGAAGCCGGGCTGCCGCCTATGAAGATGATCTTATAGGGGAAGTGCATGTGGAACAAAAACAGCGAGTTAGCTTCCGCTTCGCGGAAAATGGCGAGTTAGCAAGTTGGCGGTGGTTCATTGCGACTCGAGGAAGAAACGAGCGTGGACCGGGAGGTCCACGTTACAGCCGGCCGGGAGGCCGGCGCTACGGTCGGCTGGGAGGCCGGCGCTACAAATTCATGATGGCTGGAAGGTAGACCCGGAGAGAAGATGCTGAAACTAAAGAAGATCCACATACTCGGCTTCAAGAGCTTTTGCGACCGCACGGAGGTTGCCGTGGCGGGCACGGGGATTGCCGTGGTGGTGGGGCCGAATGGGTGCGGGAAGAGCAACATTCTGGACGCGGTCAGTTGGGTGCTGGGCGAGCAGAGCGCGAAGGTCTTGCGCGGCACGAACATGCAGGATGTGATCTTTGCCGGGACGCGGGAGCGGAAGGCGCTGGGAATGGCCGAGGTGGCGCTGACGCTGGTGGACCCGGAGGCCTACGAAGGGCCGATTCTGGTGGAACCGCAGGTGGTGGTGGAGCCGGAGGGTCCGGCGGACTGGGACGAGGCGGCGGTGCGGCGGCAGCGGGCCAGCGAGGTTGAGGAGATCATTGCCAACGAGCAGCCGGGACAGGTGTTGGACGAGGATGAGGATGCGTCGGGCGCGCAGTCGATGAGTACGGGCGAAGGCCCGCAGGCGGTGGTGCTGAAGATACGCCGGCGGAAGTTCCAGCGGACGCCGCAAAAGGGCGAAGTGGTGATTACGCGGCGGCTCTTCCGGACCGGGGAGAGCGAGTACCTGCTGAATGGCAAGCTCTGCCGATTGAGAGACATCCAGGAGATTTTCATGGGCACCGGCCTGGGGCCGGAGAGCTACGCGATGATCGGGCAGGAGCGCATTGGGCAGTTGCTCAGTTCCAAGCCGCACGACCGGCGGGCGATTATCGAGGAAGCGGCGGGGATTACGCGCTTCAAGACGAAGAAGCGGCTGGCGGAGTTGCGGCTGGAGAGCGCGAAGCAGAATCTGGCGCGCGTGGACGATATTTTTGACGAAGTTACGCGGCAGATGAACTCGCTGAAGCGGCAGGCGGCCAAGGCGGAGCGCTTTGCGACGGTGCGGGATGAGTTGCGCGGGCGGCTGCGGGTGGTGCTGGCCAGCCGGATGGCGCTGATGGACGCGGAGCAGGCTCGGCTGGACGCGGAGATTGCCCGGCTGACGGAGCAGATTAACGGGTCGGCGGGGGAGATTGAGACGGCCGAGGCCAGCCAGCACGCGCTGACGGCGCGGGGCTACGAGCTGGACAGCGAGGGCCAGGAGGCGCAGAACCGCGCCAATACGGCGGCGGTGGAGTTGGAGCGGGCGGCGGCGCGGGAGCGCTCCAACGTGGAGCGGGTGAGCGAGCTGGAGGCGCGGATTACGGCAGCCGGCGCGGATTTGGAGCAGACGCGGACGCAGTTGGCGGGGATTGCCGAGGAGCGCGAGCAGCAGCGCAGCTTCATGGCCACGGCAGCCGAAGAGGCGCGGGCCTTCCGGGCGCAGGTGGAGGCGCGGCAGCACGAGGCGCGTTCGGCGGCGGAAGAGGTTTTTGCCTCGGAGCGGGAGTTGGAGGCGAGCCGGCGGCACGTGATGCACCTGCTGACGCTGGCCGGGAATGCGCGCAACCATACGGCGCAGGGCGAGGAGAGCTTGGCGGCGTTGGAGCGCGAAGCGGAGCGTCTGGAAGCCGAGATGAGCCAGGCGCAGGCGGAGCAGGAGAATCTGGGGGCGCAGAGCGGGGAGTCGCGGCTGCGGTACGAGTCAGCGGCGGAGCGGCTGAAGGCGCTGGAAGGGGAGATTGTTGCGCTGCGGGAGAGCTTGCAGGCGCGGCGGGCGGAGGAAGCCGCGGTGCGCGCGCGGTCGAACCAGTTGAGCAGCGAGATGGCCAAGGTGACCGGGCGGCGGGATTCGCTGCTGTCGTTGATTCGCAATCATAGCTACTCGACGGAGACGGTGCGGCGGCTTCTGAAGCCGGGAGCGCTGGCCGAGGGGATGGCGCCGGTGGGGACGCTGGCGGATTTCCTGGAGGTGAGCGGCGAGCACGAGGGCGTGGTGGACGAGTTCCTGCGCGAGGAGCTGAATTATGTAGTGGTGAAGAGCTGGGTGGCGGCCGAGCAGGGCGTGCAGTTGCTCAAGTCCGGCACGGATGGGCGGGCCACGTTCTTGGTTCATCCGCCGCAGAGGGAGACGGACGGGGCTTCGGCGGCGAGTGATGAGATAGCCGGACTGCCGGGCGTGATTCCGCTGCGAGAATCGATACGGGTTCTGAATGGCTTTGGGCGGTCGCTGGAGTCGATTTTGCCGAAGATTCGGGACAGTTATGTGGTGGAAGATCCGGGCGAGGCGATGCGTCTGGCGGAGCGGCACCGGCACGCCTTTTTCCTGACGCCGGAGGGCGAATGCTTCCACAACGCGACGGTGACGGGCGGCAAACCGGCGAGCGAAGGACCGCTGGCGCTGAAGCGCGACCTGCGCGTGGCGGAGACTCGGCTGGGCAAGCTGGAAAATGATGCGGCGCAGGCGGAGATGGAGGCCAAGGCGCTGATTGCAGCCATCGAGGAACTGGCCGCGCAGTTGGAGTCGTCGAGTGAGGAGAGGCGGCTGGCGGAGCGGGAGACGGCTAACCTGGGCGCGACGCTGAAGCAGATGGAGAGCGAGACGCAGCGTGTGGAGCGGCGGCTGCAGGAGTGGACGGCGCAGGCGGCGCGGAACAAGGATGCGCGGGAGAGCAAGAAGGCCGCGATCGACCAGAAGCGCGAGGAGATGCTGCGGCTGGAGGCGGAGCATCGGACGGCCGAGGCGGCTCTGGATGAGCTGCAGGCGGCGCTGGCGCTGCTGCGGCAGAAGCGCGAGGGGATGCAGCAAGAGGCGGCGCAGGTGACCGCGGAACTGGCCGGGTTGGAGGAGCGGCGGCGCGGCGCGGAGGCGGCTTTCCAGCGCATTGACCGGCTTCACGCGGATTTGGAGCGGCGGGTTCTGTCGATCGATCAGCAGCGGACGGCGGCGATGGCCGAGCGGGAGCAGCGGGTTGCGGAGAGCGCGGAGCTGGCCGGGCGGGGAGAGTCGCTGGCCGGGGTTCGCGCCGAGGCACTGGCGCAGGCGCAGAAGCTGACCGCCGAGGCGCAGGCGCTGCGGCTGCAACTGGCGGCGCTGGAGACGCAGTTGAAGAGCGGGCGGGCGGCGCTGGATGAGTTGCGTGAGCAGCGGGCCAGTCGCTCGAGCGAAGTGGCCAAGATGCGCTCAGATTTGGAGCATCTGGAGGCGAGTTGCCTGGCCGAAGTCAACGTCGAGGCGGCAGCGCTGCGCGCCGACGAGCAGATAGCGCGCCTGGGCGGCGAGGAACTGGCGGCAGAGGACGAGAGCTGCCGTGGGCTCAAGCAGCGCATCGAGCAGATGGGTCCGGTGAATATGATGGCGCTGGACGAGTACAAAGAGACAGCCGAGCGGCACGGCTTCCTGGGCACGCAGCGCGACGATCTGATGGAGTCGATCACCAATACGCAGGAGACGATCAAGGAGATCGACGGCATCTCGCGGAGCCGCTTTGACGAGGCCTTTGCGCGGATCAACGAGAACTTCGCGGTGGTCTTCTCGCGGCTCTTCCAGGGCGGGCAGGCGTTTTTGCGGCTGACGGACGCGGAGAATTCAGCCGAGAGCGGGCTGGAGATTGTGGCGTCGCCTCCGGGCAAGAAGCTGCAGAATGTGCTGCTTCTTTCGGGCGGGGAGAAGTCGCTGACCGCGCTGGCGCTGCTGGTGGCCATCTTCCAGTTCCAGCCCAGCCCGTTCTGCGCGCTGGACGAGGTGGACGCGGCGCTGGACGAGACGAACGTCGGGCGTCTGGCCGATCTGCTGCACTCGCTGAGCAAGGAGACGCAGTTCCTGCTGGTAACGCACTCCAAGCGGATGATGCAGACGGCGGACATGATCTATGGCGTGACCATGCAGGAGCCGGGCGTCTCGAAGGTGGTGAGCGTGCGATTGGGGGCGCGTGAGCTGCATCGGGCCACGGCGTAGGAAACAGGCTTCATTCACAAAAGAAGTGTGAAAAACATTCCGAAAGTGAAGGCGGAATCGAGGAAATGCTGGATAAGTCAGCGAGTTAGTGGCATCATAAGTCTGATGAGGTTTCATGCCCCACCGGCGGGGAATGCCGCGGGGAACCATACAGATGATATTTACAGCAATTTGTTTTCGACGCTGCTCAGGATTGTATCGGCGGCGGCGCGGCTCCAGCCTATGCGCAGATCTTTTACGTTGCGCAGGGCGAAGGCTCCATCCGCCGCGCGAGGAGCCGTGACGGCGAAGAAATCCGCGCGCTCGACATCGTCCAGATAGAAGGCGGGACGCGCGTCGGGCGAGGTGCAAGCGATCTCCACGTGGCTCATTTCAAAATTCCGGATGTGGCGCAGGAAGAATCCCGAGGCGGGCAAAGGGCCAAACATCGCAGGTTCCGGATAATGGCTTTCCATCTCCGGCGGTTCGATCCTCGATAACTCCGGCGCTCCGCCGCCGACCGGCTCGATATAGATGTTGGAGAGTTTCACATCTTCAATCGCGTAGCCGGGAATTCCGCATAATGCCGAGCTGAATTCCTGCGGCGCATTGTAACAAGTCAGATTGCTGATCAGGATGCGCCGGAGAGCACCCACCTTGGTGGTTTCGCGTGGTCCGCGCAGGCGGGCGCCGAGGCGCATGAAGATAGGCCCGGAGACCAGATCGCGCATGGTTGAGTTGGTAATGGTGATATCTTCCAGCAGCGCGCCATCCACGGATTCCAAAGCATAACCCTGGCAGCCCTCGAAGACGCAGTTGGAGATGGTGATATTGATGAAGCCGCCGTTGGATTCCGTGCCGCATTTGATGCGTCCGGTGCGCCCCACGCCGCGCTCGGCGGTGAATTTCATGAAACTCCCGTCGAGAACCGTTCCTAACTGATAACAACCAGTTACCCAGCAGTTCGTAATGGTCAGGTTTCTTGTGGGGCGGGCATACCCCAGCGCATAACTCGATTTAGGGCAGATGCCATCGTCCCAGGGGGAGTTGACGGTGCAATTGGAGACGCGGGCATTCTGGCAGCAGTCGAGGTCGATGCCGTCGCGGTCGGTGTCGATCTTGAGGTTGTCGATGGTCAGGTTATCGACGCCGGTCAGCAGCAGGCCGAAGTGGCCTCCCTTGAGGATGGAAAAGTCGCGCAGAATCACGTTGCGGCAGTTTTTGAGGGCGATAGCTTTGTTGCCGACGCCTTGCTGCTCGGCAATGTAGGTGGGATAGCCGCCGCGGGCAGCGCGCTCAGCTCCGAAGCTAAGTCCCTTGCCCCAGATGAGTCCGGGTCCGGTGATGCTGAAGTCGTGAATCTCTTCGCCCCAGAGCAGTGAGTTATGCCAGTGGTTATGTCCGTAATCCTGATAAGCGTCCCAGGAAGTTACCGGTTCGGCCGCATCATAAGCGCCTCCGTTATAGCCGGTAACTTCACCGGGCTTGGGGGATTCGGCGGCGATGAGGGCGCAGCCTTGCTCCAGAAGGAGGTGTACCTGGCTCTTGAGGCGGATGGAGAAGCAGAGATAGCTTCCGGCGGGAAAGAGGACGACTCCGCCGCCGGCGGCGGCCGCGGCTTCAATGGCGCGGTTGACGGCGATAGTGTCGAGGGATTTTCCGTCGCCGGTTGCGCCGAACTTGCGCACATCAAAGATACCCTGGAAAGGCGCATCTGTTGAGGCATCGGCGACGGCGGCGCAGGAGATAGCGGGAAAGGATGCGGCAGCGATGCCGATTCCGCCGGTGCGCAGGAAGTCGCGGCGTGGCGCATTGAAGCTTTTCATAAAAGAACCTCCCAATGGACAAGAGCCGTTGGATGAGCAGATCCGCCATTTTTTCGGCGCAAGCAGATGGCCCAGTTACTCATATCGCGAGTTAGCGGCCGCTTCGCGGTGATCGCACGTTAGCGGCAGTTCGTGCGGGTTGCAAGTTGACGCATCAAGTCTAGCTGCTCCTATTGATCCGGCCCTAAAGTATTTGAACGGAATCAATCATTGCAACCGCGGATTCTTCGACTCACCACCCCCAAATTGAAGAACATTTGGGGCCCCGTTCGCCCAGGATGACAGTCTTAAAGTGTTGCAATTCCTCAGGGGCGGATCAATAAGACGCCATTCCAAGTCCGATCAAGTTCGTAGCTGCGATGATAACAAGAATGCCGGTCCAGAGCAGGCGCAGCGGCCTGCTTCCCACGCCGCTCCACTCGCCCAGCGCAAGGCCGACCAGCCCGGCGCAGAGAACATAGCCGCTCATATGCAGAGTCCAGTTGACATAGGAGAGGCGCTGCGGAATGTTGGCCTGGCCCCAGGCGTAGAAGAAGAACTGGAGATACCACATGATGCCGCCGGCAGCGGCCAGCGCGCCATTGACGAGCAGGGCGGCGCCGGGCTGCGAGAGATCGTTGCGCAGGGAGAGTCTTTTGAGCGCGGCCAGGCGGATGAAGCAGTAACTCAGATTGACCAGCGCGCCGCCGCCCATGATGAGGACGTAACTGGGCAGCGCGGCGTAGAGCGGGTTGACGCCGAGGGCGAGGGCGGCGGCTTTCATCGGCTCGGCGGCGGCGATGGCGAAGGCCATGCCGGAGGAAAAGACGCCGCATAAGCCAGCCAGCAACAGCCCCAGCTTCAAATTGAATTCTTTCAGTTCGCCGCGCGTCTGCACCTCTTTCTGATGACCGGCATAGGAGACAATCGCCACGCCCAATAGGGCGACCAGCACGCCGGCCATGGTGTAGAGGCCGCTTTTGGTGGTGAAGAGCACGGCGGCCTGGCCGTTGAGCAGCGGGGGCATCAGCGTGCCCACCATGAGCGTGACGCCGATGGCCACGCCCACGCCCAAGGAGATTCCCAGATGGCGCATGGTGAGGCCATAACTGACATTGCCGACGCCCCACATGGCTCCGAAGAGGGCGACCGTGAGGAGCAAATGCGGGCTGAAAGATGCGTAAAAGCCATGGAAGTCACGGAGAAGCAGAAGGCTTACCGAAATCGGCAGCAGAATCCAGGAGAAAAGTCCGGCGATGGCCCAGGTGGTCTCCCAGGACCATTTTTTTACTTTGCCAATGGGCGCGTAGAAAGAGGCGGCCGAGGCTGCTCCGACCATGTGCCATCCGATACCGGCGAGGATTGTCACGATGCATTCTCCAATCGCTTTGTTACGACTACATGCGTGGACCGGGAGGTCCACGCGACAGCCGGCCAGGAGGCCGGCGCTACAGTTGGTTGCGAGAGGCCGCAGTACAGATTCATGCAGCGGCTTCGGTGAGCAGGGACTCCGGGGTGACGACGCGATGGCGGACGTAGTTGTAGGGCGGCACCGCGTAGCCGCGCAAGAGGGAGATACCGATCTGAATGAGGCGGGGGCCATAGGTTTCCACCTCGTGGGAGATGGAGCCGACAATGGCGCTTTTGCCGGAGCGCATCTCGGCGATCATCTCGGGGATGCAGTCCTGGCCGACGATGGCGAAATCCTCTTCGCGGCCAGCCGCGCGGGCGGCGTCCAGGACGCCGAGGGCGCTGGAATCGGTGGGCGCGGCGACCAGGAAATGCTCCCCCTTTGGATGGTTCTGGAGGAACTCCGCGACAGCCTTGCGGCTGGGTTCGCGCATTCCGCGGCCTTCGATCTGCAGAAAGCAATCGGGAGGAATCTCGACCAGGCGCTGAAAAATTCCGTCGAAGGCGCCTGTGATGCGGCTCTGCACGAAACTGCCCGCCTCGGCGAAGCCCAGTCCCAGCACATAGTCGACTTTGCCTTTCCATTTGCGCAGGGCGAATTGGGCAAGCAAGGAACCGGCTTCGTGACCGGCCTCGAAGTTGTCTACGCCAAAATAGGTGGCGTTGGGATGGGGTATATCGATGGCAACGAGGGGAATATCGGCTTTTTTGAAGATATGCGCCACGCGCGGCGCCGCAGCCTCTTCGACCTGGAATTCGAGAGCCAGATCGACGCGCTTGGCGACAAACTCCATGGCGTTCTGAATGGCGACGTTGGGATCATAGCGATTGTCCAGCAGCAGCAATTCCACACCGGCGGCGGCGGCGGCGGCGGTGACGCTCTGCACGACGGCTTGCGAGAAGGGCATCTCGGCGCTCTGCGCGGCGAATCCGAAGCACAGACGGCGGGGGCGGGAGACCAGCCGGTAGAGGCCGTCCTGCGTTTGGGCGACGTAGCCGCGATGGACCAGCGTCTTGAGGATGCGATAGACGCTGGTCTTGGAGATTTTTGTCTTCTGGAAGACATCTTCCAGGGAGAGCTGGGATTGATTCTGCTCCAGCAGCTCGATGACGTCGAGGGCCTTGGAGAGGATCGGAATCAGGTAGAGGCGCTTGATCTTTGCTTTGGGCACTTGTGGTTCTCCGCGCGCAAATTTTTCAACTTCGAGCATTTTTCCTGTTTGTGCAGAGTGCGGCGTGGACCGGGAGGTCCACGCAACAGCCGGCCGGGAGGCCGGCGCCACCTATTCTTGCAGCGGCCCGCAACCCAGCAGGAGGTACACTCAATACCAACAAGGAAAATGCTCTATCGTAAAAGTTCAGACTGCTTAAAAACATCCCGCAGGGGCTAAAGCCCATCGTTTTAATCAGCCATTTACGGCACGGCTAAAGCCGTGCCCTTTCAAAACCAGACTCTTACCACAGGCTGTCAACAAGATACTTTCTCGTCACGCATAACTGACGGCGGCGGTTCACGCATAACGGACGGCGGCGGAGTTATGGCGGGCGCGTTCGCGGCCCACGCGCTCGACGTAGCCGCCGGAACGCAGAGCGGCCAGCGGATCGGCGGGCAGGCCGCGCGCCACACGCCATGCAGCGGCGAGGGGGCGCACATCGCTCCAGAATGTTCCACGAAAAAGCTCTTCGGCAGCTACTAGATCGCACGAGTCTTGCAGCTCCGCCAACTTATCGCGATCCACCAGAGCGGCTTTGAGCCATAACTCCTGGGCGGTGACCACGGTCTGCACGGTGGCTTCGATCTTGCCCTTGAGATTGTGGCTTTGATCGATCATGAAGGCGATCTTGCCGCCCAGACCATCGGCGCGGCCGGAGTGAATCTCGTGGAAGATGCGGAAGATCTGGTAGGGATCGATGGAGCCAAGGGTGAGGTCGTCGTCGGCGTAGCGGCGGTCGTTGAAGTGGAAGCCGCCCAGGAGGCCGGTGCGGAGCAGCCAAGCCACGATCTGCTCGATGTTCTGCGCGGGCAGATGGTGGCCGGTGTCTACCAGCACGCGAGCCTGAGGGCCGGCGGCGCGGGCCAGGTGCGAGGACATGCCCCAGTCGGCGATGTCGGTGTGATAGAAGGCCGGCTCGAAGGGCTTGTATTCGATCAGCAGCGTCTGCCGCGGCGCAAGGTGGCCGTGGGCGGCGCTGAGCGCCTCTTCCAGCCAGGCGATGCGCTTGCGGATGCTCTGCGTGCCGGGGTAGTTCGAGCCGTCGGGCAGCCAGAGGGATAGCTCGCGCGAGCCGAGAGCCTTGGCGATCCGGATGGAATCCAGCACATGCTTTAGAGCCTGCTCGCGGATGGCCGCCGAGGGATTGCAGAGCGAGCCGAATTTGTACTGCTGATCCTGAAAGAGGTTGGGGTTGATGGAGCCGGCGCGGACGCCGAATTTGCGTTCCAGGGCCTGGACTTCGGACACATCGCCGAGGCCGTTGGGCAGGTCCCAGAGGACGTGCAGGGCCATGGTGGGCGTGACGCCGGTGAGGCGGTTGACCTCGGCGGCGTCGGCGAATTTTTCTTCGAGGGTGGAAGCGGCGGCGGCCTGGGTGAATTTGCCGAAGCGCGTGCCGGTGTTGGCGAAGCCCCAGGAGGGAATTTCGATCTGGAAGGCGTCCAGGGCTTGCGCGGCTTGGTCAAAAATTGCGGATTCCGAAGAGGCCATAGTGGTTTACCTTTTTTTGGCGACGCCCGTTTTTGCCGGTCTGGATTCTGAAAGTTTGCTAGAGGAGGGTTCATCCTGGACCAGAATCACGTTGAGAAAGCGCGGCCCATGGACGCCTTTGATGCGGGTCATTTCAATGTCCGCGGTGGCGCTAGGCCCGGAGATCCAGGTGACCAGCTCCGGCGGGCGCTGGCATTGGGCAAAGTATTCGGGCAGCGTCTCAACGACCTGGCTCGAGCGCAGCACGATCAGATGCCAGTCGGGCAGCAGGGAGAGGACGCGGCGGCCCTCGCTCTCGGAGTGATGCAGGACGATGGTTCCGGAGTCGGCGATGGCGCAGGAGGCGGCGGTGACGACGCCCTCGGCTTCTTCGATTTCCGCGGTGGTGAGGCCGCGGTCGATCTTCCAGTCGAAGCCGGCGGCGAGCCATTCGCCGGGCACTCCGGGCGGAACGACAAAGCTGTGGCGGCCGCTGGCGGCGAGCCGCGCCTGGATGGCCGCGGGCAGCTCGGACGGGGTGGTTTCGGTGACTTCGGCGTCGTACTCGCGGAGGCGCTCAATCATCAGCTTGACGCGGGCTTTCGGGCGCAGGTCTCCTTGGCGCACGTAGCCGCGCGGCAGGGCAGCGTAAGCAGCCGATCTTCCGGGAGTGGCGACAGAGACACCCTCGGTGGCCGAGCGAATGCTGTCCAGAATGCGTTGCCGGGAGGGAACAAGAGTGCTCATTGGGCCTCCTTGCTGGACGGGGATTCGCGCTTGGCCCACCACTCGTGGAAGCTCTCGGCAGGCAGGCCGCGC
>CAYVGW010000071.1:0-20033 GCA_964450895.1 uncultured Occallatibacter sp. | reverse complement strand
CGGCCCCTGTGCGTTATGAAGCAGGATTTCGAGAGCCGCTTCTTTGGCAAGCTCGATAGAACTTCGTGACGTTTCGTCGAAAGGCATAGACTCCTCGATGGTGTGCTGAGTTGGGGACGAGCATTCGCGCCTTGTTGCTTTCTACTGGATACCTAATCTGTCGGAAACTATCTTTACGAATTGTCTGGCAACCTGGCGATAGTCAAATAGCTCGACCACGCGCCTGCGGCCCGCTTCTCCCATGCGCCGACGCAAAGCGCTGTCCTGCATGAGAAGTCGAAGGTACTTTGCGATATCAGGTACGCTGGCTCGGTATTCGGCTGTGCGAGGGTTTCGAAACACGATACGATGGCTTGTTTCGTAGTCGTGGCCTTCGCCGTAATTTGCCTCGGTGATTTTTCGTTCTTCTGCCACCTTTGCCAGAAATGCCGTCTCGCCATGGACCATGGTGTCGCGAAATGCCATGGCATCGATTGCAATTACTGGCCTCTCGCACGCGTTCGCCTCGACCTGAATCATGCCAAAGCCTTCCAGCCGCGACGGTGCGGCGTAGATGTCGCAGGCGGACAATAGATAGGGCATGAAATTCTGCGAGACAATGTGCGTTGAGAAGATGACCTTCTGGCCGATGCCCAGGTCTGCCGCCAGCTTGAGGTCGATCAGGTTCTGTTGCTCGGTGCGGGGTTGCGGCCAGACCTTGCAGACATACCTCCAGTCGGGGACCTCGCTGTCGATCAGCGCCAGGGCCTGCATGACCTCCTGTGCACCCTTGGAAGCGCCGTCGCCTCCGGCAGTCAGGATCATCAATTGGTCATCCGATACTCCCAAAGCCTCACGGATCGACTGAACCTTGAAGTCATCGCGGCTGTGCGGCGCGTAGTGATCCGTGCCGCAACCCACTGGAAGCACCGCAATGTTGTCTCCCTTGATGCCATCCCTGATATAGACCTCCTTCACCCAGTTGGAGGTGACCAGAATCAACGGCAGAGCGTTCAACAATTCCCGGTGTTCCGCGACATAACCATCCGCCACCAGCCATGGCACCGCCTTCATCCCAAACTTCTGCGGGTGCAGGACCAGATGCGGAAGATGGCCCCAGAACCCCACCCCTACCACGATATCCGGCTGAAACCAGCGATAGTACCACTCCTTTTCCAAGTCCGATTCCAAGTGGACCGGGTGAACATCCACGCCCATCTCAAACAGGCCCCTGCATAAGAGTTCACCTTGCAGGGCCAGGCCTGCTGCCGGTGCTGGATATTCGCTCAATACGAGTACTTTCACGATTGTTGCTCTCCGATTGCCGTGCGTCTTGCCGCTGCCTGTGCTGAGTCAAAACACCAGAATCCTTCTTCACGAGGAATAGTCCTGGCTTCCCAACTATCGATGACATACCCGTAAACGTTCGTAATCAGCCGGCGCTTTTCAAGCCAGACGTTCTCTGCCAACGTCTCTCTTCGATCCGCGTCGTCGCGAACCCGAGGCAAGTACGCATACCTTCCATCTTCGTAAGCAAAAAGCCATAGACGGTTTGTGGCGATACTGCCTGACTGCCAAAGTTCAACCACTCCTCGGCAGCACTCTTCATGTCGTCGGTGACGTGTGTATTCTCCCTTGGGGCCATGGGTGAGAATCAGGCTGTAACTGTTTCCAGCCAATAAGTGAACTATGGTTTCCCGAATCTGTTCGATTGGAAGCGGTACTTGCTCAGGCTCGTCATCCATGTCCGCCATTTCACCCGCCGCTCCCAGTTGCTCCAAAACCCGGAGGAACTTTGGCGCACGGTCCGAATCGGATGCTCTGCACAAAGTTACGATCCGCCAATCGAATTTCGGATGGGACAGAATATAACCGCCGCACCAGAGAGTCTCGTCATCCGGGTGAGCGACCACAACCGCCGCGCGCTGGCGCGGGACTGGTGTCGCATCACGTGGTGTGCCTGAGTCACTGTTCTCCACGGAAGACGCCGAAGTTCGATTTTCACTTTCCTTGTCCATGTAACCTCGATGACAACGACCGCTCTGATTCCTTCGCTACACACACAGCGCAGTGTAGTCGGTATAGCCGTGCGGTCCCGATGTAAAGAAGGTGCTTCCGTCCGGCACATTGAGCGCTGCCTGGCGTGCAAACCGGAGCGGGAGATCGGGGTTAGCGATAAAGAGTTGACCGAAGGCTACCGCATCTGCCTCACCGTCCTCGATAACCTGATTGGCTTGTGCCAGCGTGTATTTCTCATTCGCGATGTATACGCCTCCGAATTGCTTCTTGAGTTGCGGACCCAATCGGTCGGGTCCGAAGTACTCGCGCGCAAACAGAAAGCATAGCCCGCGTCTGCCTAGCTCAAGCGCGACATAGCCAAACGTTGCCGGCGGGTTTGAATCATGCATATCCTGAGAATCGCCGCGCGGCGCCAGATGCATGCCCACACGCTTGGCGCCCCAAACGGAGATCACGGCATCGGTGACTTCAAGCATGAGACGGGCGCGGTTTTCAATCGATCCGCCGTATTCGTCGGTGCGATGATTGGTTCCGTCCTGTAAGAACTGATCGAGCAGGTAACCATTGGCGCCATGAATCTCCACACCGTCAAAGCCAGCCAACATTGCGTTCTCTGCTCCCTTGCGGAAGGCCCCGGCGATGCCCGGGATTTCGGACGTCTCCAGTGCGCGCGGCGTTACATATTCAGTCACTGGACGCACCAGGCTCACGTGGCCGGCTGGCCGGATCGCGCTGGGAGCGACCGGCAGTTTGCCCTCCAGAAAGCGTGGGTCCGAGATGCGGCCCACATGCCAGAGCTGTGCAAAAATGCGGCCTCCTGCCTGGTGCACTGCCTTTGTCACGAATTTCCAGGCTTCGATTTGTTGCGGCAACCAGATCCCCGGCACATTCGCGTAGCCAACGCCTTGCGGCGCAACCGGGATGCCTTCGGAGACGATCAGGCCCGCACTGGCACGCTGAGCATAGTATTCGGCCATGAGTTGCGTCGGAATGTGCTCCGGCGTGCCTCGCAAGCGAGTAAGCGGAGACATAATAACCCGGTTCGGCAGGTAGATCTCGCCGATCTGAATGGGGTCTAACAGTGAAATCATGAGAGTAAATCCTTCTGGAATAGTGTTCTGCTACTTTGGATGCTTCCGACGACTGAAAGATGGGAAACATGGAATTTCATGAAACATGCGAAGTGCGCAGGTTAGATGCAATTAGCTTGCAATGATCGACTCTGCGATTGAACTATTCGACGGACGATTCATTTGCTCCCTTCTGCTCATTCTGTTTGTCTTCAGGGTCTGAGAACCGCGGCGATCAAGACCGCGAGTCCGTTCCATGCGATCTGCACCCCAATGCAGAGCAGAATGAACGCAACGACCCGCAGAATGCCGTGCGCAGTAGATGGAGGAATGATCTTGGTGATCTTTGGAGCATACGCGTAGCAGAAATAGACGAGCACGCTGAGAACGACCACAGCAAGAAATACGCCAACATGGGCCAGAACATCTCTTGAAATCTCGCGATTCGAGATGTGAGCGGTGAGCGTCAAAAGCGCGACAAGCGTTCCAGGGCCAGAGGTGACGGGAAATGTGAACGGATAGAATGTTGCCTGCTCAAGGTACTGAGTGCGCGTTTCGGCTCGTACCTCGCTCTCCTCCTCCTTATTCTTAACGATCGCGCGTGCATCCCTCTCGTTCAATACAGACCATCCCATTGCCGCAATTACAATACCTCCAGAGAGTTGAACAATAGGCAGAGAGATTCCGAAGAAGTTGAGTATGGCCGCGCCCAGCAGTTCAATGATGGCCAAAAAGACGATGTTATTGATTGCGATCTTGCGCGCAAGAGACCGATAGACGGCTGGCGGCGCTTCGCCGGCGAGCCCAAGAAACACGAGAGCCGACCCAAGCGGATTGATCAGCGGCAAAAGCACACTGAAGGCGATAAGAAACGACTTCCAAAGGAGCAAGAGCAGTCCCCTTACTTATGGCCTCAGTCTCCCGGCTCCGCAGCGGGAGCTGACCTTGCCAGACTCGGCTCCCGCAGAGTTGACCGGCCTAGACGCCAACTTCGTGCAAGGCTAGAAAAGCCTCCAGCAAAACGCGGGGATTGAATTGGCCCTTGTATACGGGCGGCACCTTTCGGTCGAGGCCAAGCAATGAGTAGACCGCCATCTGCGCAGAGCGAATGGAGTACTCGACTGTGAACACCACATCGTCCGGGAGTTCGCAATACTGCCCGACGAAGGCCAGGTTCCTGAAACCTTCCGGTGTGATCTGGGGACGATCGCCTTTGCTTCGAGGAAGGAACTGGCTGGTGATGAAGGGCATCATGCAAGGAATGCAGGTACAGGCATCGAGAATCTTGTCGCCAAGTTCCTGAAGGTGCAAATGGCCGATGATCTCCGTCATGATTTCACGTCCTGTACATGCCGACATGGGTTTCTTCACGAAGTTGCCTGGCACATCGACGAATAGTCCGTAACCCCAGAAAACCTGTACTCCCTTTGGCTGCCCAATGAAATGGGGCTGGTGGGGCAACACGATCGACGCCAGCCAACTGGACTCGGGAAAGGTAATAAGTCCGCCTTCTCCGGGGACGTTGCCGGTAAGATCGCGGATGAGACTGAAGAATGCAGAATCATGCAGCGTGGTAGTGAACGAAAGCCACTTCGATTGCTCAACGTGATCGGCAAAGTTCGAAGGATTTCCGAGCTTTGCCCGTCCGGCCGCAATCTTTTCCCAAAGAGCCCAGGAACCGCCATCGGTTTTCCCTAGAAGAGCGGCAGCCGAGTCCATTGAACCTAGACTCGAACCCTCGGTCATCGACCCAAGAGTTACGATGACTCTGTCCTGCTCCGTAACGTCAAATTTCCTGACCGACTCACCCTCTTTGACGATAATCTTCTCGACAGTGAAACCGTCTTTGCTATGCGCAAATGCGAGGTCAGTCACAGTTGTATTGAGCATAATATTCACACCGCGCTCTTCAAGCCATTTGTGAAGTGGGCGTACCATCGAATCGTACTGGTTGTATACGGTACGCATAATGCCGGTAAGCGTATTGAATCCAGAAACCATATGAGTGAAACGCACCAGATAGCGCTTGAACTCGACCGCGCTATGCCAGGGCTGAAAAGCGAAGGTGGTACACCACATGTGCCAGAAGTCAGTCTCAAAGAAACCAGGGCCGAACTGGTCAGAGATCGTAGACCGCCCAAGAAACTCTTCCGGTTCGATTGCCAGGCGCTCGATGTTGAGAATATCCTTCTCGCTCAAACCAAAACTGGGACCATCGACCCTGTGACCATCCCGAAACAGCCGTGCTTTGGAGGCGGTCCTCATCGTCTCGTTCCAGGCAAATATCTCCTGCGTTACCGTCCGCGATCCATCGAGAGTAGGAATCGAAGAAAAAAGATCGTAGGTACAGAGATACTTGCTCTCAATCATGCGGCCGCCACGCATCACGTAGCCGTCAGTCGCGTTTCCGGCTGCATCAAGGCTGCCGCCGATCCGAGAGGACTCCTCCAGGATCGTGATTGTGTGCCCTTGCACATCTCCATCGCGAATGAGGAACACTGCAGCGGCAAGAGAAGCAATGCCGCCGCCTACAAGATACGTTGCCACGTTATCATTAAGTCGTTTCACAGGGATCACTTTGCACTCTCTCTTTGTCCAGTCGGTCTTGTCGGGCGCGCACTACGGCACTTGATACATGGGTGCGACAGAAGCCTGACACGATTGTCTATCTGGAATGCAGGAATGACTGTATCGAATTGAACAGATGATCAGCCACCGCAGGCCGGAGAATCATGCTGAGCGCGCCGGAAAGGCTGCGGCAATCAGCGCAGACTTTCAACGATCGCGATGGCGTCCAAAGAACAGGCGAGTGGCCGCGCTTCGACTCTGCGCTTGCAGCAGTCCACGTTTAGCCTCGTTGATCTGAAGAAACCCGGAGAAAGCAATGTCTGCAACCAACTCAGTTGTCGCTGTATACGACTCTCACGAAGGGGCAGAGCGTGCCGTCAAGGCTCTACAACAGGCAGGGATCGATATGAAAAGCCTCTCGATCGCAGGCAGAGGCATGCATACCGATGAACATATCATTGGCTATTACAATGCTGGTGATCGAATGATGTATTGGGGAAAGGTTGGGGCATTTTGGGGTGGGTTCTGGGGACTACTCGTTGGATCGGCGCTTTTTGCAATACCAGGCATTGGACCGGTTCTCGTTGCTGGTCCACTGGTTAGTTGGATTGTCGCAGGTCTTGAGGGGGCGGTTGTTGTCGGCGGGGTCAGCGCTCTCGGAGCTGGCTTGGTGAGCATTGGCATTCCGAAGGACAGCGTGATCAAGTATGAAGCAGCATTGAAGACCGACAAGTTCCTGTTGATCGTCCATGGCGCACCGAACGCGGTGTATAACGCACGATTTATCCTCGATGGTTCCGGCACCGGCAGTCATTGTGTTCATTGCCAGCCAATGTTGACCAGTTGACCTCTCTGCACACAGTTCAGGCGGTTACTCTGGCTCAGAGCCCATTCGGCTGATTGGAGAACCGATCAACCCTATGCACACATTTCAGCTAGCCTGATCCTCTTTAAGCAATTCCAGATCGGAAAAGGACGGAATCAATATGCTTCCAGGATTCTGCGCACAAAGCTCTCATCCCTCCCCTGTGCGGAAACAGCAAAACGACCAGCGCATTGTTCCGAATCCAAGTCTTGCCGCCGACGGGTTCGACGTCTGGTGGCAAAAGACCTTTGCACAGCACACAGCGATGGCCGCAGAAGCTTCTGCCCTTATGCTCGCCCATCGCCGAGTTGGATCTGCCAGTGAGACGCGCATCGAGCCTACCCATTGATCAGGTCCGTGGCGATGCGGTGCTCGCAATACACGAAGCAACTGCCCAAGAGCGGGAAATGCGCGTACAAAGCAGCGATACTTCTCAGAAGAGGCTCTGTCGGTATGAGTCTTTCTCAACACCCCCATAGCTTTCACAACTAAGGAGACTGAATGTCAAGTCACCCCATTGATCCGTCGAGGACCATTATGCCAGAAGTCAATCGTCTTCCTTCCATTCCGACAAAGATTCTGCTGCCTATTGACTTCAGCCAGTCATCCCAAGCCGCACTGGAGATGGCAGCTGACCTTGCTCAACACTTTCAAGCTGAACTTTTTCTAGTGCACGTGATCCCGATGTTCCCAACCACTACACTTCCCGACTTTGTGCCCGAAGGTGTGTTCATAGAAAAAGCAAGAACATACGCAGAGAGCCATTTGGCCAAGTGCAAAGTAGCTCTCGGTGCCAGGGGAGTGAAGTCAACCTCCAGTATCGAAGTCGGAAATGACGTAGTTGGAAACATTATGGAGGTAATCGAACGTGAACACATCGACATGGTCGTAATTTCCACTCACGGTATTTCCGGCTGGCGCCCCCTCGTCTTTGGTTCGATCGCCGAGAAGGTCGTGAAGCTTGTGCAATGCCCGCTTTTGCTTCTCCACTCAGCTAATCCTGAGCGGCTTGAAGCAAGTCCTTCAAGCCGCTCAACGGAATGGTGGTAGCCAACTGTGAGCCAAAGTCGTGTAGTCGCCCCCGCATCGAACGCTCAGGCTGCGCAACCGGCTCAGGACAGCGCCCCAACTGGCCTCACAAACAAAGAAGCGCAAACCCTTCTTGAAACAGACGGTCCCAACGCAATGCCGGACACGTCGGCGCATCCACTGCGCAATGCATTGGCGAAATTCTGGGCGCCGGTGCCTTGGCTGCTTGAAGCGTCCATCGTGCTTGAGGCCGTCCTGCATAAGTATTACGAAGCTGGTGTCATCGCAGTTCTGCTCCTTTTCAACGCGGTTCTCGCTTACTTCCAGGAAAGCCGCGCCCAGGCCACTCTTGCCGCTCTCAAATCCCGTCTTGCACTCAACGCCTCGGTCCAGCGGGACGGTGAATGGAAGACTGTACCTGCTGTAGAACTGGTATGCGGCGACCTGGTGAAGCTGTCGCTTGGCGGCGTGGTAGCCGCAGATGTGCACTTGACGGGTGGGTCGGTAGAGCTCGACCAGTCGATGCTTTCCGGCGAATCCCTTCCGATTGACGCAGGCGCCGGCACAGACACGTTTGCAGGGGCACTGGTTCGCCGCGGCGAGGCAACCGCAATCGTGACCGCAACAGGTGCCCGCACAAAATTCGGCCGCACGGCGGAACTCGTTCGGTCCGCACACGTAGTGAGTACGCAGCAAAAGGCCGTCCTCCGGATTATCCGCAACCTGGCGGTCTTCAATAGCCTCATCATCGCTGCGATCGGAGTCTACGCCTATTACCATGCGATGCCCTCGATCGAGATGATTCCGTTGTTGCTGACTTCGGTCCTCGCCATCATCCCCGTCGCATTGCCGGCAACATTCACCCTCGCCGCAGCGATTGGAGCCCGTGCTCTCGCGAAGCAGGGCGTGTTGCCAACACGGCTTTCTGCCGTGGACGAAGCCGCATCGATCGATGTCTTGTGCTCAGACAAAACCGGAACTCTGACCCGCAATGAGCTAACCGTCACAAGTGTTCGCCCACTGCCTGGATTCGATGAAGCGCATATTCTCGGAATGGCAGCGCTGGCGAGTTCCGACGGGGGCCAGGATCCTGTCGATGCGGCCATTCGACTAGCCGCATCGCAAAAGACAGCCACCGGATTGCCAGAGCTGACCGCTTTTGTTCCATTCGATCCAGTTAAGAAAACTTCGGAAGCAACCGCGACAAGTCCGGAGGGTAGTTCCGAGCGGATCATCAAGGGCGCGTTTACCGCGATTGTCTCCCTCACTGCGCCTTCTCCCGCCGCGGCCGCAATTGCCGACGAACTCGCGAAGCAAGGCTTTCGAGTTTTGGCAGTTGCCTCTGGACCGGCAACATCCGCGCAGATCATTGGTTTGATTGCCCTCAGCGATCCACCGCGGACAGACTCAGTCTCTCTCATCTCAGAGTTGAATGGCCTCGGCGTGCGCACCATCATGGTGACAGGCGATGCTCCCGCTACCGCCGCGATCGTCGCCCACGCGGTTGGATTGCAGGGAGCAGTCTGCCCGTCCGGCGAGTTGCCAGACGACATTCAACCGGAAGACTTCTCGGTCTTTGCAAGTGTTCTCCCGGAAGGCAAGTTTGATCTCGTCAAGACTTTCCAGAAGAGTGGGCATACGGTCGGGATGTGCGGCGATGGCGCCAATGACGCGCCTGCGCTTCGTCAGGCGCAGATAGGTATTGCGGTTTCGACCGCAACCGACGTTGCCAAATCTGCGGCTGGCGTTGTTCTTACCGCAGCCGGGCTGGGCGGCATTGTGGCTGCTGTCAAAGAGGGCAGAGTCACCTTTCAACGCATTCTCACCTACACGCTTAATTCTGTTCAGAAGAAAGTATTTCAGGCGCTCTTGCTGGCGGTTGGCCTAGTCATGACAGGGCACGCAGTGCTGACTCCAATGCTGATGGTCATTGTAATGATCACCGGCGACTTTCTGGCCATGTCGCTGACGACAGACCGAGTGCGGCCATCAAAGATGCCAAACTCCTGGCAGATCGGACGCATCACGACCGCAGGAGTGTTACTTGGACTCTGCTTCCTTGCCTTTTCCACGGCAATCCTTGCGGTAGGCAAATTTCAGTTGCATCTTGGCATCGAGGCGCTTCAAACGCTTACCGTGGTCAGTATAGTGTTTGGCAGTCAAGCCACGACCTATGTCATTCGCGGACGCCAGCATCTCTGGGGTCTGCGCCCCAGTATCTGGCTTGTACTCTCCTCGGTAGCCGATGTCCTGATCATTTCGGTTCTCGCAACCTTTGGAATCGCGATGGCACCATTGCCCATCGCGGTGATAGCCATCGAGTTTGGCGCAGCTGTTGTGTTCGGTGCGATCTTGGACGTAGTCAAGATTCCAGTCTTTGCCCGCCTCAGTATTTCCTGAACTACCGAGGTGTGTCAAGCATCTACCGGCATTGGGCAATAGAGTTGAAGGTTGCTCCGACTACGAAAGGAAGTCGGCGAGGTGGGAGAGTCTGCATGACTCAATTCACATCTCTCCGATACGCCTATTCGCCAACCTGCAAAATGTGAGGGACACGTGGCCAATGAAGCGTTGACGGGCGGCAAGCTAGAGAAAGTCCTCGCGGCACTCGATGCCAACTGGCAAGCCGAGATGGAGGGGCACCAGACTTATCAGGCTTTGGCGGAGCGCGACAGCGACCCTGTGCGCGCCCAGGTACTTCACCACTTGGCTGGCGCCGAATGGGAGCACGCGGCACTGTGGGCCGGGCGTATCCGTGAGTTGGCTGGCCCAGAGCCGATTTACAAAGGCAGTGAGCACGGGGACGCGGACTCATTGGCCAACCGCGCTGGCGGCATCCAAATGGCCCTGCGTCGATTGGAGATCGATGAAAGCCGCGACATTGCGAAATACGGAGAGCAACTAAAGGAACTGGGCGATGCGGGCTCCATTGCTATCCTCAATCACGTTATCGAAGACGAAAAAGATCATTACCAGGAACTGGGATCTCTGTTGCGCGGCCATTATCCCGCATCCGCCAATTCGCCCAAACTCGACATCAAAGCGGCTCTCAGAGAGTTGCTGGCGAAGAGCAATCAAGGCCGCAAGCGGCCTGGAGCCTGGATAGGTGATGCCATCTATGGCGTGAATGATGGTCTCGGCGCCATCTTCGGCATCGTCTCCGGTGTCTCAGGCGCCACCGCCGGCGACAGTAAGTATGTTCTCCTTGCGGGTCTCTCGGGCATGATCGCGAGCGCACTCTCGATGGGCTCAGGCGCTTACCTCGCCGCGAAAAGCGAGCGCGAGATCTACCACGCCAAAGTTGCACGCGAACGCGAAGCCATTCTGATGAATGGCCCCGAGGCTCGAGAACTGCTCTCTCTCTATTATCAGGTCAAAGGTTTGCCAGAAGATGACGCCCAACACATGGTCAACCACATAGCCGACGATCCCGAGCAGTTGCTACGGGCTCTGGCCAGCGAACGTCTTGGCTCCTCTGAGGAAGCGCTCTCCAACCCTCTGGTCTCGGCCAGTTCCGGTGCTCTCTCTACTGCTATTGGGGCCAGCATCCCGGTCATCCCCTTCTTCTTCATGCACGGGATCGAGGCGGTCATCGCCGCTGCAATCATCTCGCTAGTCGCCCACTTTGCAGTCGGCGCTGCAAAATCCTTGATCACAGTCCGCTCCTGGTGGTCCTCCGGTCTTGAGATGACCATGGTCGGCGCAGCTGAAGGCGTGGTGACCTACGGTATCGGCATACTGCTTGGTAAAGGCGGCATCTAAGGGGATAGGAAATGAAACGCACCTGCCTACTTCCGTTTCCAATTTGGATAGGAGATGGCAAGGAAAGAGAGAGGTAAGCCATAGACCCACGTAGGAGCAGAGTCTGTGGCTTATTCTTCTCATGGGCGCACCTTCAACACTAAGCCACTCAAGCAACCTGTTGAGTTGTATTCAGACCGCCGCAAGTTCTTCGACCCAGTATCCTCCACGATTGTAGTGCCCATACAGGCTTGTTTCGTAATCCCGTGTGAGCAGAGATTCGTCGGTGTATTCCGGTGCGGCCCTGATGGTCCCGCGAGACAGGCCTATTGCAACTTCTCTCTCTTCCCAACTTACGCTCTCGATCCACTTTGGCGAAATCAGCACCTTTTTGCCAGGCCACCAGTTCTTTGTCGCCACAACAAGGTAACGAATTGCCCAGGTTTCGTCATCGACGATGAAGTCATCGACATGGCCGATCTCGCCATCAAGCGCGGCAAGATGGTAGCCCGTAACCTCATCGGTACTGCGAAGATGTCTGTCCCATCCCATCGCTTCCGAGATAGCCAGGCTCCATCTGCTACGGTCCCGCACAATGTATGGATTGCCTCCCCACATATATGGGCCACCCCAATAGTCGGGATACCCATAGTACCCGTTGTACAAGCCTTCATACTGACGGGAAACTGGCTCGTCGGTATCAATGGACGGACTCTCCTCGATCTGTTTCTTGTTGAGCAGGACGAACACCTTCTCTTCGGTGGTATTGACACCATCCAGCGAGTAAGGCGAGATCAATACCTTCCTGCCGGTAAGCCAGCTTGCTGTATTTGCGACAAGGTAGCGAATTGCCCAATACCGGTCGTCAAAGAAGAACTCACAGGCCGACCCTATGTCTCCATCAAGACTCTTGAGTGAGAAACCTTTCAGCGCATTTGCTTTGATTAACATCACATCTCCTCTGTGTTCGCTTTTCCATTGAGTCGTCAACGACAGCCTATACACACCGCGCTGCGAAAGAACGGTTCCACAGAATTCCTTTGGAGTCTACCTCAGTCGCAGCGCAGTCTGTCCGTTTTCCTTAGACAAGTACAGCCTGGCCATAAACCGCGAAATGGCTTTGTTCCGTGCTGGCAATAATGTCCTTGGCCTTCTCTACCTCTTCAGGCGTTCCGTGGACGACAAGCACGTACTTGTCCGTCTTCAGGGCGACATCGTACTTCAGGATGCTGTCCTTAGGGATGCCGATGCTGACCAGGCCAGCGCCAATTGCGCTTATGCCTCCAACGACAACCGCTCCTTCGAGGGCAGCTACAATCCAGGCTACGATTGGACCGGCGGCAAGAATCGGTCCGAGTCCCGGTATGAAGAAGAGACCCGATCCGAACAGCAACCCCCAGAAGCCGCCCCAGAACGCTCCCACCTTGCCCCAATACATCATGCGATCGCCGGCAGTGTAATACCCAACGACGTGTTCGTCCGTGTGCGTATCTCGTCCTACGATCGACAAGCTCTTCATATCGACGCCGGCCTCCTGGAGTTCCTTGACAGCGTGTTCGGCTTGCTCGTGAGTTTCATAGATTGCCGCTACAGAGTTTTTCGAATTCATTTCGATCTCCTTTTCCATGGTTGACCTGACTTAAGATTTGGCGGTTACTCCCGTGGCGCCAATCCGGTCACAAACATCCTTCTTGGCAAGCCGACGGGAGTCTATGCTGGCCGGGATAACAATCCGCAGCCTGGCTGTGGATCACTCGCCCAGTAAGTGTTTCAATATTGGAGACCGCGATGCTGAGCAATTGCGTACATGAAGCAGGGCGCGGCCCCACCCCAGACTCAGGCGGCTTTGAGCGCTTCGCTCTTGGACGCGATGCAATCCAGCAGATCCTTCCAGGACTTGGAGAAGGAGGCAACCCCTTCTTTGAGCAACTGGGTGGCCAAGACGTCAGTGTCGATGCCGGCTTTGGCGAATTCTGCCAACACCTCGTGGGTTTGTGCAGGAAGGGCTTCGCCAAATTCTTCATGATCGGCGAGGGCCTTCAGAGTGGCTTCAGGCATCGTATTCACGGTGAAAGGCTTGGCAAGGGCCTGGATGTAGAGGATGTCGGAGGTTTTGGGGTCCTTGGTCCCGGTGCTGGCCCAGAGAAGGCGCTGGGAGCGAGCGCCAGCGCTCAGAATGCGCTCCGACCGAGGCGAGTCAAGCAGAGCGCGGTATCGCTCATAGACCTTTCCGGCGATGGCGATGCCAAGCTTATTCCGTAAAGCCTCCGGTACCTTGTCAGCTACCGCGACATCCCAACGGCTGACGAACAGAGAAGCTACTGACCCAACATCGGGATTCAAACCGGCAATGATACGGCGCTCGATGCCGCGCAGGTATGCCTCGGCAGCCGCGACATATTGGTTGCCCGAGAACAGAAGGGTTACGTTGACGGGTACACCGGCAAAGATTGCCTCCTCAATGGCCGGAAGACCTTCGCTGGTACCTGGAATCTTGATAAATAGATTTGGCCGTTCCGCTTGGTTATGGAGAGCCCTGGCAGCGGCAAGGGTGCCAGCCGTGCTGCGGGCTAGTAGGGGCGACACCTCCAGGGAGACCCAGCCGTCCACCCCATCGGTTCGGTCGTAAACAGGCCGGAAAAGATCTGCAGCCTGCTGCAGGTCTTCGATCGCCAACTCAAAAAAAAGAGCTTCGCCCGATTTGGCTTCTTTCAGTTTCTGGCTGATGGCGTCGTCATAGTCGTGACTGTTCTTGATGGCATGATCGAAGATGGTCGGGTTCGAGGTAAGACCCGTGATCGACAGCTCATGAATGTAGCGTTCAAGTGTGCCGCTGGCCAGCAGACCGCGGGTGATGTTATCGAGCCAGAGGCTCTGGCCGATCTCATGAAGTTTCTGAGTCGATTTCATTCGATTTCTCCTGGATAGAACGGTGCGGCGTTGGAGTGTCCGGCAATGATCGAGTTGGACTAGACCGACGGAGTCCGGATTTTCATTTCAATGAGTCCGCGCTGCTGGGGTTATGCCAACCGCCGTCTGCAGCGATGATCGTGTCAGCCTGCTTCGGTCCCCAACTGCGGCATTTGTAGATGTGAACGCGGTGATGGGTCTTGAGGACCGGATCGACCACCGCCCACGCGGCCTCAACCGCGTCTTCACGCGTGAAGAGCGCGCCGTCACCGGCCATGGCGTCGCCGAGAAGCCTCTCGTAGGGCGTTTCCTCTCCCGACTGTACATCCGAAAGATAGAGCTCTCGCTCCTCTCCGATGAAATCCTGACCCGCAAGCTTTACGCGGGCAGCGAGAGCAATAGCAGAGTTAGGAGAGAGTCGAAAGCGAAGGTAGTTTGACCGGCTATTCGCCTGCTCGGCGTCGTCAAACAGCTTCTGCGGAGGCCGCTTCAACTCCACTAGAATCTCGGTCGCGGTATCTGGCAGGTATTTGCCGGAGCGCAAATACCAGGGCACACCTTCCCAACGCCACGAATCGATGAATATCCGCAGGGCGCAGAAGGTTTCGACGTCTGAGCGCTTCGCTACGTCCTGCTCATTACGGTAACCGGCGTATTGCCCGCGAACCACCTCTTCTGGCGTCAGAGGTCGCATTGCTTTGAAGACCTTGGCCTTCTCGTTGTGCACCGCGCCAAAGTCCCGGCTCGCCGGTGGTTCCATGGCAAGGAGCGCGATGACCTGGAAAAGGTGATTCTGGATTACGTCGCGTAAGCAGCCAGCGGTCTCGTAGAACGCGCCACGCTTCCCCACACCGAAGGTCTCCGACAGAGTGATCTGAACGCTGGCCACATAGTTGCGATTCCAGATCGGCTCCAGAAACGAATTGGCGAAACGGAAATAGAGAATATTCATGATCGCTTCCTTCCCGAGGAAGTGATCGATGCGGAAGATCGAGTCTTCAGGGAACACCGAATGGGCCACCTGGTTGAGTTCCTGTGCGGAGGCCAGGTCGCGCCCGAAAGGTTTTTCTACAATAACGCGCACGTACTCAGCAAGTTTCGCGACGCCGAGACCTTCAATCACGGCTTTAAACAGCGAGGGCGGAATCGCCGGATAATGCGCAGGCCTCTGCGCATTACCCAGTACTTCTTTGATCGCTGTGAATGTGCCGGGGTCTTTATAGTCTCCACTCACATACTTGAGCAGAGAAAGAAGATGTCGCAATGCGCGTTTATTATCGATTCCGCCCAATCGCTCTATGCTGTCCGTCACGCGCTTGTGCAAACGCACCATGCTCCACTTTGGAAAGGCAACGCCGATGACCGGAACTTTGAGGGCGTCCTTTTTTGCCATTGCATAGAGTGCCGGGAAGATCATCTTGTGGGCCAGATCGCCAGTCACACCGAAGATCACGAGCGCGTCCGAATGGGGCTTGGCCATCAGGCGCCTGCCTTGCTGTCAGAGGATTTCTCCTCATGGCCGCCGAACTGAAAACGCAGAGCCGACAGCACCTTTTCGGCAAAGTCGTCTTCGCCGCGCGAGCTGAATCGTTCGTAAAGCGCTGCACTGAGGACTGGAGCAGGAACCGACTCGTCGATGGCCGCCTTGATCGTCCAGCGCCCTTCCCCCGAGTCCGACACGCGACCGGCAAATTTTGCCAGGTCCGGGCTATCGAGCAGGGAGATAGCCGCCAGGTCCAGCAGCCATGAAGCAATCACACTCCCGCGGCGCCAGACCTCAGCGATGTCAGCAATGTTCAGGTCGTAGGGGTAGTACTCGGGGTTACGAAGCGGCGTCGTCTCTGCATCCACTGTCTGCTTCTGCTTGCCGGCGTTGGCATGGCGAAGAATGTTCAACCCTTCCGCATAGGAGGCCATCATCCCATACTCGATGCCGTTGTGGACCATCTTGACGAAGTGGCCGGCGCCGCTCGGACCGCAGTGCAGGTAGCCGTGCTCGGCTGTGCCGCCTACCTTGTCCCGGCCGGGTGTGCGTGGCGCCGAGTTGATGCTTGGAGCCAGGGCGGAAAAGATGGGGTCGATACGTTGAACAACGGCATCATCGCCGCCGATCATCAAGCAGTAGCCCCGCTCGGATCCCCAGACCCCGCCGCTGGTCCCAGCATCTACATAGTGAATGCCCTTCGGCTTAAGCTCGGCAGCGCGGCGAATGTCATCGTGGTAGTAGGAGTTGCCGCCATCGATGACCACATCATCCTTTTCGATGAACGGGATGAGTGTTGTCAGTGTCTCATCGACCACGGCGGCCGGCACCATCATCCAGATGGCGCGAGGCGCCTTCAGCTTCTTGGCGAAGTCTTCAATCGACGTTGCGCCGACTGCGCCGTCTTTGACGAGCGCTTGCGCGGCTTCCAGATGGATGTCGTAAGCAACGCACTGGTGACCGGCCCGCAGAAGGCGCTGCACCATGTTGGCTCCCATCCTCCCTAGTCCGATCATGCCCAATTCCATTTGTTTTTCCCCTTCGCTTGAAAGATGAAACGCCTGCTTTGCATGGGAATCAGACACAATTGCTGACTTGCAGGGTCTCCAACGCCTTCACTTTTGCTACCCTGCGCTGGTGGCGCTCCGCGCCGCCGAAGCGAGCCTTCAAGAACGTCTGAATCAATTCCCATGCCAGTGCCGGCCCGATCACCTGACCGCCAAGCGAAACGACATTCATATCGTCGTCTTCCACGCCCTGATGAGCAGAGAACACGTCGTGGATGAGCCCGGCGCGCACACCGGGAACCTTGTTGGCGCAGATGGACGCGCCCACGCCACTGCCGCATAGCGCTATTCCGCGATGAATTGTGCCAGCGGCTACGGCCCGAGCCAATGGAATAACGTAATCCGGGTAATCGTCTCCGGGGCTCGATTGAATCGCACCGAAGTCTACGACCTCATGAGCAGCACCGCGCAGCAAACCGGCGATCTGCTCTTTTAGAACGAACCCTCCATGGTCTGAGGCGATTCCAACGCGCATGGTGCTTTCTCCTTGTTCTTGTCAAGTACACGATGAGCCTGCCTGCAGATGTTCTCCGCGGTGAAGCCATAGTGCTCCATTACAACCGGCCCAGGAGCCGAGGAACCGAAGGTGTCAATCCCAACGACGGCGATCCGGGGACCGACAAAAGACTGCCATCCCACTGGAGAACCAGCCTCAATGACCAGGATTGGCACATCCGCGGGCAGAATCGTTTCTCGGTAATCGTCTGATTGCGCTGCGAACAGGCTTGTGCTCGGCATGCTCACCACTCTCGCGTGAACGCCTTCTGCCGTAAGCCGTTCGCGACCTTCCAGCGCAAGATGGACTTCTGATCCTGTCGCGATGAGAACGATGTCCGGCCGCCCACTCGTCGGAGAATCCGCCAGGATATACCCGCCTGTCGGAACTCCAGTCGGAATTGCAGGATACAGATTCAGGTCGAGCACTGGAAGACCCTGCCGGGTGAGCACCAGGGCAACGGGCCCCTGCTTTCTGCCGATAGCAACTCGCCATGCTGCCACAGTCTCGTTGGCATCCGCAGGGCGAAGGACAACCATGCCTGGAATCGATCGCAATCCAATGAGTTGTTCCACAGGTTGGTGAGTCGGGCCGTCCTCGCCCATGCCAATGCTGTCGTGAGTGAAGATATATATCACCGGTAGAGCGTTCATGGCCGCTAGACGCATGGGAGGCCGCATGTAATCGCAGAAGACGAAGAAGGTACCACCGTATGGAATCAAGCCGCTGTGCAAGGCCATTCCATTCAGGATGGCGCCCATCGCATTCTCTCGAATGCCGAAGTGCATATTGCGTCCGGCCCAGTCCTCCGGTTCGAAATTGCCGGCCCCGTCAATGTTCGTATGGGTGCTTGGACCGAGGTCTGCCGAGCCTCCCATCATCTCCGGCAGACGAGCGCCGAGAATCTCAATTACTTTTCCTGATGCGACGCGCGTGGCCATCGGTCCATCCGCTGGCGCAAATGTCGGCAGTCCGGCGCCCCAATCATTCGGTAGCCGTCTGTCGACTACTCTGTTGAACTCAGCAGCAAGGGCCGCGTGATCTTGCGCGAAGGCCTTGAGTCGCGACTCCCAGTCGACCTGTGCAGCGCTTCCACGGGCGACCGCTTTCTGGAAATGCTCCAGCGCCTCCAGAGGGATATGGAAGGACGGCGAAACAGGCCAATCCATTGCCTCCTTGGTAAGCCGCACCTCCTCGACACCGAGAGCCTCGCCATGGGCCGCCGCAGTGTCCTGTTTATGCGGACTGCCAAATCCAAGGTGCGTGCGTACGGCAATCAACGATGGGCGCCCTGTCTCTTCGCGGGCGATTGTCAGTGCGCGGGCCACGGATTCAACATCATTGCTCTGTTCGACTCTCTGTACGTGCCAGCCGAATGCGGCGAATCGCGCCATGCGATCTTCGGTAAATGTCAACTCCGTGCTTCCCTCGATCGTGATGTGGTTGTCCGCATAAAGAACGATAAGCTTTCCAAGATGCTGATGACCGGCAATCGATCCAGCCTCGGAGGAGATTCCTTCCTCAAGATCGCCGTCGCTGACGAGAACGTACGTAAAGTGATCCACGATCTGATGACCAGGTCGATTGAAACGCGCCCCGAGCGCCATCTCAGCAATAGCCATACCAACGCCGTTCGCAAGACCTTGGCCCAATGGTCCCGTGGTAGCTTCGACGCCCGGCGTCTTGCCATACTCTGGATGCCCAGGCGTGCGACTGCCCCACTGGCGAAAGTTTTTCAACTCATCGAGAGGCAGGTTGAAGCCCGTGACGTGAAGCAGAGCATATAGCAACGCACATCCATGACCAGCCGACAAAATAAAGCGGTCACGGTCTGGCCAGTGCGGATCGTGCGGGTTGAACTTAAGCGACCGATCCCAGAGTGCGTACGCCATGGCTGCCGAGCCCATGGGCAGACCTGGATGGCCCGAGTTGGCCTTCTGCACCATGTCCACTGCCAGGAAGCGGAGCGTCTTGATGCACAACTCATCCAATGCAGGCGGAGCGACTGTTGTTTCGATTGTTGCAGAAGGTGTCATGGCGCGGTTTACCTTTCCCTGTTGAAGTGGGTTGAACATCCCGCAGATAATCGAGACCCTAAACTGCAGCTAGCGTCAAAACATGCTACATCTTTAGGCCTGCATCACCGCACCCCGGGTGCTTGCATTGGCAGGGTGTCGTGGGACTCTTCTTTGCGTCAGCACATGTTGTGCTACAGTGCTTCTTGCCGATCGCGGCTTGACAGTTGCATCCTGGATGCTCGCATTTCGTCGTGGTGGTCATGGATACTCCTCTTGCCCGAACATGCCTTCGCTCTATTGAAGGCTCTGTTATTTAGAACATGATTCGCATTCTCATCCCGAGCAACGCAGTGACATAGGCTCTGCTTGCATACGTTGGATGGTTCGATATTTCAAGGTCCAGACCAAGGTCAACACTCTTCGTCAACCGAAGCCGGTAAAAGGTCTCCATTACGCTCTCATGATGTTTGGCGCCAAAACTCGGCTCAGAGTGAATGAATGAGATGCCGAACATGTCTCCGCGCCTTCCAAAAGGCTTCACCTGATCCAAGCCAAGCTCTTCCACTTGCCTGATCGAAGTTCCCGTGTTCGACGCAAAGCCAAGTCTCCCAAAGGGTGTCCAACCACTGCGCAATTCATGCTCAAAGCCGATGCCCCCGCCCGCCCCGCTGCCAAGCGTAGCCGTGTCGTCGCGCCAGAAGTTCATGCGATAGTCCTTGAACTGCTTCCCAGGTGATTCGATCAGTCAGCCGCTCGAACGGTTCTAAGATCAATGCAAAGGGATCAGT
>CAYVGW010000070.1:0-20052 GCA_964450895.1 uncultured Occallatibacter sp. | reverse complement strand
ACCACTGACCACTGACCACTGACCACTGACCACTGACCACTGACCACTGACCACTCACATCATGAAGACTCTCTTCCGCACCGTGCTATCTCTCGCGCTCATCGTCTGGCTGGGCGCGGAGATCTTCTTTCCTGTCGTCGCGGCCGTCACCTTCAAAGTGCTGCAACCCGACACGCATACGGCGGGCGCGATCGTCGGCCATCTGCTGCGGATTTTGCATGGCATGGGGCTGGCTTCCGGCCTGGTGGCGCTTGTGGTGCTGGCGCTGGCGCCGGTTTGGGGCGTTTATAAGCCACTCACGGTGCTTGCGCCGATGGCGCTTCTGGCGGTGATGCTGGGCTTGACGGTTTACTCGCAAGTGGGCATCATTCCGGCGATGGAGCGGGACCGCATCGCCGCGGGCGGGGCCATCGACGCCGCCGAGGCTGCCAATCCCAGCCGCGTGGACTTCGAGAATCTGCACTATCGCAGCGTGTGGGTCGAGGAAGCTGTTCTGCTGCTCGGGCTGCTGACGGTGGTGTTGGTGGCGCGGGCGGAAAGCAGGGACTAAGGGACTGAGGACTCGTTTCCCGGTTGGGGTTCGTGGTTTCCCAGGTCTCAAAATCGAGACCTGGGGCACCCAGCTTGATTGGTCTGGACGGAGCTTCCCTTTCCTTATTCCCTATTCCCTATTCCCTATTCCCTGTTCACTGACCCCTGACCCCTGACCCCTGTTCCCTGTATCATCAATACATGAAGACTGGCATCATCGGCCTGCCGCAGGTGGGCAAAACATCTCTGTTCAAGATTCTGACCAAGGCCAAGCTCGAGGAGCGGGGCTTCAGCCGCCAGGAGCATATTGGCGTGGCGCGCGTGCCGGACGAGCGGCTGGACAAGCTGTCGGCGCTCTACTCGCCCAAGAAGACGACCTACGCCTCGGTGGAGTTCGTGGACGTGGCGGCCATCGGGCAGGAGGCGCTCAAGGAGACGGCCTTCCTCACCAGCCTGCGCAACGTGGACGCGCTGATTCACGTGCTGCGGGCCTTCGAGGAGGAGTCCATCGCCCACGTTGGACCCATCGACCCGCTGCGCGACATCAAGAGTGTCGAGTTTGACCTGATGATCAGCGACCTGACGCAGGTGGAAAAGCGGCTGGAGCGGCTGGAAAAAGACCTGAAAAAGGGGCGCACCAACGATCTGGAGCATGAGCAGGCGCTACTTTTGCGCTCCAAAGAGGCGCTGGAGCAGGAGACGCCGCTGCGCGAGTTGGAGATGACCAACGAGGAGCGGAAGCTCATCAAGGGCTTCATGTTCCTCTCCCAGAAGCCAATCCTCTACGCGCTGAATATCGGCGAAAGCATGACGCTGGGCGATGATCTGGAGGCGGCGGTGAGCCGCTTCAAGCTGGACGATGTGGCGCACCGGCCCAACGCCGGCGCGACGGCCATCTGCGGCAAGGTCGAGGCCGAGCTGGCCGAGATGGACGACGAGGAGGCGGCGGAGTTCCTGTCGAGCTACGGGCTGCATGAGAGCGGCCTGGTGCGGCTGATCCGCAAGAGCTACGAGTTGCAGGGGCTGATCAGCTTCTTTACCGCCGGCGAGGACGAGTGCCGCGCCTGGACGATTCCCGCCGGCTCCAAGGCGCCGCAGGGAGCCGGGGCGATTCACTCTGACTTGGAGCATCACTTCATCCGTGCCGAGACGATCCGCTGGGACGCATTGCTGGCCGCCGGCTCCGAAGCCGCCGCGCGCAGCAAAGGCACGCTGCGCCTGGAGGGCAAGGAGTACGTGGTGCAGGACGGCGACGTGATGCACATCCGGCACAGCGGGTGATAGTCCGGCACAGCGGGTGATTTTGTGCCCTTTGAAGAACCTCCGGTTGCTTTTGCTTTTGCTTTTTTCTTACAATCCCCCAATACTGTCATCCTGAGCGGAGTTTGGCGCGTTCTTTGCGACAAACGGAGTCGAAGGACCTGCGGTTGCATTTGCTTTTGTACTTGCTTTTACTTTTCAATTCCGATGCAATGGCAACCCCTGCTTGTCCAAGGTCGGATCGATTCCGTACCATCCTTCGCTCAGATCGTTCCAAGTCGGATTACTCTTTTCAATCAATACAATCTTCTTCGCGCGAATCCATCCCTTCAACTGCTTTTCCCGCGCGATTGCGCTATTCGGCCCGGTGAACCGCTCGAACCAGACCAGCCGGTTGCAGTTATATGTATCGGAGAACCCCATGTGCTTCCGTTGCTTGTGTTCGAAGACGCGCTTGCGCAGATCGCCTGTCACGCCGATATAAAGCGTGTGGCTCCGGCTGGCCACGATGTACGTGAAATAGATTTTCTCGTCCATGGAGAGGAATCTATCGCAAATCGTTGACGATGACAAGCAGTTTGCACTACGCTGGTTTTCATCGTTAATCCCGCGCAGTAAACAGCGCTGTTATCGGGAGCAGTTCGAGCCACCAAAGAACTGTCATCCTGAGCGGAGTTGGGCGCGTTCTTTGCGCACAACGGAGTCGAAGGACCTGTGGTTGCTTTTCGTGCTTCTCGCATCCATTCAATCCAAAAAACATACAACGCACGATTAGAATTTGAAGCTCTTTTCGCTATATGTCCACGAATCGCCCCAAATCCTCAGCCGGTACTTGATGCCTGGTCTGAGAGTAAAGGTATCCATCCCGCGCGGCTCGACCAGGTTGTAGATACTCCCCTCTGGATCGATAGCTTTAGCAGAGTTTTCGCCAACAGCAAGTTGAAAATAATGCAATTGCGCCGCCATTTTCCCGATGAATTCCTTTTTGGCCCTCATTTCAAAAACAACCTTCCCTGAAGCGTCTTCAGCAATGCGCACATGGCCAACCGTCGATGGATACTCACCAAGCGTCTCAACGTGAACGGTTACGACTTTGCCACTTTGTACCAGCCGAAGGGGCGGTTCATGAAAATAACCCAAGGTATCTACAAAGGCAAGAACAAAGACAAACAAGGTCGCCAACAGAATCCCGCCGAAGGTCAAGCCAATCCATTTGAAGATTCTGCGTGTTTTCAATCGCATAGAAACAACCTTACAGTATTACGATACGACTTATAGCTCGATTGATTGGGTTTGATAGATTTGCAGCAAACAAGAGCAACAACAAAAACAACCGCGGGTCCTTCGACTCCCTTCGCTGCGCTCCGGTCGCTCAGGATGACAGTGTTTTGGATATTGCCAGAAAAATGCAAAAACAAGAGCAAAGACAAAGACAATAGCAACCGCCGATCCTTCGACTTTGCTGCGCTCCGCTCAGGATGACAGATTTATAGAGGGCAGGTATTACAATTTTTGGCTTGATTGATAGAATTGGAAAGAACAAGGAATAAACGTTGCTGAAGCTCTCTCTCATTCTCGGAACGATTGCCGCGCTGGCCGATGTGGCGGGCGGGTTTGTGCTGGTGCGGGCGCGGGGGGTCGAGCGCTACCTGCGCTACTTTGTCGCGCTGGGCGCGGGCTTTTTGATGGCCACGGCGGTCATCGAGATGGTGCCGGAGGGGCTGAAGCTGAATCCCGGCTCGATCCTGGGGCCGGGCCTCATCATGGGCGGCTACTGCTTTGTCCACTTGCTGGAGCACACCATCAACGCCCACTTCCACTTTGGCGAGGAGACGCACCAGGGCGAGTTTGTCTCGCACCATACCGGTAACTCGGTGCTGGCCGGGCTGAGCCTGCATGCACTCTTTGACGGCGTGGCCATCGGCTCCGGCTTTCTGGTTTCGGGCTGGCTGGGCTGGCTGATCTTTCTGGCGATCCTCTTGCACAAGGCGCCGGAGGGCTTCACCATGGCCTCGGTGATGCTGGCCAGCGGACGTTCGCGGAGCTCTGCTCTTTCTTCTGCCGTAGCGCTTGCCGTAGCAACTCTGGCCGGCGTGCTGGTGATTCAGTTGGTGCCCAGTTGGCTCACCTTTGGGCTGCCGGTCTCGGCGGGCGTGGCACTTTACGTGGCCGCCACCGACCTGGTTCCGGAGGTCAACCGCGAGCCGGGGATTCGCATGGCGCTGGTCTTCTTTGCCGGCGTTGGCGGATTTCTGCTGCTGCGGATGCTGCTGCCGCAAATGTAGCTTTTTCTAGGGGCTGATCGGGCTGCGAAGAAAGGGCTTTCAAGGCCCCAAAGTCCCTGAAAAATCTATTCTGGGGTGCCGCTTGCAAAATTCAAACAGGAGTGCGGATCGAGGTAGGCCAGCCGTCCCAACCCTGCTCTCTGCTCTTTTCGTATTTTGCCGGAGGCTTGTGAGGCGCATAGAATCATCCTAGAATGCAGGAGTTTCTAAGTTGATGACAGGATGGTTGCGGGTGCGTCGATGGGCTTGGGGATCTGTACTGCTGGCCTTGACCAGCATGGGTTGGGCAGCCCCTGCCGTGAGCCACGCGGTGCATTCTAATCCGCTGAACCGCGACCCGCTGGTGCGCGAGGCCTTCGAGCGCTTCTATAACCTGGACTATCCGGGTGCGGTGGAGCGCTTTGGGCGTTTTCATGCGGCGCATCCCGGCGATCCGCAGGCCACCGCGCTGCTGCTCAACGCCGAGCTTTTCCAGGAGCTTTACCGGCTCGATCTGCTGGACACCACCTTCTATGCCAACGACGGCTTCCTCACCGGCCGCCATGCCGTCGAGGAAGATCCCAAGGTCCGCGACCGCATCCTGAGCTTGGCCGATGAAGCCATTCACGAAGCCGACTGGCGGCTCAACCGCAACCCCGGCGACATTGACGCTCTCTATGCACGCGGCTGGGTCTATAGCCTCAAATGCACCTATCTGGCCATGGTCGAGCGAGCTTACGGCGCGGGCTTCCGGCTGGCCACCAAGGCCAAGGACGACGAGAATGACGTGCTGCAAATGGACCCGGAGTATGTGGACGCCAAGCTGGTGGCGGGGGTCTACGAGTACGTGGTGGGCGCGCTGCCCTGGCCCTTCAAGCTGCTGATCGGCTTTGCCGGCATCACTGGCTCCAAGACGCAAGGGCTGGCCATGCTCAACGACGCAGCCAATCGCGGCGTGGTCACCAGCGTCGAGGCGCGCACGGTGATTGCCCTTTTTTTGCGCCGCGAGGCCCGCTACAAGGAGGCGATTCAGGTGGTGCGCGGCCTCCGCAACCAGTACCCGCACGACTTCCTCTTCTGCCTGGAAGAGGCCAACCTGCGCAAAGACGCGGGCGAGGGGATGGCCGCCGTGGATTCCTACCGGGAGTTGCTCGCCGCCAGCGTCAAGCCGGGTTACTTTGCCGAGGCGCGGCTGGAGTTGGCCTACTTCGGCCTGGGCGACGCCCTACGCGGCCAGCGCCACTATAGCGAAGCGGCGCTGGCCTACGAGCAGGCCGCCTGGACGAAAAATGTTGCCCCGGAACTGAAGATTCGGTCCCTGCTGGCCGCTGGCGAGTGCCGTGACCTGAATGGTGAGCGTGCGCTGGCCGTCAAAGACTACCAAATGGCCATCGATGCCGGCCCCAACACCTCTCGCGCCGACACCGCCCGCAAACGGCTGCGCACGCCGTTCCGGGAAAGCTGACGAATACGCCGGAATGGAACCTCCGCGCCTCGGCTTGCGTATCTGTGCATGGATCAAGAGATTCTGATGGAGGGTTTGACGATGGCCAATTTCTGTTCACGCTGCGGGGCTGGGCTGCCGCCCACCGCGCGATTCTGCTCAAGCTGCGGCGCGGTTGTGCCTGCCGCGCCGTTCTTTCCCGGCAGGCCGCTGGTTCGCCCCATCGTGGGCCGCCAGATCGCCGGGGTCTGCGCGGGCTTGGCGCAAGCGTATGGCTGGGATCTGGCGATCGTCCGCATCATCGCGGTTGTGTCGCTCTTCTGCTCCGGCGGAATCGTTGCCGTGGGCTACGTAGCCTGCTGGATCGGCATTCCCGAAGAGGGCATGCCGCGGACCTAGGTTATCCTCATTGCTATGAATGCTACCTACCAAAGCGACGGCGCAACTCTTGCTTTCCGCGACTCCGGCACGGGCCTGCCGGTGGTCTTTCTTCATCCAACGCCTCTGGACGGCGCGTATTGGCAACCGCTCACCGAGAAGCTGCCCGGCGTGCGCGCGATTGTCCCCGATCTGCGTGGCCATGGCGGCTCGGAGTTGGGCGCTTTGCCGGCGGGCGGCTTTATGCTCACGCCTGATGCGCCGGTTCTGACGATGGCGCGTTTGGCTGCGGACGTGCTCGCCCTTCTGGACCACTTGAAACTGCCCTCGGCACTCTTTGCCGGCTGTTCCATCGGCGGCTATGTCCTTTTGGAGATTTGGCGTCAAGCGCCGGAGCGGGTGCGCGGGCTGGCCTTTGTCTGCTCCAAGCCGCAGCCCGACGCCGTGGCCAACCAGCCCCGGCGCGCCGCCACCATCGCCCAGGCGCGGGCCGGCAACATCGCGACGCTTTATGACGGCATGACGCAGACGCTGATCGGGGCAACGGCCCGCCGGAACCATCCGCAGATTGTGGCTGAACTGCGCGCCCGCATGATGCTGACGGCAGAGGCGCTGGCAGCCGTGCAGGCGGGACTGGCCACGCGGCCCGATTCCGTGCCCGGCGTGGCGACGATCACCGTTCCTATTCTGGCGATAGCCGGCGGCGAAGACCCCGGTGTCGCTCCCCAAGAGATGGAAGTCTTCCGTGCCGCGCCCGGAGGCTGCGACTTCCATCTCCTGCCCGACGCCGGCCACTTTGCCGCCTACGAGCAACCGGAAAAGGTCGCCGCGCTCTTCAACGAGTGGCTTGTCCGCCATGCGCAGCCGTGAACGAGTAACCTGTAGCGCCGGTCTCCAGTCCGGCTGTCGTGTGGGCGTCCCCGCCCACACCGGTGTAGGGTAACCATGGACCGGCAACGCCGGTGAAGATTAGGATGATGAATAGAGGCCAGAATGTTCACACCGAAGCCGATTGGTTATGTCCACTCGCCCTTCAACGATGCTGCCGCGATTCCCAAGGGCCTGGGGGCCAAGCACCCGGAAGAGGGCGTGCTGGAGATTCTGCCCGCCTTTGCCGAGGGGCTTACCGGCATCGAGGGCTATTCGCATCTGATTGTGCTCTGGGCCTTTGACCGCTCCGAAGGCTTCGATCTGATGGTCACGCCGCCCTCCGACAACCGCCCGCACGGCCTCTTCACCACACGCTCGCCCCGCCGCCCCAATCCCATTGCGCTGACTGTCGTTGAATTGCTCCGCCGCGAAGGCGCCCTGCTTCACGTGCGCGGCGTGGATATGCTGGACGGCACGCCGATCCTCGACATCAAGCCCTACCTCTCCAACATTCCCGAAGAGAAGCTGCGCCGCGGATGGCTGGCCGAGGCCGAAGCGCGCAAAGGCTGAGCCGGTCACTCGCCGGCGACGCAGACCATCGGCGGCTCGGGAGGCTTGGCCGCTTTCATGCGTCCGATCATCCAGTGAAGAAAGTCCCGGCGCCGCTGCGAGAGGTTCGTCGCCCACAGAACCTCATCCTTGCCGGCCTCGCTGACCAACTGCGTGCCCAACACAAAATCCCGGTCCTGCTTGCCGGCCAGCGCCTGCGCCAAGCGGCGCGCACGCTCGGTCATCCCCTCGTCGTTGGGATTGTAATAGCCGCGGTGGATGGCCTCGGCCAGGCAGCGCTGGAAGAAGTGGTCGGCGGCATCGCGTCCCGTCTCCATCATCTCTTCGGTGGCCAGGTTCTTTCCCTCGAAGAGCTTTTCCGGAGCCAGCACAATCTCATGCGCCAGGCTGAAGTCGCCTCTGAGCTGTTGCCCGATCAGCGGCAGATGAAAGTCGATGCGCAGTATCCAGCGCAGCAGCCGCAGCGGCTCCATGGCCATGGTGACGCGGTTGATCAGCGGCCACTCCCAGTGGCCGTCGGGCATCATCATCGCCTCCCGGTCCGAGCGGGCCATATTCTCCCAAAGCTCATACTTCTTCAGCAATTCCAGATGTGTTCTGCGCGAGGCTGGCTCGATCCCCGGCGGAAGCTCCTTTTCCTTCAGGTACTTTTCGCTTCCCGCGCGGTCCACCATGGCGGCGATCAACAGCGCCATCTGGGCAAATCTGTGGCGCATGGCCTTGCTTTCCTCTTCGCTCAATTCGCGCCGCACCGGCTCCGGCGTGGGCGCAATGTGCAAGGTCTCGCCAGCTTGTTTGGTACTGCGATTCATCCACCAGATCACCGGAATCACCAGCGGAAGGATGTACAAGGCTCCAGTGCCGGCCAGCAAGGCCAGATAGCCGATGCACAGCGCCGGCGTCAGCAGCAGAAGCCCAAGGCGCAGCAGATGCTTGCGGGCGCGCTTGTCTTTGTGCGCGCGCAGCAGGCTCCGCCCAGCTTCGACATACGTGGCTTTGCGCAGAATGGTGCGCCAATAGGCGCTTTTGAAGAGAAGACGAAAGAGTGAGTACATGCCTATATCGATGATAAATGAAGAATTGGCTCGGAAAATACCGCCTCTTTCAGCAGGCCTTCGCGGAGCGCGAGCTTCTGGTCTGCTACACGGTAAAGGCCAACTCATCGCAGGCGATTCTGGAACTGCGGGCCGAGGCGAAGCGCGCAGCGTTGATCCCGCATCAGTGTACTGAACAGGGCTACCAAGTTTTTTATTCATCCACTTGACACATTTCGCGAGATAAACTACATTGTAGTTATTATGGCGAAGCCGATCACTCTCGGTGAATTTGAACAGGTTGTTCTCTTGGCGATTCTGCGTCTGGAAACGGATGCATACGGAGTCACGATTCGCTCCGAGATCGCCAAATGCACGGGCCGCGATCCGGCTCCGGGAGCGCTCTACACAACGTTGGACCGCATGGAAGAAAAAGGCGTCGTGCGTTCCTGGCTTGGGGAAGCCACCCCGCAGCGGGGCGGCCGAGCCAAGCGATACTTTGCGTTGACCAAGGCCGGCCTTGACGCCGTGATCAGCGCGCAGAGGGCTTACCAAAGCCTGCTCAACGGATTGGATATTCTTGGAGGCGCACATGCGTACTGCTTCAGCTATTGAATGGATTTTCTGCCGGCTTACAACCAAAGAACGAGCCGCCGCCATGGTCGGCGACTTGTTCGAAACGGAGAAGGAGAAGGGAAAGTTGTGGCTCTGGCTTTCGGTCTTCGGAGTCGCGCTTTCGCTCTTTTGGCGAAGGCCCGTGGCCTTTTGGGGGGCGCTTTTTGTAACAGCGCAGACGATGCAATTTTTCTTTACGCCGACAATGAGAAACGTGCTAATCGGCCATCTGCAGGACCATTCGGGACACACGTGGTGGATATGGGTTCTTTTTGAAATCAATATGGTTGCTCCTATGCTGTGCATCCTCTCAGTCTATGCGGCGATTCGCTACGGCCTCCGAGAGCGGACGATGCAAATGGCGCTTGCTTGGACGGCAATCTGCGCTGCGGCACTTTATTTCTGTTGGCAACCAAACATTCTGGCCGTGTGTGCGGCTGTGTCACTCTGCTTTGTGATTGCCTCGATGTGGACTAGCAAGCGGCGCATGGAATCGGCGGTTGTTTTTGTCGCGGTTGCGATTTTGTACGCGGGCAATTCTCTAACTTACAAATTATCCGACCTTTATCAACAATATTTGCATCGAGGTTTATGGAGTGATCGAGATTATCAGGAACATCCTTCATATCTTGTGGTCATGACGTGTTCGTATATCCTGTCCTTCTTTGTGGGGACTTCGGCGTGGTCTTATCTGCGCGACCGCCTCATGCGCCGCCAGTTGCTCGAATCAAACGCGGAAATGCTGTAGGCTCAAGAGAGGACATCTCCTTTGGGAAGCCTCTCTTGACTCAATCTTCGACCTCATCCCCGCGCCCCTTTCATCTGCCGCAAACCGGCGGCGCGCTGCACTGCGGCAAAGTTTCCGTGGAAGCGCTCGTCAAGAGCCACGGGACGCCGCTCTACGTTTATTCCGCCGATCAGATCGTCGAGCGCCTCCGCCTCTTTCAGCAAGCCTTCGCGCAGCGCGAGCATCTGGTCTGCTACGCGGTAAAGGCCAACTCCGCGCTGGCGATTCTCAAGCTGCTGGCCGAGGCAGGCGCGGGCTTTGACATCGTCTCCGGCGGCGAGTTGGCGCGCGTGGTGGCTGCCGCGCCGGAGGCTGTGGGCCGCGTGGTCTTTTCCGGCGCGGGTAAAACTGAGGCGGAGATCGATCAGGCGCTCAAGCTGGGCATTCTGGAGTTCAACGTGGAGAGCGCGGCGGAGCTGGACCTGCTCGCCTGCCGCGCCGCCAAGCTCAAGCGGAAGGCCCGCTTCGCCCTGCGCGTCAATCCCGATGTCTTCGCCGAGACGCATCCCTACATTTCGACCGGCCTGCGCGAGCATAAATTCGGCGTCGATATTCGACAGGCGCTGGCCATTTACAAGAGCGCGGCCGGCAATCCATGGCTGGAGCCGCACAGCGTCAGCGTGCATATCGGCTCGCAGATTCGCTCCGCTGCTCCCTTCGGCGCGGCGATGGAGCGGGTGATGAAGCTCGAGCGGCAATTGAAGCGCGCGGGGATAGCTCTGAGCGCCGTGGATGCGGGCGGCGGCTTGGGCGTTGACTACCACTCCGGCAGCTTTGACGCGGCGGCATCCGTGCGCAAGTATGCAGCGGCCGTGGAGTCCGCCCTCGGCGGCTTCGAGGGCAGGTTGATGATGGAGCCGGGGCGGTTTATCGTGGCCCAAGCCGGGGCGTTGATTGCGCGCGTCTTGCAGGTCAAGCGCAACGGCAAAAAGACCTTCGTGATTACCGACGCCGGGATGAACGATCTGATCCGTCCGGCGCTCTATCAGGCGCATCATGAGATTGTGCCCGTACGGGTGAGGGAAGGGAAGCCGCGCGTGGTGGATGTGGTGGGGCCGATCTGCGAGTCGGGCGACTTCTTTGCCCATGACCGCCCGCTCCCGCCGCTGGAGCCGGGAGACTTGATCGCGATCCTCGACGCCGGAGCCTACGGCATGGCGCAAAGCTCGAATTACAACACGCGCCTGCGTCCCGCCGAGGTACTCGTCGAGGGCGCAAAAGCAAAACTGATCCGCCGCCGCGAAACCATGGCCGACCTGCTGGCGCCGGAGATTGCGCCGTCCCTTGTTCGGGACTCCGGATAAACTATTGGTTTCGCCTGCCCCACGCTAAAGCCCAGGGCTAGAGCATTTCCATGGTTACTCAATCCGCGCGGTTGGCAATGCTTCCCAGGCTGCGCACGCCGCCATCCGGTTCTGCCATGCCGAGGCCAATCGTTTCGGCATGGACATCCAAACCCTGAAATCCTATCTTTTCTTTCATGACCGGTTCCTCTCCGCTTGTGGCTCTGAACCGTGCTTCTTGCTTGAACCCACGGCCAGCGCATTGGGCCGATCACTCCATTGTGACGAATGCTACAGTTGTATTTGAAGAAGTTATGGAAGCGAGACAAAGGAGCGGGCCTATTGATCCGGCCTGAAAGGATTGCGAGATAAATAATTTGTCATCCTGAGCGGAGCGCAGCGGAGTCGAAGGACCTGCGGTTGCATTGTGGCGGTAATCTCGCATTGCATTCGTGCCGGATCAATAATCGCCCCTGCTCCCTCCGATTCCGTTTATTTGCGACTGTAGTACATTGGACGCCACACGAGGGAAAGGGGATTCTCAGTGATCGATCTGACTAATGTCTCCCGAAGCTATGGGACAGGAAAAGCTGTCCTGGCGGTGAACAACATTAGCTTGCAGATCGGCGCCGCCGAGCGTGTCGCGGTCATGGGTCCATCCGGATCGGGAAAATCCACACTCCTCAATCTCATCTGCGGCCTGGATCAGCCCACCTCCGGCTCGGTCCGCTTCGAGGGCGCCGAACTCTCCCAGCTCAGCGACGACAAGCGTACCCGGCTGCGGCGCGAAAAGATTGGCATGATCTTTCAGACCTTCAATCTGTTGCCGACCTTGACCGCCATCGAGAACGTGGCGCTGCCGCTGCGCTTGCAAGGCCTTTCCCGCAAGGAGGCCGAACTGCACGCCTCCGCGATGCTGGAAAACGTAGGACTGGAAGACCGCAGGCTCCATCGTCCCGACGAACTCTCCGGCGGCGAACGCCAGCGGGTGGCCATTGCCCGCGCGCTCATCTTCAAGCCGCCCTTGCTGCTGGGCGATGAGCCAACCGGCAACCTCGACTCCGCCTCGGGAGAAGAAATTCTCTGCCTGCTCGACCGGCTTCAGAAGGAATATGGCAGTACCCTCCTGCTGGTGACGCACAACGAACAAGCCGCCAGCTATTGCAATCGGATCGTCACCTTGCAGGACGGGCGCATCGTGCGGGATGAGCGCGCCGACGCCGCGCCGGCAGGCTGCCCATGATGATTGGGGCGCTTTGGCAAGTCTCTTCGCGCCAGTGGCGTACCCACCGGCTGCGCATCGCCATGACCACGCTGGCCATCGCCCTCGGCGTCGCCGTGTATTTTGCGGTCAGTACGGCCAACGCCGCGCTGCTGGATTCGCTCGCGCTCACCGTCGAGCGCCTGGCAGGCAAGTCCACTCTGGAAGTGACCACCGGAGAATCCGGATTCCCGGAAGAGACGCTGGAAACCGTGCGCGCCACGCCCGGCGTGCAACTGGCCGAGCCGGTGATTGAGGTGACGGTCCACACCGCCTTTGCGGACGAAGGCAATCTGCTGATTCTGGGCGTTGACACCACCGGCGACCAGCAGTTGCGCCAGTATGAGTTCGATCGCGCGCAGACCGAGATCGCCGATCCCCTCACCTATCTGGCGCAGCCCAACTCCATCCTCCTCTCCCGATCCTTTGCCGGGCGTCATGGCTTGCGCATCGGCGACCACCTGCCCCTCTTCACCTCGCATGGGAAGAAAGACTTCATCGTCCAGGGACTCTTCAAGCCGGTGGGAATCGGCGAGGTCTTCGGCGGCAATATCGCCGTCATGGACATTTTTTCCGCCCAGGTGGTCTTCAACCGGGGCCGGAACTTCGATCGCATCGACTTGATGAACGCCCCGTCCATCTCCGTGGACGCCGTGCAACAGCAACTGCGCGCGCGCCTGCCCGCGGGCATCGAAGCCGTTCGTCCGCAGATGCGGGGCCAAGCCCTGGAAAGCACCGTGACCGCCATGCGCCTGGGCATGTTGATTTCCAGCTTTATCGCCCTGCTGGTGGGCGTTTACATCATCCTCAACTCGTTTACCATTGCCGTGAACCAGCGTTGGAAGGAGATCGGCATCCTGCGCGCCATCGGCGTTGAACGCGCAGGCATCCAGTTGATGTTCATGACCGAGGCGCTGCTCATGGGCCTGCTCGGCTCCGCCGCCGGTATCGTGGCAGGCTATTATCTGGCCGCCGCGGCCAATCAGGTGATGGCCTCCATCGCCGCCTCCGTCTACGGCGTCATCTCCACTGCCGTCGCGCCTCGGCTTCATCCCGCTCTGATGCTGACGTCGCTGGCCCTGGGCATCGCCGCCTCCCTTCTCGGAGCCTGGTTCCCGGCGCGCGCCGCCGCCCATCTCGATCCGATTCTCGCCCTCCACAACATCGAAACCCGCCAGAAAGAATCGGCTCTCGGCGGAAAGCGCATTGCCCTGGGCCTCTCTCTGCTGCTTGTCACTTCGCTGCTGGTTCAGTTCACTTCCGCGCGCGTGGGCGTGGGATTCTCCCTTCAGTTGTTGTTTGCCGTTCTGATGCTCCTTGGCCTTAACATCCTTTTGCCCTCGATGGTCCACGGCGCAGCCCGGCTGATTCGCCCGGTGATGGATGGGGCCGGAGGCGCGGAGGGAGCGCTGGCCGCCGATACCATGATCCAGTCCCCCCGCCGCAGTTCCGCCACCGTCGGCGCCTTGATGGTCGGCCTCATGTTTGTCTTCTCCACAGCCGGGTACATCCAGAGCTACAAGCACATGATCGACCGATGGACCCGCAATATGCTCAATGCCGATCTCATTGTGGCCACCTCCACCTTGCTGCGCTCCACCTCCTACCACTTCAGCGAGGATCTTGGGCACAACATTGCCGCGCTGCCCGAAGTGAAGTGCGTCGAAAACGTCCGCTTCACCTTCATTCCCTTTCAAGGCGACACCGCCGCCGTCGTTTCCATGGAGATGAAAGGCTTCCTGAATCGCGCCGCCGGGGCCATTCAAGGCGGCAATCGGAAACAGGCGCAGGATTTGCTGCCGCGCGGCCAGGGCGTTTTGGTCTCCAAGAACTTCGCCACCCGCTGGCGGCGCGGCGTTGGGGATCGCGTCTTGCTCAACGCGCCCTCCGGCTCGCTCGTTTTGCCCATCCTCGGCATCGTCGAAGACTACCGCTCCGACAAAGGTTCCATCTTCATGGACCGCGCCCTCTACAAACACTATTGGCGCGACGATGCCGTGGACTTTATCGACATCAGCCTGAAACCCGGTGAAGACTCGACCGCGGTCAAGCGCAAGATCGAACGCCTCACCGCCGGCTCCGAACATGCCCTGGTCTATACCAACGCCGAGTTTCGCCGCTGGATCGGAAGCCTGGTCGATCAGTTCTTCCTCTTGAATTACATGCAACTGGTGGTCGCGGTCTTCGTCGCCATCGTGGGTATCGTCAACACGCTCGTCGTTTCCGTGGCCGAACGCCGCCGCGAGTTTGGTATTATTCGGGCCATAGGCGGCTACCGTTCCCAGATTCGCAAAATGGTCCTGATGGAGGCGGTGGCCATCTCGGTCGTCGGGGTGATGGTGGGTTCGGTTGCGGCATTCTTCAATATTCAGCTCATGTCGCGCACTGTCTCCACCGTTCTCGCCGGCTACGAGGTTCCGTTCTTCTTTCCCTGGGGGTTGATTCTGCTCACCCTCCCCGCGGTAATCATCGTGGCGCTGCTGGCGGCCTGGCTGCCCGCCCGCCGCGCGGTGCAAATGCAAGTGATCGAGGCTATCGGCTATGAATAGAAATCCTGTCTTCCCATTGCGCTTGAAGCGAGTTGCGGCCTGCCTTTGCGCCATGCTCTGCGCCGGTGCGCTGCTTCCCGCTCAGGCCGCGCCAGACGCCCGCAAAATCATGGAAAACGTCTACCAGCAGAGCAACACCCCGGCTACCTTCATGCGCGCCGCCTTTCAGGTCTTCGACAAAGAGGGGCATTTCCAAAAAAAGGAGTTCACCTACCGCAGACTGGAAACCATCGAAGGCAGCAAGACGCTGGTCGTCTTCACCGCGCCCGAAGAGGTCCGGGGCGTGGCGCTTCTCTCCCTCAAACAGCGCGGCGCCGCGCTTCGGCAATATATGTATATCCCCGCCACCCAGCGGGTGCGTAGCGTCGTTGCACAGGAGCGGTCGGCCCGCTTCCTCGGCACTGACTTCACCTTTGAAGACGTTGCCGAGCGTGTGCTGGACGATTTCTCCTACCGCCTGATCGCCGGGAACGAGAGCATCGATGGCCATAAGACCTACAAGATCGAAGCCGTCCCGGTGGACCCGTCCCGCTCGCAATACCGGTTCATTGATTACTGGGTTGCGCAAGACGCTCCGGTCATTGTGCATGCCGAGTTGTACGACAGCCAGGGCAGGAAAATCCGTCTCCTTCATGCCAGCCAACTGAAGCGTGTCGCCGGGGTTTGGGGAGCGCGCCGCACCGAGATGAGTTCCCTCCTCGATGGAACCAGGACCGTCCTGGTGATCGACGATCTCAAACTCAATCTGCAAATGGATGAGAAGATCTTCACGCCCCAGGGTCTTGAAGCGCAGCACGGCGCGGTTAGCGAAAAGTGACGAGGCCAACGCCCTGCTCCCTTGCTTCCTTGCGGTCGTCCAAAGCGTCGCGTTGGGCTGCAACGATCATTGGATGAAAGATGTAGACTGAGAGCATGTTGGATGAAATGCAATTTCGCCGCGTGGCCGAAGCCGCTCTCGACGCGCTGATGCAGCACCTGATTGCGCGCGAAGCGCAGGCCGATGCTGGTTTTGAAGTGGACGAGCAGAATGGCGTTCTGAACGTCTGCTTCGAGGAGCCGGCAGGCAAGTTCGTGATTACGCCGAACACGCCGATGCGGCAGATCTGGATTTCGGCGCTCTCCACCAGCTTCAAGCTGGACTGGGATGAGGCGGCAGCGGCCTTTCTCCTTCCCCACACCGGCGAACACCTGATGGCGCTGGTGGACCGGTTGATCGGGGAGTTTCTGGCGAGTTGGATACAGCGGGATGGGTTGATCCTATAAACCTAAAAACCTAAAAACGGCTGTTGAACGTCTACATCCGTGTCTTGCGTCGAGTTTGGGAGCCCGTGAAACCATCTGCTTTGTAACAAGGGCACGACTTCAGTCGGGCCGCAAACGTCTGAAAATAGACCTGGGCTTTAGCCCCTGCAAAATTCCGCGGTTGAGATTATCGCTTGTTCGGCTCCTTCTCAAATTCGGGTTTTGAACTGCTCCGCACCTCACCCAAATGGTGAAATCCCCAATCTTTGCAACCCATTTTGATTTGAATCAGTTGGTCATTCTTAAGGCCCTTCATCAGCCGTTTTTAGGGTTATTGCTTGACGAACTCGAAGGTGCAGGGGCGGCCCACGATCCCCAGGCCTTGATCGCGGACGCCTGATCCCTCGGTTTCCTTGAACTGGGCCTTGATGTTGTAGCTGTACTCCTCGCCCTTGTGCGCCAGGACGCCACGGGCATATTGGCGGGAATAGACGATGCCATTGGCCGAGAGCTTGGCGGAGCCGTCTTCCTTGATCTGCCCTTCAATCAGCAGGTAGCCGGGTTCGCCGGCCGTGCCGTGTTCGGCATGGAAGGCGCCGCCGGTGATTGTGCCGGGAAACGTCCAAGTGTAGCCGTCGGTGTTGCCTTTGGCAGGACAGGTGAGCGTTGTCAGCCACTTGCCGTCGTACTTCTCGCCCGCAAAGGACGATGCGGGCAAAAGAACCAGGGCGCTAACCACCAGAATCCGGAGCATTTTGCGCATGATCTTTCCTCCGTCGCCGATCGTAGCACGGCTAAAGCGCGAAGGTCTACATGGAGGTCTGTCGCGGAAGGTGGGTTCCTAATTTCCCACCCTTCCGCAAAGGATGCGGAAGGGTGGGAAACCAGACGATCCATATCTAACTATTTTCAGTACCTTATTGCAGCGAATAGATGGTCTTGAGTTCCTTTTGCACCACATTCTTGGGAAGGGGCGCATAGGAGAGGGCGGCGGCTTCGCTTTCGCCGGAGGTGACGATCCAATTCAGCAAGTCCTTGATGACCTTGCCTTTGGCCGGGTCGGCGGACTTGACCGGCACCAGCAGCCAGGTGAAGCTGGAGATCGGATACGCATCCTTGCCGGGGGCGTTGGTGATGGAGACGCGGTAGTCGTCGGGGAACTGCTTGATGCTGGCGGCGGCCGCGGTGACGCCCTCGATCGAGGCCTGCACGTAGTTGCCGGCGGCATTCTTGATGGAGCCGTAGCTGATCTTGTTCTGCAGCGCATAGATCAGCTCGACGTAACCTACCGAACCGGAGAGCTGGCGCACATAGCCGGCCACGCCTTCATTGCCTTTGCCGGCGACGCCGGTCGGCCAACTCGGCGAAGCGCCCTTGCCGGGTCCGTTGGCCCACTCCGGGCTGACCTTGCTCAGATAGTCGGTGAAGATGAAGGTGGTTCCGCTGCCGTCTGCGCGGTGGACGACGATGATCTTCAGATTGGGCAGCGCCACGCCGGGATTGTCCTTGGCGATGCGCGGGTCGCTCCAGTTGGTGATCTTGTTCAGATAGATGTCGGCCAGCACTTCCGGGCTGAAGCGGAGGTTGCTGATGCCGGGAACGTTGAAGATCGGCACCACCGCGCCCATCACGGTGGGAATATGAATCAGCTTGGTTTTGGCCGGGGCCAACTGTTCATCGGTGGCCGGAGCGTCGGAGGCGCCGAAGTCCACCAGGCCGCCCACCATCTGGCGGATGCCGCCGCCGGAGCCGATGGATTGATAGTTGATCTCGACGCCGGGGTGCGCCGCGCTGTACTCGCTGAACCACTTGGAATAGATGGGGTAGGGGAAGGTTGCGCCCGCCCCGGTCAACTTTTGCGCCTGAGCCGCGCCCAAAGCGACAACCAGCAATCCCATGACAACCAACGATTTCTTCACGTAGATCTCCCTTGCAGATTTCCTGCTGTCTACTATTCTCCGCCTGGATTGTTACGGGAGTTTTAATTAAAAGCGGAATTGTGAGGATTTAAGCGGCTGGAACAAGATTCCTGTTTGGATTCCTGGAATTTGAGCCGCCGCCGGCCGTTTTTCCGCAAACTATATACTGAACTATCACAAATGATCTGACCAGGAGGGTTCAGAATGTTTCGCATTCCCCGCTTTTTCGCCGCTTTGCTAGCGGCTAGCCTCTTTTTTGCGCCCGCGCTGCTCCGCGCGGAGGACGATAAACCCGCCGACAAGGCCACCGACAAAACCGCCGAGAAGCTGCCGCCGGCGGAGGTCACCACGCAGGGCACGGTCGAGGTGGGCGGCCAGAAGATCGTCTACACAGCCATCGCCGGGACAATTACCGTAGGCGCAACCGACATGCAAGACGCGCAGCTTGGCCTGGACGGCAAGCCGCAGGCCGGCAGCCAGCTTGCCCTGAACGAGACGAAAGAGCCTAAGGACGCCGCGCCGACAGCGCGCATCTTTTACGTGGCCTATTTCAAGAAAGACGCCAAGGCCGAGGACCGCCCCGTGACCTTCTTCTTCAACGGCGGACCGGGCAGCGCATCGGTCTGGCTGCACATGGGTTCGCTCGGCCCCAAGCACGTGGTCACCGCGGGCGACCAGCATCAGCCGGCCGCGCCCTACAAACTTGTGGACAATGCCTACTCGCTGCTGGACACCAGCGATCTGGTCTTTATCGATATGCCCGGCACGGGCTTTGGGCGGCTGATCGGCAAGGACGCGGAGAAGGCCTTTTGGGGCATCGATGAGGATGCCAGCGCCTTTGCCCGCTTCATTCAGCGCTTTTTGGGCAAGTACAACCGCTACAACTCGCCCAAGTACATCTTTGGCGAGAGCTACGGCACCACCCGCTCGGCGGTGCTGGCCGACATCCTGGAAAACCGCATGAGCATTGACCTGAACGGGGTGATCCTGCTCTCGCAGATCTTCAACTTCACCACCGACATCGATGGCCCCGGCGGCAATCCCGGCGTGGACCTGCCGTACATTCTGGCGCTGCCCACCTACGCGGCGACGGCCTGGTACCACAATAAACTGCCACGGCAGCAGGCTGCGCTCCAGACGATTCTGGAGCCGTTTTTGAAGGATGTGGAAGAGTTTGCGATGGGGCCGTATTCCCACGCGCTGGCGCTGGGCACGGACCTGGGCGCGGAAGAGAAGCAGTCTGTCGCCGCAAAGCTGCATGAGTACACCGGCCTGCCCGTCGCCTACCTGCTCAAGGCCAACCTGCGGGTGAACGGCGGCGAGTTCGAAAAGACCCTGCAGGACGATCAGGATTTGACCACCGGGCGGCTGGACACGCGCTTCAGCGGGCCGAGCCTGAACCCTCTGAGCGAGTACGCGGAGTACGATCCGCAAAGCTCGGCGATCTCCTCGGCCTACGTTTCGCTCTTCAACGATTATGTTCGGCGCGATCTGAAGTACGGCGAGGGCCAGACCTATCTGGATCATGCGCTCTTTGACGGCTCGTCGTGGGACTTCAAGCACAACGGCAACCCGGTCAGCGTCAACGTGGCCCCCGATCTGGCCGAGGCGCTGAAGATGAATCCGCGGCTGAAGATCATGGTCAACGGCGGCTACTACGACCTGGCCACACCGTTCTTTACAGCGCAGTACGAAGACAAACACCTGCCGATTCCGCAATCGCTGGCCAAGAACATCGAGTACGACTGGTACGAGTCCGGCCATATGGTTTATGTGCGCGACGAGTGTCTCAAGCAGTTGCATGACCGGGTGGCGGCGTTTATCACGAAGACGCAGGCGGAAGGGAAGTAGAGATTTGAGGCTTTAGAGACGGGCTGATTTAGGTTCGTGCTCTCCCAGCTCCGAAAATCCGGACTTGGGGCATCCGCTGCAGAATGCGCTTGCCCCCAGCCCTCATTCAAAAACCTGCGATTGGATCGTGAAGGCCGGCTTAGTACTTATCCGTAAATAACAACCGTTTGCCTCCAGCAGATCATCGCAGCCGC
>CAYVGW010000069.1:2152-20536 GCA_964450895.1 uncultured Occallatibacter sp. | reverse complement strand
GTGCCCTTATTACAAAACCTGCCTGAATTGAGTTTTTCCGCAGCCTCTAAAGTCGTGCCCTTATTACAAAACTTGCCTGAATTGAGTTTTTTCGCAGCCTCTAAAGTCGTGCCCTGTTACAAAACCTGCCTGAATTGAGTTTTTCCGCAGCCTCTAAAGTCGTGCCCTGTTACAAAACGTCGAGAGCCGCGTACCAAGTGAATTTCTTATCGACCTGGGCCTTATTGATCCGGCACGAATGCATTACGAGATTGTCGCCGAAAAGCAACCGCAGGTCCTTCGACTCCGCTACGCTCCGCTCAGGATGACAGATTTTTAATTGCGCTCCGCTCAGGATGACAGGTTTATAATTGCGCTCCGCTCAGGAGGACAGATTTTTAATTGCGCGATTCTTTCAGGCCGGATCCATAGATTCCGTAAATAGTTCAAAAGCAATTGCCCTGCTCAGCACCGGCGCCAAACCTGATCAGGCAACCATCGAAGCTGTATTCGAGAATACATATGATCCAGCGCGGCAAGCATAGAGTAGGAAAAGGCTTTCTCTTCCATTCCGAAGAGCGGTGAGTCACTTCCGCCGGGCAAACGCAGCGCTTGTTCAACCGATTCACCGGGTCACCATAGAGGCGAAATTGTCAGCTACTCAATCAGCCCAAGCGACTGGCTCAGGGATCGTCCGTGACATTCGCGGAATATGGCGTTGCCGCAACAGGCGGAATTGGAGCAACTTTTTAATGGCGTTTTACTCTCAACTCAACCATTCCCGTTCAAATCATTTGGAGGCTTCATGCGTAAAAACATTCTGATTCTCACACTTCTGGCTTGGGCTCTTGTTGCCGCACCGGCGATGATTCCTGGCCAGTCGCCCGCCAAACCCGCATCTCGACCGGAGAGCGAACAACCCAAGCCTCTGGCGATCAAGACGAAGGCCGAAGTCGCCGAGCAACTGCAAGCATTGCAGGAGGAGATTCAAGAGCAGAAGGCCGCAACCCAGCAGTTGATGCAGCAGTTGCAACAAACGCAGCAGCAGTTGCAGCAGACCCAGCAGCAGCTCCAGCAGATCTTGTCTGCCACCCAGACGGCAGACGCCAAAGCCGCGGCCGTGGAGGCCAACGACGCGCAGCAGGCGCAGAAGATTCAAGCCGACCTGACCCAGGCGGAAAATGCGCTGACCGCGACGAACGCGACCGTCCAGACGCACGCCAAGAAGCTCGCCGAACTGGACCATCCGGACAGCATGGCCTACAAGGGCATTCGCATCAAGCCGGGCGGCTTCCTGGAAATGTCCACCTACTTCCGCTCCCACGCCACACTCTCGGATTTGGCCACCACCTTCAATACGATTCCGCTGGCTGGCCAGGCCAACACCAAGCTGACCGAGTTTGGCGAAACGGCGCGCAACACGCGCATCTCGCTGCGCGCCGACGCCGACGCCGGCAGCGCCAAGATCACCGGTTACTTCGAGATGGACTTTTTCGGCACCGGGCCTAGCTCCAACCCGAACCAGAGCACCAGCTACAATCCACGCCTGCGCATGGCCTGGTCGCGCGTCAAGTTTGCCGATGGATGGACAATTACCGGCGGGCAGATGTGGAACCTGACCACGCTGAACCGCAAGGGAACCGAGGCTGATCCTGGCCTGACGTGGATACCCAACATCATCGAAGCACAATACTCGATCGGCTACAACTGGGGGCGCTTTGCGGAATTCCGCTTCAACAGGCAGATCGGCTCCAAGCTCAACGCCGCTTTTTCGCTGGATAACCCCTCTTATCTCAACAGCGGCGCCACCAACACCAACACCGCGGTGGCCGGACTGGCTTCCACCGGCGCGGGGGTGGACGGCAACAGCCTGGTGAGCACCTGCAGTACATCGACGGCCACTCCGCCGGTGACCACCTGCACCAACACGCCGACCTACTCGACCAATCTGGCGCCGGACCTTCTGGGCAAGCTGACGTACGACGATCCCCGGCTGGGCCACTATGAAGTCAAGGGCCTGCTGCGCCTCTTCCGCGACCGCGACGTGGCGACGGCGACAGTGGCTGGCGTGGACAATCATGCCTATGGCGGCGGCGCGGGTTTTGGCGCGATCGTTCCCATTGTGGCCAAGAAGGTCGATTTCATGGCGCAAGGACTTTTTGGCAAGGGCATCAGCCGCTACACGGATTCCGGCCAATATGATTTTGTGGTTCAGTCCACCGGCCAGAATATGCAGACGGTCCTGGGCCTGAGCAGCCTGGCGGGATTTGAGACTCATCCCACGCCCAAGGTGGAGATCGATACGTTCTTCGGCAATGAGTATTACGGACGGACCACCTACCTTGCCAGCGGCGCCACCCGGGCCGGCTACGGCCTGCCCACGGCCACCAACACCGGCTGCTACTATGAGACCGCGGCGCTGGCCGAGGCGGCCGGCGTCAGCTCGACCTGCACCGGCAACAACCGCGACCTGTGGAACGCCAAACTCTACAGCTATTACGACGCCTACAAGGGAAGCATCGGCATTGTGCGCTTCGGCGCCGAGTTCGATTACGTGGAGCGCACCACGTGGTCCGGCACAGGAGGTTTGGCGGCCGGCGCGAGTGGTTTGGCCCCGCGCGGCAACGAAAAAAACTTTTTTACCACCATGCGCTGGCTCCTGCCGTAGACGGCGGCTCTTCACAATCGATACAATGCGAGGGCAGCCTGCTATTGAGAGCTGCCCTCGATAAAAGCTCCAAATGGCGCGTAGCAGAAGCCGCAATCCGGAGGAAACCACCCCTCAGGGGCTAAAGCCCAAGGTTTGTTTTGTGGCACTTGCGGCCCGACTAAAGTCGTGCCCTGTTACAAAACAAAACCAGTAGAGGATTTCGCAGCCTGTAAAGCCCGATGAACCACGGGCAGCGAAACAGCAACCTACGGCAGCAAAACGGCACCCTAATTCAGGAAGGAAACTTCGATGAACGGAACTTCATTTGGCCCACGCTCCCGGCGCGCGCCAACTTTCTGGCAATCGACGAACGGCAAGAAGATCGTGATGGGCGTAACCGGCGCGATTCTCTTTGCCTTCGTCACTGGACACATGCTGGGCAACTTGCAGATCTTTGCCGGCCCGGAGCATTTGAACGCCTACGGCCACCTGCTGCACAGCGTTGGAGAGCTGCTGTGGCCGGTGCGCGCCGCGCTGGCGCTGGCGGTGTTTCTTCATGTTCTGGCGGCGGTGCAACTGTGGATGCTGAACCAGAAGGCCCGCCCGGTCGCCTACGCGCGCAAAGAGGCCATCGCCGCCTCCTACGCCGCGCGCACCATGTATTGGAGCGGCCCCATCGTTCTGGCCTTCGTCGTCTTCCACCTGCTGCAATTCACCGCGGGCGTGATTCATCCGGGGTCGCAGTTCATCGAGGGCGATGTTTATCACAACGTGGTCGCGGGCTTTCAGGTCTGGTGGGTCTCGGCCTGGTACATCTTCGCGGTCAGTTTGCTGGGTTTCCATCTGAGCCACGGCATCTCGGCGATGTTTCAGTCTCTCGGCCTCAGCCATCCCCGCTACACTCCGCTTTTGAACAAGGCGGCTGTGGTCCTGGCCACCGCCATCACTCTGGGCTTCATCTCGGTTCCAATCAGCGTGTTGCTGGAGGTGGTGAAATAAATGAAACTCGACGCAAAAATTCCTTCCGGACCTATTGAACAGAAGTGGGAAAAGGCGCGCTTCGATCTGAAGCTGATCAACCCCGCCAACAAACGCAGGCACAGAATTATCGTCGTCGGCTCCGGCCTTGCGGGGGCATCGGCCTCGGCCACGCTGGGCGAGCTGGGCTATAACGTGACCTGCATCTGCTTTCAGGATTCGCCGCGCCGCGCGCACTCGATTGCCGCGCAGGGCGGCATCAACGCCGCCAAGAACTACCAGAACGACGGCGACAGCGTGCATCGCCTCTTCTATGACACCGTCAAGGGCGGCGACTTCCGCGCGCGCGAGGCCAATGTGCATCGGCTGGCGGAGATCAGCAACCACATCATCGATCAGTGCGTGGCGCAGGGCGTTCCCTTTGCGCGCGAGTACGGCGGCACGCTGAGCAACCGCTCCTTTGGCGGGGCGCAGGTTTCGCGCACCTTTTATGCGCGCGGGCAAACGGGCCAGCAACTGCTGCTGGGCGCGTATCAGGCGCTGGAGCGGCAGGTCTACGCCGGAGCGGTGACCATGATGCCGCGCACGGAGATGCTTGACCTGATTGTTGTGGATGGGCAGGCGCGCGGCGTGGTGGTGCGCAACCTGGTGACGGGCGAGATCAGCACACTGCTGGGCGATGCGGTGGTTTTGGCCACGGGCGGCTACGGCAACGTCTACTTTCTTTCGACCAACGCCAAAGGCTCGAACGCCACGGCCATCTGGCGGGCGCACAAGCGTGGCGCGCTCTTTGCCAACCCGTGCTTTACGCAGATTCATCCGACGTGCATTCCGGTTTCGGGCGACTACCAATCGAAGCTGACGCTGATGAGCGAATCGCTGCGCAACGACGGGCGCATCTGGGTTCCCAAGGAAAAGGGCGACAAGCGCTCGCCGGATCAGATTCCGGAGGCCGAGCGCGATTACTATCTGGAGCGGCGCTATCCGAGCTTCGGCAACCTGGTGCCGCGCGACGTGGCCAGCCGCAACGCCAAGGCCATCTGCGACGCGGGTCGCGGCGTGGGCGCAAGCGGGCTGGGCGTCTATCTGGACTTCTCCGACGCCATCGCGCGGCTGGGCGTGGAGACGGTGCGCGAGCGCTACGGAAACCTCTTCGATATGTATCAGCGCATCACCGATGAAGACCCCTACAAGGTGCCGATGCGGATTTATCCGGCGATTCACTACACCATGGGCGGCCTGTGGGTGGACTACAACCTGCAAAGCACGGTTCCCGGCCTGTTTGTGCTGGGAGAAGCCAACTTCTCCGATCACGGGGCAAACCGGCTGGGCGCAAGCGCGCTGATGCAGGGGCTGGCCGACGGCTACTTCGTCATTCCCTACACCATTGGGAATTATCTGGCCAGCAGCAGCCGTTGCAAAGTGGACGAGAGCCACGAGGCGGTGCGCGAGGCGGTCGGGGGCGTAAAGCAGACGATCGACAAGCTGCTCTCCGTCAAAGGCAAGCGGACGGTGGACTCCTTCCATCGCGAACTGGGCAAGATCATGTGGGAGCATTGCGGCATGGCGCGCACGGCCGAGGGGCTGGAGAAGGCCATCGGGCTGATCCGCGAGCTGCGCCAGCAGTACTGGCAAAACGTGACCGTCCCCGGCAGCGGAGACGACCTCAATCAGAGCCTGGAACGGGCCGGCCGCGTGGCCGACTTCATGGAACTGGCCGAGCTGATGTGCATCGACGCCCGCGAGCGCAATGAGTCCTGCGGCGGCCACTTCCGCGAGGAGTACCAGACCTCGGAGGGCGAGGCGCAGCGCGACGACGAGCATTATTCGTATGTCGCCGCCTGGGGGTACAACGGCCCCGGGGGCGCTCCCGAGCTGAACAAGGAGCCGCTGGAGTTCCACACCGTTCATCCGAGCCAAAGGAGTTACAAGTAATGAAACTCACACTGAAGATATGGCGCCAGAAAAACTGCAAGGATGCGGGCCGCTTCGTCAGCTATGCGATGAACGAGGTCAACCCGGATATGTCGATCCTGGAATGCCTCGATGTGCTCAACGAAGAATTGACCGAGCGCGGCGAAGAGCCGGTCACCTTCGAGCATGACTGCCGCGAAGGCATCTGCGGCTGCTGCGGCTTCATGATCAACGGCATGGCGCACGGCCCGCTGCCGGCCACCACCGTCTGCCAGCTCACCATGCGGCACTTCAAGGACGGGCAGGAGCTGGTGATCGAACCCTGGAGGGCCGCGGCCTTCCCGCCGGTGAAAGACCTGATGGTGGATCGCCGCGCGCTGGACCGCATCGTCACCGCCGGCGGATACATCTCCGCGCCCACGGGAAACGCGGTGGACGGCAACAGCATTCTGGTCAGCAAGGAACTCTCGGACAAGGCCATGGACGCCGCCGCCTGCATCGGCTGCGGGGCTTGCGTGGCCGCCTGCCCGAATGCGGCTGCCGCACTGTTCACGGGAGCCAAAATCACTCACCTCAGCACCCTGCCCCAGGGCCAGATCGAACGCGACCGGCGCGCCGCGGCCATGGTGGCGCAACTCAACACCGAGGCCTTCGGCAGTTGCACCAATCTGGGCGAGTGCGCCGCCGCCTGCCCCAAGGAGATCAAGCTCGATGTGATCGCCAAAATGAACCGCGACTATCTGATGGCCGCCTTGCACCGGCATGAGGTGGATCTGATCCCGCTGACGCCGGAGACGGGCTGGAGCACGGCGAAGCGTTGTTAGCGGAGTTGGCGGAGTTAGCAAGAACAGCAGACTAACACCGCTAGCCCCGCTAACTCCGCTCAAACAATAGCATTGCATTCATCCCGGGACGGTACGGCAGACTGACTGTAAATGAATCCGCCAGCGGACGGGCCTTATGCGGCTGCGGGCAAGGACGCGAATGAAGGGGAGAGACAGAATGAGCGAATCGGAACTGAAAGCAGAATTGGAGCGGCTGCGGGCTGAGAACGCAAAGCTCAAGAACAAGGGCGCCGCCGGGTTGAGCCTCAAGGTCAGCGAAAAGGGCGCCGTCTCTCTCTACGGAATGGGCCGCTTCCCGGTCACGCTGTACAAAGAGCAGTGGCTGCGCGTACTCTCCAGCGCCGCGGAGATCGAGACTTTCATCCGCGAAAACGACAGCAAGCTCAAGACGAAAGAGTAGCGCCAAATAGGAGCGTTGACCCGCGATCATGCCCAAGAAAGATATTGTTTCCATCCCCCAGCAGTGCTTTGTCAAGGAGCTTGCCGGCGAAACGCCGCCCTCTTTTCAGACGATGGAGCGGCTTTATGGCTTGGCCTCCAATCTGTTTGGTCTGCAACCCTGGCGAGTCCTCGACGAGGACAACCTGATCGTGGTCCGCGACAGCGTCAGCGGCGAACTCTGCTACTGCTCAATCATGGGCGCGCTCGGCGAAGTCCATTCCATGCACGCCTATATCGGCACAGAGGGACTTCGCCAGTTTCGCAAGCTCGAGGCTGAAGAAATCACCGAACCTGGAGAATTTTACGCAGCTTTGCGCTGCGTGTATGTGGAGTACGTTCCCAGGGCGGAGTTGCTCAAGCAGGACCGCGAGCTGCTGGCCGCGCTGGGGCATCCGAAGGGGCGCGGCTTGGCTTCGCCCATCTTCCGCACCCTGCGCCCCGGCTTTCTGCCGTGGTTTGTCAACGAGGATGAGGCCCGGATGCTGGCCGAGTGCATTCGCGATGTGATTGCGGTCTGCGCCGCCGGCGCCAGCCAGAAGAGCATGAAGTTTTGGGAGCGGGCCGATCACTACCCGATGATCGCACGCATGGAGAAGCCGGAGCCTGGCTACCGCGTGGAAATGTTCAAATCCGTCCTCCCCCCTGAGCCGCCGGTTGCGCCGGTGCGGCTGCCCGAAGAGACTCTGCGCTCACTGCGCGGCCAGGACTATGCCGTGCGAGGAGTGATGGAGCTTGATTATTCGTACAGCGGGCCGCCGATTGGGAAGAAGAGCGAACGCAACTCCTTTTCCGCGATTGCACTGGCTGTCGATGCACAGAGTGGAATGGTTCTTGCGCCGGAAGTGGCGGTATCCAGTATTCCGGCCGGAGAGACGCTGGCCAAGGTCTTTCTTATGGCGATTCGAACCACCCGCGCACTGCCCAAGGAGGTCAGGGTGCGCAGCCAAAAGCAGAAGGACAGCCTTGCTCCGCTTATGGAGTCTTTCGGCGTAGCGATTCGTGTGGCCAGCAAACTTCCAGCCTGTGACCAAGCTCGGTCGAGTTTGCTCAACTTTCTTCGTTGAGAGTTGCGTGGAAGATCACGCCAGCTACGCCGGCTTGGACGGGTAGTAGTGCAAGGTTCCGAAGATGCAGCTTCCGGGCTGGCTGTTTGCCGCTTCCATCTGCTCGGCAAGCTCCGCGATCATCGCCGTGCATTCCGCGGCGCGCCGGCACTGAAGCACGCTGAGAATCGTCCAGCAGCGCCGCTCGAAGATGGCCGCGATGGTTGCGGTGAAATCATCCTCGTCTTCGGCCCATGCGACAACATTCGTGCAGCACTTCGTGTCGCCGAACTCCGCCGGCGGCGTCAGCAAGTGTACTTGGGCGGTCCATAGCTCTTTCATAGGTACAGCCTTCAGCCATCAGCCATCAGCTATCAGCTATCAGCTATCAGCTTTCAGCTTTCCAGGATGGTTCCGACATTATGGGAAGCATCCAAGGTCTATCCGCGCACGAACAAGCTGAAGGCTGAAAGCTGACAGCGAAAAGCTAGCTCTTTCCAATCACCCGCGCCAGCGTCGCGCCGATCTCGGCGGGCGAGACGACCACATGAATGCCGGCTTCGGTCATGGCCTTCATCTTGTCGGCGGCAGTTCCCTGCCCCCCGCTGATGATGGCTCCGGCGTGGCCCATGCGGCGTCCGGGAGGCGCGGTCTGTCCGGCGATGAAGCCGACGACCGGCTTGCGCACGTGCTGCCTCACGAACTCTGCAGCGGCCTCTTCCGCCGTGCCGCCGATCTCGCCGATCATCACGATGGCCTCGGTGTCGGGGTCGTCGTTGAAGAGGCGCAGCGCGTCGATGTGCGTGGTGCCGATGATGGGATCGCCGCCGATGCCGATGGCCGTCGATTGCCCGATGCCGCGCTGGGTCAACTGATGCACGGCCTCGTAAGTCAGCGTCCCAGAGCGCGAAACGATGCCCACCGAGCCTTCCAGATGAATCCGCCCCGGCATGATGCCGATCTTGGCCTTGCCCGGAGAGATGACGCCGGGGCAGTTGGGGCCGACGAGACGCGACTTCGAGCCTTTCAGCTTGGCCCAGACCTTGACCATGTCCAGCGTGGGAATGCCTTCGGTGATGGCCACGATCAGCGGAATCCCCGCGTCCTCGGCCTCCAGAATCGCATCGGCGGCGAACGGCGGCGGAACGAAGATCATCGTGGCGTTGGCGCCGGTTGCGGAGACGGCATCGGCCACGGTGTTGAAGACCGGCCAGCCTTCGTGCGTTGTGCCGCCTTTGCCGGGAGTGACTCCGCCGACCACGTTGGTGCCGTATTCGGCGCAGCCTTTCGCGTGGAAGGTGCCTTCTTTGCCCGTTAAGCCTTGCACGATGAGACGGGTGTTTTTATCAAGCAAAACTGCCATCTTATGCCCCCACGCTCGCTGCTTTCACAACCAACTCCGCAGCGTCTTTCATGGTTTCTCCGACCAGGAAATTCAAGCCAGACTCTTTGAGGATGATGCGTCCCTCTTCCACATTTGTGCCTTCCAAACGCAAGACAATCGGAACTTTCACGTTCAAATTGCGCGCCGCCGCAACTACGCCCGTCGCCAGCCGGTCCACGCGAAGGATGCCGCCGAAGATGTTGATGAAGATCGCCTTGACATTCTTGTCGCTGAGCAGAATCTCGAAGGCGTGCTCGATCTGCTCCTGGGTTGCGCCGCCGCCCACGTCGAGGAAGTTGGCCGGGCTGCCGCCGGCGTACTGGATGATGTCCATGGTGGCCATGGCCAGGCCCGCGCCGTTGACCATGCAGGCGATGGAGCCGTCCAGCTTGATGTAATTCAGCGCGTACTTGCTGGCTTCGACTTCGAGGGGGTCTTCCTCGGCGGTGTCGCGCAGCGCCTTGATCGCCGGATGGCGGAAGAGGGCGTTGTCGTCGAAGGTGATCTTGGCGTCGAGAGCGAAGAGCTTGCCGTCGGTGGTGGTGATGAAGGGATTGATCTCCACCAGCGAGGCGTCGCTCTCGATGAAGGCCTTGTAGAGGGCTTGGAAAAACGCGACGGCGGCGTTGATCTGCGCCGCCTTGAGGCCCAGCGCAAAGGCCAGCTTGCGCGCCTGCCATGCGCCGAAGCCGACGGCCGGGTCGATGGTCTCTTTGAAGATTGCATCGGGCGTCTTGGCGGCGACAACCTCGATCTCCATGCCGCCGGCCTGGGAGGCCATGAAGACCAGCTTGCCGGTGACGCGGTCGAGGACGATGCCGAGGTACAGTTCGCGCTCGATGCTGGCGGTTTCTTCGATCAGCAGCCGTTGCACCTTTTGGCCTTGCGGGCCGGTCTGGTGGGTGATGAGCGTCATGCCCAGGATCTGCTGGGCGTACAGCTCGGCCTCCTCGCGGGTGCGGGCCACCTTGACGCCGCCGCCTTTGCCGCGGCCTCCGGCATGGATCTGCGCTTTGACGACGACGCCGGAAGCGCCCTCGGCAAAGAGCTTGCGGGCGATGGTCGAGGCTTCTTCCAGGTTGTTGGCCACTTCGCCGCGCGGCACGGCTACGCCATAGCGCGCCAGGATTTCCTTCGCTTGGAACTCGTGAATCTTCATTCGACTGCGACCGTCCATCCGCTGCTTTGGGGTTTTCAGCGCTCAGAGAGGGCGAGCGCTTTGCCAGCGGTATTCAAATGGTACAGCGCGCGGCGAAGGTGGGGCAAACGGAGGGAACCGGGAACAGGGATCAGGGAACAGGAAGACACGCTGGTGGAGGTTCGAGGATTCCCAGGTTCCAAATGCGGAAGCTGGGAATCGGTAAACAATGGAATACCTGGCAAGCGCGGGCGAGGACGCCCGCGCGACAGCCGGTCTGGAGACCGGCGCTACTTTCAGCAATTACTGCTTCAGCGCCGCCTCGATGCCCGCTTCCACCAGCGGCTTCATCACCGCGTAGCCTGCGGGCAGAGGATGGACGCCGTCATGGCTCAGCGTGGCGGGCAGGCCGTCGCGGCTGTCTTTCATGGCCGTGTGGTAATCCACATAGACGTGGCCGTGCTGGGCGGCGTAGGCCTTGATCCACGCATTCAGCGCCAACACCTTGGGCGCGGGCGCCTTGCCCGGGCTCCAGGGAAAATCGAAGGCCGGCAGCACGGAGCAGAGCACCACGCGGATATGGTTGGCCGCGGCCAGCTCGGCCATGGAGGCCAGATTGCCCTCGGTCTCCTCCAGCGTCATCGGGCCGGTATTGCCGGCCACGTCGTTGATACCGGCCAGAATCACCACCACCTTGGGCTGGAGCGCGATCACATCCGGGCGGAAGCGGACCAGCATCTGCGGCGTGGTCTGTCCGCTGATGCCGCGATTGACGTACGGCTTGCCGGGAAAGCCCCACTCCGGAGCGTCAAAGTGCCAGCCCTCGGTGATGGAATCGCCCATAAAGACCACGCGGTTCTCGCCCGCGGCAGGCGCGCCCAGCTTCTGATCCGCCTCCTTGAAACGCGCCAGCCAAGGGAAATCCTTGAGCATTCGCTCGTTTTGCTCCTTCTGCCATGCGGAGATCTCTTCCGTCTTGGGCGGGCAGGGAGCCGTTGCCGCCGGCGCGGGAGCAGGGACGGTTTGTGCGGGAAGGGTGAAGGCGCCGAGCAGGGCGCAAGCGGCAAGCAGAAGAAAAGCAAAGCGTAAAACCATTCGATTCATGAGGAACTCTCCCTGATCGCATTTTAGGGGCTGACACCCCATGACCAGCCAGCGTTTGCCTGTGTGATAGGGTCATTGCCTGGACTGGTGCGGGCGAGGACGCCCGCACGACAGCCGGTCTGGAGACTGGCGCTACCTCCCCGATTGTAGGCAATTGCGCCGTGTCTCTGCTCTGGATTTTTCCACATTCAGGGACGCGCGATGCACTGCCGCCGCAAGACGCCCGTTACGCTACCCTTGAAGAGATGAGTGTGTGCGCAATTTGTGATGGAGTCGGGCTGGTCCGGGTGGTTAATGAGCAGGGCCGATGGGTCTCGCGCGCCTGCGAGTGCCAGCAGATGCAGCGCGAGGAGCGGCGCCTGGGGGCTGCCCGCATCCCGGAGCGCTACCGGCATTACACGCTGGACGGTTACGAGACTGCCTTCCGCGGCGCCGACCCCACGCTGGGCCGGGCGCACATGACGGCGCGCAAATTTGTCGAGGCTTACCCGGTGGACACCGCCGGCAAAGGGCTGCTCTTTACCGGCTCGATCGGCGTGGGCAAGACGCATCTGGCCGTGGGCGTGTTGCGGCGGCTGGTGCAGGAGCGCGGCGTCAAGGGCCTCTTTTGCGACTACCGCGAGCTGCTGAAGAGCATCCAGAACAGCTATAACTCGCAGGTTCAGACGACGGAGCTGGAGTTGCTGAAGCCGGTCTTTGCCGCCGAGGTGCTGGTGCTGGACGATCTGGGCGCGCAGAAGCCCAACGAGTGGGTCTGGGACACCGTGGCGCTGATCCTGAACACCCGCTACAACGACCGGCAGACCACGATCATCACCACCAACTACGCCGATCTGCCGGCGGGCGGCGGCGGCCTGACCGACGCCGAACGCGCCGCCCGCGAGCAGACGCTGGGCGACCGCATCGGCGACCGCATGAGATCGCGGCTGGCCGAGATGTGCGTGCGCATCGAGATGACCGGCGAAGACTTCCGCCAGACGGTGAAAAAAGCGCGTTTCGGGTGAGGGGCAGGGGTCAGTTTTCAGTTTTCAGTTCTACCGCCCTTCCCGAATTGAATAAGATGGCGTAACCGGCGCGCCGAAATCCTCTCTAGGCATTCTGTCTCGGAACAAGACACTTTCTGCGCAATCCAGGCCTTCCAAGCCGCTTCTGTCTTGAATCGATACAGTTTTTACTTGAGGGTTTATTCCTGAATCTTCGGTTTCTTTGGTCACTTTGTGGAAAGTGTCTGGTTTTGCGACAGCCCGAAAACGGACGATATTTGACCCGCAACTGCTTGATTCGCCTTCAAGATGCGCCGCTCCGGCCGGAGCCTGCTCAGCAATTCTTAGAAGCTGCCTTGTTTCAGGACACTTTTAGCTTTAGGTTTTTTTCGACTATTTCCGGTTTTTCTCTTGAAAATTGGAAAATGTCTCGATTCGCAACAGCCCAAAACCGGAAGCCCCCACGCCTCCAAGGGCACGAAAACGATTGGCCGGAGGAAGAAAGTCAGGCACCGGTCTCGGCCTTAGAAGACCCAGAGGCTTGCCAGAACCAGCAGGATGGCGGCAACGGTCACGGTTTGGTAGATCAGATCGTCGTTTTGGAGGGAGCGCTCGATCTCGCCGGAGGGGGCGCGCATGGAGACGGATGCGGATTGAGGGGAGGACTGCATCGCGAACCTGCCTTTCTCTGAATAGCCGCTATGGATCTGGAATGAAAATGGCGTCATGGACTCCCACCCATTGCGCAAAAAACGCGAGATGGACAGGGCGCCCAGCCTTTTTTTGCGTTGCAACTTTGGTACGAATTCCGAGGCCGAACGGTTCTCTTGCTTCCTTTGACGCCCTGCTGCTGAAAGTGATACCGGCGGAATGCAGAAGGACGCAAAGATTGTGACTCTGTTTTTCCTATCGGTCAAGCGCGCCGATCAATCTGCCTTCCGGAGCGGAGTCTGGTTACGAAGGGCACTCTCTGGATGCGCCCGTTGCGAACTCTCTACCCGATCAAGAGCGGGCAGCGCGCGCCGGAATGCCGTTCCGATTCGGAGCCAATCGGGAGATTTTGCGCGATTTTGCAGAAATGACCGATAAAATGGAGAGAAATTTGACGAATAGTCAATCCTTGCTTGACGAGAGGGCCAACCTTTCCCGTATCATGAATGTAGCCCCTAGGCAGGTTTGGAGGTGGGATTTTTTGGCAGAGGTTCGAGTTCAAGAAGGCGAGCCGTTAGAGAATGCGTTGCGCCGTTTCAAGCGGAAGGTCCAGCAGGAAGACATCATCAAGGAAGTCAAGCGTCACTCCTACTACCTGAAGCCGGGTGAAAAGAAGCGCGTGAAGGCAGCTTTGGCACGCAAGCGGAATCGCAAGAAGGCACGTAAAGAGGCCGACTAGTTGTAATCACAAATCGTGACAGGCGCCGCCCCGGCGACTCCCCCCTTTAGAAGTGGGCGGAAGTCTGAAAGACAAGGTAAGACTGGGGCAGCCTGTCGCGATTCTTTCATTGAGTTTCAACGCTTTGCGCGTGGATGGCGTGGTAGTGTTGTTTCAGTCATTCCGGCTTGCCGGAATGATGTTGTATCGCCGCAGAACTTGTTGCGGCCCGGGCCCTCGTTGTTGACAGCAGCACGAAGACAGGGGAAACGGGACCGGCAAGTTTTTCAAAACATGGCCGATTTCATAGTTATTCCCTTCTTTGGGGAAGCCGGCCATGGAATATACGGATAAAGTTTTGAAGTGCGGTGATTGCGGCCTGGAGTTTGTCTTCACCGCAGGCGAGCAATTGTTTTTTCACGATAAACAGTTCAAAAACGACCCCAAGCACTGCAAGGCGTGCAAGGCCAAGCGTGTACGCGGAGGCTCCAGGGTACGCCAGGAGACGCGCACCCACTGTTCGCAGTGCGGCGAGGCGACCACGGTCCCCTTCAAGCCGACGCAGGGCAGGCCGGTGCTCTGCCGCGTCTGCTTCAAGCAGCAGAAGACGCCCGCTCAGCAGGCGCAAGAAGACGATGCGCGCAAGGCGGAGAAAGGCATTCCTGAGGCTGGCTGAGCGGCGGGTTATTATTGCATGGCAAGATTCGGCTCAGGCAACGGCCAAACTTCTGTGTCCGACAGAAGTGGCGGCGGGGATCAGCTTGATTTCAATGTCGTAGCCGAGGCGATTGAGGCACTCCATCAGCTTCTGTTCCGAGAGGTTGGAGAAATCGGCGCGCATCAGGCCTGAGACTTTGGCCTGCGAAATCCTCATGCAGCGGCCGGCCTCCTCTTGGGTCAGTGCAAGGCGCCGCACGGCGCGCGTGATCTCGATGACCAGCCCGGATTTGATCTTGAGTTGCTCGGCCCCAGGCAGGCCAAGATCGTCAAAGACATTGCCGGAGCTGGCTTCCACTTCAATGCCGTCAAAAACGCGCGTTGCCATCTCGGTACTCCTTTTGCCGGTGGGAAACTGCTCTTCGCAGAGGTTCCAAACGATCGATTTCATTGAAACTCGCATTTGGGAAGATTTCGCGCCGTCCCTACGGGACTCCTAGTGAATTGTTGGTTGCGCCAACCCCGCGTTGAAACGCGGGGCTAATAACCACTGCGCCTACGGCGCGGGCGGCAAACTGTTACTCGGCATACTAGCGAACAGAGACAGAAGCCAATGTGCCCGGACAGAAGCCAATGTGCCCGTTTTATCTCCCGCAGGCCGGCAAATGCCGGTGGACCCTACGCCATTTTCTTCAGGGCGCGATGGCCGATGTCGCGGCGGAAGTACATTCCGTCGAAGTGAATCAGCTCCAGGGCCTGGTAGGCGCGGGCCAGGGCTTCTTCCAGGGACGGGGCAACGGCGGTGACGCCCAGCACGCGGCCTCCTTCGGTCACCACCTGGCCTTCCAACTGTGCGGATCCCGAATGAAAAACCTGCACATCCGGCAGGCGGGCCGCCTCGGCCAGTCCGGTGATCGGCAGGCCGGTCTTGTAGCTGCCCGGATAGCCGGCAGAACTGGCCACCACGCAGGCCGAGGCGCCGGGGCTCCAGCGCAGTTCGATCTCCGCCAGCCGGCCATCGACGCAGGCCTCCAGCACATCCACGAGGTCGCTTTCCAGGCGCATCAGAATGGCCTGCGTCTCCGGATCGCCGAAGCGGGCGTTGAACTCCAGCACCTGCGGCCCGCGCGCGGTCATCATCAGCCCGCAGTAGAGCACGCCGACGAAGGGCGTTCCCTCCTCGGCCATGCCGCGCACCGCCGGCTCGGCAATGTGATGGAGAATCCATTCGGTCATGGCCGGCTCCAGCATCGCGTCGGTCGAGTAGACGCCCATGCCGCCGGTATTCAGGCCGGTGTCGCCCTCGCCGATGCGCTTGTGGTCCTGCGCCGGCGCCAGAGGCAGCACATTCTTGCCGTCGCTCAGGCAGAGGAAGCTGATCTCGTCGCCTTCCAGGAACTCCTCGAAGAGAACGTGCGGCTCTTTCACGCCCAGCAGACGGCCGCTCAGCAGTTCCTCGGCGGTCTCGATGGCCATGGGCCGCGAATCGCAGATGAGGACGCCTTTGCCGGCGTGCAGCCCGTCGGCCTTCACCACGATGGGCGGATGAAAGAAGTCGATGGCCTTTTCAACCTCGCCGACGGTGGTGCAGAGCGCGTAATTGGCGGTGGGGATATTGTGGCGCTGCAGGAAGCGCTTGGCGAAGCCCTTGCTGGACTCCAGCATGGCCGCGGCACGCGTAGGCCCAAAGACGCGCAAGCCGCGCTGTTGCAGCGCATCCACCACGCCCAGCGAGAGCGGCAGCTCCGGCCCCACGATGGTTAGATCCGGCTGCTCGGCCTCGACCACCCGGACCATCGATTCCACATCCTTCAAATAGACCGGAACGCAGCGCGCGATCTGCTCCATGCCGCCGTTGCCCGGGGCGCAAACCACCTCGGTCACCCGCGGACTGCGTTTGACCGCCCAGGCCAGCGCGTGCTCGCGGCCTCCCGAACCTAAAATCAAAATTTTCATTGCGCGTTCCTGCTCTTCCCTGTTTTTTTACGCTCCGGGATGATTATATGAGTTTTCAGGGAACGGGGAACAGGGAATAGGGAACAGGGAATAGGGAAATAGGAATAATCCTCGGGCAGCCCCAGCAGCCTGTGGTGAATGTCGAAAATCCAGAAAACCTTCCCTCAGGGGCTAAAGCCCATACTTTTTTATCAGCTTTTGCGGCCCGACTGAAGTCGTGCCCTGGTTACAAAACATTCCAAGATCGAGTTTTCCGCAGCCTCTGAAGTCGCGCCCTTTCAAAACCTGACTTTTACCACAGGCTGCCAGGATTATTCCTTCGGCAACTGATTTGCGTCCCAGCCGCCGCCCAGCGCGCGGACCAGGCCGACACTCAAGACAAACTGGCGCGTCTGCAGATCGACGGCGGTGCGCTGGTCTTGCAGCAGCGCGGCCTGCGCGGTCAGAACCTCCAGATAGCTGGTGACGCCACCTTGATAGCGCTGGTTGGAGAGATCGAGGGAGTGTTGCGCCGAGGCGACGGCCTTCTGCTCGACGGCGGCCTCTGCCTCCAGAACCCTCAAGCCGGAGAGCTGGTCTTCCACGTCGTTGAAGGCGGCCAGAACCACGCCGCGATAAGCTGCGGCCTGGGCCTCGTAGCTGTGGCGGGCGGCGTCGGTAAGGGCGTGGCGCTGGCCGGCGTCGAAGAGCAGCTCCGTTGCCTGGGCGCCGAGACTCCAGAGCGCGCTCGGCCCCTGAATCCACGATCCGCCATGCATACTCTCGAAGCCGCCTGAGCCGCCCAGAGGGATGTTGGGATAAAAGGCGCTGGTGGCGATGCCGATCTGCGCGTTGGCGGCGGCGGCGCGGCGCTCGGCGGCGGCAATGTCCGGGCGGCGCTCGAGCAGTTGCGAAGGCACGCCGGCCGGAACCTGCGGCAGCTCTAAATCCAGCGGCGAAAAGGGAAGACTCAAGGTTGAGAGATTGGCGAGTGTTCCGATGGCGTGCTCGAACTGCGCGCGAGCCTGGCCTATGTCAATCAGTTGGGCGCGCACGGTTTCCAACTGCGTGCGGGCCTGGGCCACGTCCACCTCGCTGCCAACGCCGCCGGCCAAGCGCTTTTGCGTCAGGTCAAGCTGATCCTGGAGATCAGCGATGGTGGCGGCCAGCAGCCGGGTTTGGGCGTCCAGGCCGCGCAGTTGGAGAAAGGCGCCAGCCAGCTCGGCGTGCAGGCTGAGGTCGATGTTGGCCAGATCGGCGGCGCTGGCCAGGGCGTTGGAGCGGGCGGCCTCGACGGTGCGGCGGACGCGACCCCACAGGTCCGGCTCCCAACTGGCCTGGGCGCTGAGTTGAAGGTCGCCGTAGCCGGTGAATTTGCCATTGTAGGAGGGGCCGTTTTGCGAAACATGATTGCGTGCGGCGGAGGTTCCGGCGGAGAGCGAGGGATAGAGCTGAGCGCGGGCTACGGTGATCTGGTCGCGGGCGGCGAGGTAGGTTTCCAGCGCTTGGCGGAGGGTCTGGTTGTTGGCCTCGATGCGCTCTTCCAGCTGGTTGAGCTGAGGGTCCTGGTAAATCTCCCACCACTTGCCGCGCAACAGGCCGTCGGAGGGGTTGGCCGGCTGCCATGCGCCTCCGGCGGGGGCGGGCGGGGGAACGACTGTGGATGCGCCAGTCTCTTTGTAGGCGGCGGGGGCCTGGTAGGCGGGACGGCTGTAATTGGGGCCGACGGGCTTGCAGGCGGTGAGGAGGAGAGCAGGGACAAGAACCCACCCTAGCCGCAAAAACAAAGGCGCGGCGAGGGTGGGGCACCCGCTGATTGAGGTTCGTGGTCTCCCAGGTCTCAAAATCGAGACCTGGGGCACCCGCTGGAATAGGTCGAGAAGACTTGAAAAAACAAAACCTGTTAGGATTCGTGGTCTCCCAGGTCTCAAAATCGAGACCTGGGGCACCCGCTGGAATAGGTC
>CAYVGW010000069.1:0-2052 GCA_964450895.1 uncultured Occallatibacter sp. | reverse complement strand
GACCTGGGGCACCCGCTGGAATAGGTCGAGAAGACTTGAAAAAACAAAACCTGTTGGGATTCGTGGATTCCCAGGTCCGAAAATCCGGACCTGGGGCACCCGCCGGAATAGATCGAGAAGACTTGAAAAAACAAAACCTGTTAGGATTCGTGGTCTCCCAGGTCCGAAAATCCGGACCTGGGGCACCCGCTGGAATAGGTCGAGAAGACTTGAAAAAACAAAACCTGTTAGGATTCGTGGATTCCCAGGTCCGAAAATCCGGACCTGGGGCACCCGCATTCCATCAGGGACGAAAGAGAATGCGGAAAAATGCGGATTTTCTGGCGTTTCTGAAGAAAAACTTCCCTCAGGGGCTAAAGCCCGAGCACTAATTGAGCCATTTGCGGCACGACTAAAGTCGTGCCCTTTCAAAGCATCATATCCTTCCGCTGGCTGAGACTCCGGCATACTATTTGCCTCCCGCGTTGGCTACGCTGGCCGGAGTGACCACCTGCACCGTTTCGCCCTCGATGAGCGAGTCGGGCGGGTCCTGGATCACTTTGTCCGCCGCGCCGAGGCCGCTGATGATCTGCACGCTGGCGCCGTCGTCCTCGCCGATAACCACCGGGACCAGATGCGCGACGCTGGCGTTGAGCACCGTGCCCACGCGCATTCCCTCCTTGCGGAAGATGAGCGCGGCGGCGGGAACAATGTACGCGTTTGCGGCGGCGGGCGCTTTGAAGTGGACCTGGGCGAGCGAGCCGGGCAGCAGTTCGCCGGCGCTGTTGTTGACGTCGATCTCGACGAGAAGCGTGCGGCTGATTGGGTCGAGGGCGTCGGCGGTGCGGGTGAGCGTTCCCTGGTAGAGCTTGCCCGCGTGCTCGGCAAAGCTGAGGTCGATCTTTGCGCCCACCTTCACGCTGCCCGCGTAGGCCTGGGGCAGATTGGCGTAGACGCGCAGGGTTTGGATGGCTTGCAGGCGGAAGAGTTCCTTGCCCGCGCCGGGATCGATGAGCTGGCCGGTGTCGATGTTGCGCGCGGTGAGGACGCCGTCAAAGGGCGCATAGACCTTCTCGAAGGATTGCAGCTCGCGCAGCCGGGCAAGATTGGCCTGCGCGGATTTGACTTGGGAAGCGGTGGCGGCGGCCTGATTGATGAAAGTGTCCGTGTCCTGGCGGGAGACGGCGTTGGAGGCGACCAGGCCCGCGTAGCGCTCGGCCTGGAGGCGGGCGTTGTTGGCGTTGGCCTGCGCGGTGAGCAGGTCGTCCTGCGCCTGGGCTAGCTGCTGATCGACCTCCGGCGCGGCGATCTCGGCCAGCAGAGCGCCCTTTTTCACGCGCGCGCCCATGTCAAAGTACCAACGCGTCAGGTAGCCGGCGGTACGCGCATAGATGGGCGAATCGGTGTAGGCAGTGACGTTGCCGGGAAGCACAAAGCTGGTGACCGGCGCTCCGAGCTTGGGCGTGGCGACGATGACCGTAGGTGCGGCCAGCTCACGGGTGCTCTCGGCGAGCACGGTTTTGGCCTGACTGCGGCGCAGAATGCCGTAGCCGGCCAGCGCGGCGGCCACCAGGACGAAGATCACCACGCCAACGAGGGCCTTGCGGGGCGAGATAGCCACCTGCGGTGGGGCCAACTGCGCCTGGGGCGCGGAGTCGTGGCCGCGCGTGGACTCTTGATTCGGATTGGGTTCGTTGCTCATGAAAGACTACTCCGGAATCTCATCAAACTCATCGGTGGCGCCCACCGCCAACGCGGCGTGGACCGTCTTGCGGCGGCCTTCCAGCCAGCCGTGGACGAAAGAGAAGAACGCGGGCACAAAGAAGAGCGTGGCCACGGTGGCCAGCAGCAGCCCGCCGATGACGGCGCGGCCCAGCGGAGCGTTCTGTTCGCCGCCGTCGCCCAGGCCCAGGGCCATCGGGGCCATGCCCAGAATCATGGCCAGCGCGGTCATCAGCACGGGGCGCAGGCGGACAAAGCCGGCGTTCAGCGCGGCGAGGCGGGCGTCGCCCACCAGGACTTCGAGCTGCTCGCGGGCAAAGCTGACCACCAGAATCGAGTTGGCCGTGGCCA
>CAYVGW010000068.1:0-20594 GCA_964450895.1 uncultured Occallatibacter sp. | reverse complement strand
CAGTCCATGATTTCATAACAAAATCATATCACTTAATTACGGATAAGCTCTTAGGACTGAGGGACCAAGGGACTAGGGACTAAGGGACGGAGGGGTAGTACCTAAGCCGCATGAATTGGTAATGACCGGGTGGTAGCGCCGGCCTCCTGGCCGGCGCTACAGTGTGGAACCCGCTGAGCGCCTGCAATCAACATCTGACGGCGGCGCGGGCGGAGCTAGTATTCTTGAGCCAAAGTATTTCTTCAGGCGGGCAGGATCAGGGCCTCGATCGCCGATCGATTCTTGCACCATCCTGGAATTGGCAAAAGAGGATCGAGCATGAAACGGATTTCCCTCCTGGCGTTGGGTAGTATCCTGCTGGCCTACCCGGCCTTTGCGCAAACCACGGTTTCGGTGCGCTTGGATGCGTGGAAGATCATCGGACCCGGCGGCGGGGGAACCATGATCGGCCCCGCCATCAGCCCCCACGATCCCGCAGTCGTGGTCGAGCACTGCGACATGACGGGCACTTACATTACCCTGGACGGCGGCCAGTCGTGGCGCAACTTCAACCTGCGCGCCGGAATGGAGACTTTCGCCTTTGATCCCGGCAATCCTCGGCGCATCTACGCCGGAGGCCCGGCGCTGTGGCGCAGCGACGACGCCGGTCGCACCTGGCGCATGCTTTTTCCCAATCCCGCCAAGAAAACCGTCGAGCATCAGGTGGGCGACCACGGCGAATACAGCCTGACCTCCAGCGATGGAAATTACCTCACCGGGCTGGTGATTCGCCAGATTGTGGTGGACCCCAAGGACTCGCAGATCGTGCATATTGCCTTTTCCGATCCGCAGTCGGGAGGAACCACGATCCTGCTCTCCAAAGATGCCGGAGCCAGCTTCCATTATGAGCACGAGCTGGCCTCCGACCGGATTCTTCTGCTCTCCTATGCCGGCGGCGAGCGGCTGGCCATCGGCACGCTGGGCGTCTACCTGAAAAAGAAAGAGACCGCCAAGCCGATTGCGGGACGAGACGCGAAGATCACTCATGCCGCCCTCGGCGAAGCGCAGGGTGCAACCTACTTGTACGCGACCACCGAGCAGGGCGAACTCTTCGTCAGCGAAGATCGCGGCCTCAGTTGGCAAAAGAGAACACCTGCGCTGGGGCAGCAGTCGGGCAGCTTTGGGGCGGTGGCGGCGGCGGCCGGCAACGGGCAGATCGCCTACCTCGGATTCCGCAAACTCCAGCTCGGCGACGGCCCGGAGAACCTCTTCAACGGCATCGCCAAAACCATCGATGCGGGCAAGAGCTGGACGATCGTTTTTCGCGAATCCACCCATCCCGCCGCCAACCTCGATGCTTCGTGGATTGATGAGCGCTCCACCGGCATTACCTGGGAGGGCGCCAAGAGCATCATCTTCGACGCGCCGTACAGTTTGGCCGTTGCGCCTGGAAATCCCGACATCTGCTACGCCACCGATCTCTTCCGCACCTATCGCACCCTGGATGGCGGCAAAAACTGGGCGCAGGTCAATTCGCGGCGCGTGGGCGAGGATCGCTGGACCACGCGCGGACTCGACGTCACCACCAATTACGGCGTGCAGTTTGATCCCTTCGATCCAAAGCATATTTTCATCGACTATACCGACATCGGCGCCTTTCATAGCTACGACGGCGGCCAAAGCTGGGAGACGGCGACCAACGGAATTCCCGATGAATGGCGCAACACCACCTACTGGCTGGCCTTCGATCCAGAGGTCAAGGGACTGATGTGGGGCGCATTCAGCGGCAAACACGACCTGCCCCGGCCCAAGATGTTTCGCAATGAAGGGTTTCTGTACACCTATCGCGGCGGCATCGGCGTCTCTACCGATGGCGGGCGCCACTGGAGCCTGGCCAATACCGGCCTGGATGAAACAGCCTTCACCCACGTGCTGCTGGACCCCGCCAGTCCGGTGGGCCAGCGCACCCTCTATGCCTGCGGATTCGGCTATGGCGTCTATAAGTCTACTGACAATGGAAAGACCTGGCAGTTGAAGAACGAGGGCATTCGCCAGCTCGATCCTTTTGCATGGCGCATCACGCTGGGCAGCGACGGCGCGCTCTATCTGCTGATTGCCCGCTCCAATCAGGGCAGTTACGGCCAAACTCACGGCAGCGGCGCGCTCTACAAGTCCATTGATGGCGCGGAGCACTGGACGGAGCTGAATCTGCCTCAGGATGTCAACGGGCCGACCGGTCTGGCGCTTGATCCCAGAGACAATCGCCGCCTCTACCTAACCGCCTGGGGGCAGGAGCACGAAAATGTGGACGTGGGCGGCGGCGTTTTTCTCTCCACCGATGGCGGCCAGACGTGGAAGACGCTCTTCAACGGCTCGCAGCACGTCTACGATGTGACCCTTGACCCCAGGTCGCCGGATACGCTCTACATCTGCGGCTTTGATGCCGGCGCCTACCGCTCGACCGACGCCGGCCAGCATTGGACGCGCATCCAGGGCTACAACTTCAAGTGGGGCCACCGCGTGATCGTGGACCCCAGCGACCCCGCGCAGATTTACATCACCACTTACGGCGGAAGCGTCTGGCACGGCCCTGCGGCCGGAGATCTCGCCGCGGCGGAGGATATCGTGGACCCTGTTCCGGTTGCCCAGTGAGCAGTCGAAGGTTGGATTGCCTTTGGGGCCGAAGATCTTTCGTCTTGATTTTTACCGGAAAAGTGTAGACTTTGAATTGTCAGCGTATGAACGGGGCAGTGAAAGCCGCGCGCTGATCCCGCCAGCAATGGCCTCCACCCAAGTGTGGGGATACCCAAGAGGTCCGATTATCTGTTCGACAGAAGGGCTCCTCACGGAGTCCTTCTGCTATTTAGGCGTTTCGATGGGTTTGTTGCTCATAGTATTGAAAAAATCACTATCAACGAATATGTTTTGTACTGACCCCTGACCCCTGTCTAGTGCATCGCCGCCGAGCCGGCTCCGCCCGCGTTGGGCTTGTTCTTGCTGAGCAAGAGGGCCAGCGCCACCAGACCGACGGACATCCACGACAACTGCATGTAGACATCCTGGTAGGCCTGCATCTGCGCCTGGCGGTTGAGCTGCTCATAGATGTTGGCCAGCGCCATGCCGCCGCCGTTGGGCCCGCCAAAACTGCCGCCGAAGAAGACGGTCAGCGCCTGCTTATGCTGTTCGAAGGAGTTGTTGCCGGAGTTCATGTTGTTCTGCAAAAGTTGCTGATGCCAGAGCGCGCGGCTGGTCACTTGCGCGTTGGTGATGGCGATCAGGATGCTGCCGCCGATGTTGCGCACAAAGTTGATGAGGCCGGCCACCTGGTTGCTCTCCTCGCGCGGCATTCCTACGTAGGCCGCCGTGGTGATGGAGATGAAGCAGAAGGGGATGGGCATCATCTGAATCACGCGCAGCCAGGAGGCGGAGCTGAAGGTCATCTCCAGCGTGGTCACGTTGGCCGCATAGCGGAAGGTGAGCACGAAGAGTGTGAAGCCGGTCATGGCCAGATAGCGCGCCGGAACCTTGCCGGTGGCGTAACCGGCGATGGGCATCACCACCATCAAGATAAAGCCGCCGGCGGTCAGCGCCAATCCGGCGGTGGTGGCGTTCCAGCCCAGCAACTGCTGCATGAACTGCGGCTGCAAGACGGTGTTGGCGTTCAGCACGCCGCCGACGAGGGCCATTAAAAAACAACAAATAGCGAAGTTCTTGTAGCGGAAGAGCCGCAGGTTGATGATGGGATTCTTGTGGCGCAGCTCCCACCAGACGAGCGCGATCATGCCGCCGACAAAAAGGAAGGCGAAAAAGCGGATGAAGCCGGAGGCGAACCAGTCGTTCTCCTCGCCTTTGTCGAGCATGATTTGCAGACCGCCCATGGCCAGCGCCAGAAAGGCCAGGCCCAGATAATCCATATTCCAGAGGCGCGAGCGGTCGGCCTTGATCCAGGGCGGGTCCTCGACCAGGCGGCTGACGAGATAGAAGGCCAGAATGCCCACGGGAATGTTGATGAAGAAGATCCAGCGCCAAGAGAAGTTGTCGGTGATCCAGCCGCCCATCGTGGGGCCGATGGAGGGCGCGAGGACGGCCACCAAGCCGTAAAGCGCGAAGGCCTGGCCGCGCTTCTGCGGCTCGAAGCTGTCGGCCATGATGGCCTGGGCCATGGGCTGCATTCCGCCGCCGCCCGCGCCTTGCAGCACGCGGCAAATGAGCAGAATGGGCAGTGTGGGCGCCGCGCCGCACAGAAAACTGGAGACGGTGAAGATCACCACGCACAAGAGGAAGAAGTTGCGCCGGCCCATCACGCTGGAGGCCCAGGCGCCGATGGGCAGCACAATGGCGTTGGAGACCAGGTAGCTGGTCAGCACCCAGGTGCCCTGATTGATGCTGGCGCCGAGCGAGCCGGCGATATGCGGCAGCGCGACGTTGGCGATGGAGGTGTCCAGCACCTCCATGAAGGCGGCCAGGGCCACGGTGGCGGCGATGAGCCAGGGGTTGACGCGCGGCTTCCATTGCGCAACCGGACTAGGCCGCATCGGGGCAGGCGCGGGCGACGGATTGTTCTGCTGGGCGGGGAGGTCCATACATCAGGATAATTGATAGGGGGCAAACGGCGGGTCGGCGGTGAGACGGGCTGGGCAATTGCATTGGAACTTTGAGAGCGGCAAGAAGTCTATCGTCCGTCCACAGCCGCGGAGCAAGTTGGGTTTTATAACAAGGGCACGGCTTTACAGGCTGCGGAAAAAGGCCTGCATATGGGCAAATACCTCGAAAAACATCCCGCAGGGGCTGAAGCCCATCCTTTTTTATCAGCATTTTGCGGCACGACTGAAGTCGTGCCCTTGTTACAAAACATTCCAAGATCGAGTTTTTCCGCAGCCTGCGAAGTCGTGCCCTTTCAAAACCTGACTTTTACCACAGGCTGTTATTCACGAGGATCAGGCGCATTGCGGAACGCCGGTCATTTTCCCGTATGATACATTTTTAGAATACGTGCTACGCGCTTGCCTTGCTCGATCACGAGCCTCCGCGCAGCCCGCGAGGAACCCGATGAGCATCTTTTTGCGCTCCCTGCTCAACGACGAACCGGGCAGCATCAAGGCCAAGATCATCGCCCTGTATGTCTTCCTGATCGCCTTCAATCTGGCGGCGTGGGGCTGGGCCTTCGTGGCCTTTCATCGCTTTCCGGTGCTGCTGGGCACGGCCTTTCTGGCCTACAGCTTTGGCCTGCGCCACGCCGTGGACGCCGACCACATCGCGGCCATCGACAACGTCACCCGCAAGCTGATGCAGCAGGGCAAGCGCCCGGTCGCCGTGGGGCTGATGTTCTCGCTGGGCCACTCGACCATCGTTGTCGTGGGGTCGCTCGCCATCGCCGGCGCCGCGCTTGCCCTGCAGCATCGCATCGACGGCGTGCGCGAGATCGGCGGCCTGATCGGCACGCTCGTCTCCTCGCTCTTCCTCTTCGCCATCGCCATCGTCAATTTGATCGTTCTGCTCTCGGTCTATCGCAGCTTCCAGCGCGTGCGCCGCGGCGAACCGTATGTCGATGAGGACTTCGACCTGCTGCTCGGCAATCGCGGCTTTCTCGCCCGCCTCTTCCGCCCCGTCTTCAACCTCATCCAGCGCAGTTGGCACATGTATCCGCTCGGCTTTCTCTTCGGCCTGGGCTTCGACACCGCCACCGAGATCGGCCTGCTCGGCCTGAGCGCCGCCGAAGCCTCCAAGGGCCTCTCCATCGCGTCGGTGCTCGTCTTCCCCGTGCTCTTTGCCGCGGGCATGTCGCTCATCGACTCGACCGACAATGTGCTGATGCTGGGCGCCTACGGCTGGGCCTACGTCAAGCCTGTCCGCAAGCTCTACTACAACATCACCATCACCTCGGTCTCCGTGGTCGTCGCGCTGGCCGTCGGCGGCATCGAGGCGCTGGGCCTGCTGGTGAGCGAATTCCATCTCACCGGCGGCCTGTGGATCTGGGTCGGCAAGCTCAATGAAAACTTCGGCCTGCTGGGCTACGCCATCATCGCGCTCTTTGCCGCAAGCTGGATACTCTCGATCGCTATCTACAAATGGCGCAGGTTCGACGATCTGGAATTTGCCACGCGCGACGCGGGCTAGAGTTTAGATCACATGAATTGTACGTAATTATGGACAAGTGCGGGCGAGACGCCCGCACGACAGCCGGTCTGGAGACCGGCGCTACATTCCTGCCTTAGAGGGAGCGGCGAAGATAGCCAAGGGCAAACGCGGCGCGGCCCTGGGCGAGATGCCAAAATAGAGAGAGCGCCCTGGAGGGCGCCGCGCACTCAACATTTTCCTAAAAGTGTTGCAATTCGTTTAACTTTCCGTCGATTTTCGAGTCTAATTTGACAAACATCCGGGAGTCCGGAGCTTCAGAACCAATTTCAACTCAGGAGAGGGATGATGCAAGCAAGATGGATGCAAAGAGCTTTTCTACTGATTGGAGCGGCCGCTCTGGCCAGTGCCGCGGCTTGTGCGCAGACGGATTTGGCGCTTAACATCTACGGCGCATTCAACGGAACCACCAATGCCAATGACACGGCGCAGAGTCCGGCAAGCGCCGCCGGCGCGCTGCTGGAGGTGCGCCACATCTCCAAGCCGTGGTTCGGTTATGAAGGCACTTACGCCTACAACCGCGCCAATCAGAATTACTCGCCTACCGTGATTCCATTAACCTGCCCCACTTCGGGTTGCACGATCACGACAGGCACGGTTTCAGCCAACGCGCATGAGGTGACGGGCGATTATATTGCCTCCGTGAAGGTAGCCAACCTCCGGCCCTTCGTGTTGGCGGGCGGAGGCCTTTTGCTGAATGTGCCCAGCAACGGGCAAGAGACCGTTTGCGGAACAGTCAATCCACTCTGCAAGCTCTCCTCCATCTCCACCAGCACCTCCACCAAGCCGGTCTTTGTCTACGGCGCGGGCGTGGACTGGACGCTTCTGCCGCACATCGGCCTGCGCCTGCAGTACCGCGGCAACCTCTACAAAGCGCCCGATCTGACCAATCTCTTCACCTCGACCGGCGCCTTCACGCACACCGCCGAGCCGATGATCGGCATCTACTTCCGCCTGTAACGACTGGCCGCAAGCGGCTGCTGTGTTACCGTTTGAGTAGCGGCGTCCCTGAGCCGGGCCGGCAGAACGGCCCGCGCCAAAGGCCTGACATCGGGCCAGAATCGGGGGCGGCTGCCGAAGAATCCAGAATGCCCCAGCAGCCGGAACAGACGACGCTCCCTTTTGCCCCGACCCCGGCCTCCGAGCCTGGGTCCGCGTTCGCCCTTGCGCCCGAACTCCAGGCGTCGCGCAAGGCTGCGGGGCACTCTGCGCAACGGATTCCCCGCTGGCTGGTGCGCGCCGAGATCATTCTTCGCGTGCTGCTCAGGCTCTATATCGGCCTAGCCATCTGCTATGTGCCGTGGTCCAGAATGTTTTGGGACCAGAATCCCTTGTTTCTGCACTTTCCCGCGCTCGGCGCCTTTGCGGCCCATGGAGCGGTGCGCGGCGTTGTCTCCGGGCTGGGGCTATTGAATCTGTGGATCGCGTTTCACGACGCGCTCCGCCATCAGGATGGATGAGATGAACGATAGAGATCAGAGATCAGAGGACAGAGAACAGGGATCAGTGCCCGTTGCAACAATTCCCGGCAACGGCGCGCCGCCGCCGCTGGAATCCGCCCCGCTGGCCTATGAGAACTCCGCCTTCCTCAATAGCGCCGACGGCCGCCTGATCCGCATCGTTTCCGAGTTCCTGGAGCCGCTGGCGCGCTTCCGCCGCGAGCAGATTCAGGACACTGTGGTCTTCTTCGGCTCGGCGCGCTTCCGTGGCCGCGAGGAGGCCGATCATGCCCTCGAGCTGCTGGAAAACACCGGCTCCACGCAACCCGCGCCCAGCCACGAGCAGCCCGCCAAGCCGCCGGAGATTGCCGCCGGCCAGGCCACCGAACTGCAACTCAAGCGCGCCGAGGCCGCCGTCAAGATGGCCCGCTACTACGAAGACGCCCGCCGTCTCGCCGGAATGCTCACCAGTTGGGCCAAGCAGATTCCCTCGCGCCGCCATCGTTTCGTGGTCACCAGCGGCGGCGGCCCGGGCATCATGGAAGCCGCCAACCGCGGCGCGCACGAGGCCGGCGGCAAGACCATGGGCCTCAACATCCGCCTGCCCTTCGAGCAGCATCCCAACCCCTACATCACTCCCTCGCTCAACTTCGAGTTCCATTACTTTTTCATGCGCAAGCTCTGGTTCGCGTATCTCTCCAAGGCGCTGGTCGTCTTTCCCGGCGGCTTCGGCACGCTGGACGAGATGTTCGAAATCCTCACCCTCGCGCAGACCAAAAAGCTCGCCAAAAAGATCACCGTCGTCATCTACGGCTCGGAGTATTGGAAGAAGGTCTTCAACCTCGATGTGCTGGTGGACACCGGCGCCATCTCGCCCAAAGACATGGAGCTATTCCAATTCGCTGACACGCCGGAGCAGGCCTTCGAACTGCTCCGCGCCGGCCTGACCGAAAACTATCTCAAAGCCGAAGCCGCCGCCGCCGCGCTCGCTGAAAGCCAGCCCGTCCCTCCCACTCCAGAACTCATGCCCGGCTGGACCGTCGAAGACTTCCTTGGCCCGGAGATCGCCCAAACGCGCAAGTAGAAACTGTGCAGCGTGTGTTTCAACAATCCGCTCTGTAATCCGGCACGACTTTAGTATTGCTACAAACGCAACAAAATAAAGGCGCTCATCAGCCTAAATAGGATGGTTTTCTGATTGCTGGCACAGGCTGGTTAGAGCGTAGGCCGATATTCTAGGTTTGATAAGCACGATCTGGAGCACTCGCAAATCTGCCGTCATTGAACTTTATTGTTTTCCATCCAAATTTTCTTTTCAATTTTATTGGACAGAAGAGTTGTAAACGGTTATAATGCGTTCGCTGCTTCCTTTTTGTTAACAGTCGTCAAATTCATCAGGTGGGGGAAAAGTACAGTGTCCAAGAAGAAGTTAAAACAACTAATCGAAGATCCAAAGTTGATTCCGTTTCTTACTGGAGTAGAGGAGTTTTGTGCGACCTATTTGAAGAGAACTTCACATGACCGGGAAGCGCGTCGGAAAATTATTGCTGATCCGATTGAAGGTTATTGCTCACTAACCCCTTGGGAGGTTTCTATTGTAGATACGCCTCTTTTTCAGCGATTACGAAGCATCAAACAACTTGGATTAGCATATGTCGTATATCCGACTTTAGCATATTCTAGATTTGAGCATGTTTTAGGGGTTCGATCTCGCCTCGATCAAATAATCAACACATTACAGAATAATCATCAATTAATGTATAATGGGCATTCATTCCTTCTTTTTCCATCCCATTATCTCGAAGCTATGCGTTTAGCTACCCTTTGCCACGACATTGGCCACTGCATTTTTAGCCATGTGTCTGAGTCTGTTATTGATGATCTTAAAGGAAAACATATTCACCCTGTATATCCAAGCGGTAAACAAATCAGGGATATATTTTATAACTGGGCCGGTCGTAAAATTGCTATGGCAGAGATACTTTCTATGGCAATTATTACTTCACCATCGTTTGTCTCCTTTCTCTCTAACCTACATATACCAAATAATACTGGTTATGCTGACGCTCATGAAATGGCCATAAACGCTTCACATCTTATTGCAGGTCTCCCTATTCCAGGAGAACCTATGTCCATGTATCTCGGACAGATATTAAGCAGCGGGTTAGATATCGATAAACTTGATTACATGTTTCGTGAAGCATTATTTTCTGGTATCAGTCTCGGTGTATCATTAGATTGGTTACTAAAAAAATTGTTTGTAATAACTCTGCCGGCCGAGCAGTTACCGATTGGTCTTCGTTCTCGCACGAAACATTGTAATTCAAGTAAGGAATATGCTATTCTAGCAATAGAACGCGGTGGACAATTTGCATTTGAAGAATTTTGTGTGGCACGCTTGGCATTACACGAAAAAATATATTTACATCGAAGATCAGATCGGCGGAAGCTCAAGCTAGAACATTATTTGGTGAATTGATTGCGCTAATCCCAGAATATAGCGAGGCACATAGATGGCTTTACCTTAAAGAATCGCTTCTTGATCAGCCGGATGCTTCTATTCCGTCCCGAGAAGCCGCTGATTTGTTTCCGGCATTAAAATCAAATGAAATCGCATGGGATAAACTTGTGCATCATCGTCTATTATCTCGAGCATATGCTTTTGGTTGGCAAAATTCGATCGGACACCCACTTGTTTCGGATTTCAGTTGTGAGAGCAAAGAGGGTCCTGTTAATCGCCTACTTGAAACCTGTAGAGATAATCCATCAACATTCAAAACTGCTGTCCTTGAACAGCTCAAAAATATATTTGTTTTATTAGATAATGAGACAGAATTTCAAGGTATCAGTTTAGAAATGCTAATTGATTCACCGAGACTTTCAAGTATCCAACAAGGGAAAGACACAATCTATATTCAATATCCACCAAGACTGTCATTAAGGTGGGTTATGCCAATTGATCAAATTGAGGACTATTATTATCGCAATAAGGCTTTGGGCTATGTGTATTCGGATTATGATCATGCTCCATATATTCTTCTTGCATGCGAAATGGCTGCTTTAAAATTATATGGTGTGATTTGCGTACAGGATGGTTTAGTTGCTAATGATGTTGCTACTGAATCTGATCGAATTCGTAAAGAGCTTGATAAAAAGGGTTTTTATTCAGAATTTATTGCATTGCGACCCATGTCAGATTATCTTTCAGTGTAGATGCTCAGATTGCCATTAATGAGGTTGCAACAAAGCTAGCCAGTTATGAGCCAAGGTCACAAAAACGGGTGACTCCTGCTAGTACGACTGCATATATATCTCAATTTCCTGTAGATTTGCAAGAGGTGGCATTGGAATGGATAAAATATATTGAACTTGTACGACCAGAAATTGGACTACGAGAATGCGTAAATAAAATATTAAAGAACAATCTGAGTATTACGAAAATTGGATTATCTCCGCTTGGAGCGATGTCTGATAGTGCTTCTCATCTTGCTTATAAGTTAACAAGTCCTCTTGATGAAGAACACCTACATAGAGTAATATCGCACAATGAACCGCTTACAGAAGCACTTGATAATAACATGGATGCCTATTTCATATATGATGACAATGTAAATAGTGGACAGCAAGCATTAAATATTATTGCTGGTTGGATGGGTGTTAGTATTCCTGATTCATTGAAATTGAATGAGAAACATGTTGAACCAATGTCTGAGTCCCACAGAAAGGAGCTTTTGAATAAGAAAGTGTTCGTGATGTTTAGTATTTCCGCTCAAGGATCTATAGAGAAACTCAAGAAATATTTGATTGAATATTGCGGTTTTGAAAGGGACAGAATAGAATGTTCATCTTCTCGTATATTGACAGAAGAAGATAGAATATTCTCTGCTTCATCCCGTTTTCAGCATCGAGATAAATTGAAATTGCAAGAATTCGTAGAAAGAGTTGGAATTAGTATATTCTCTAAAGAAAGCAAGTCAGAAGCAAGGGCCAAATCACGTGCTTTAGGAGATCATGGGACTGAAGCAATGATTATCTTTCCTTATAACTGTCCAACAATGACAATTCCTGCTCTCTGGCTATCAGGTGAGTATGAAAATTCTATGTGGACGCCACTTGTTGAAAGAACAAGAAGAAAGAGAGTAGAAAATGGTAAAAGCGTCTTAATTGGAGAGGATGCTTGAGAAAGTCAAGTGGGGCGGGTGCCGCACCTAAAAGGTGGATGCCCCATCCTTCCCGCGTCTTTTCGGGAAGGGTGGGAACCACGAACCTTAATCAGCAGTTTTTTCTGATCCCTGCCCCCTGATCTCAGCCCCCTGACCCCGCTCCAATTGAACCACAATTCGTGCAGCATTCATGTGGCATTGATCTGCGTGGTGCAGACTGGTTCCAGAGATTCCGGTGCGGCTGCGGAATCCCAGATCGTCTTCCCATCAGGAGCGGTTATGCCCCTTTCAACCATCTCGTATCTCTGGCGTGACCGGAAGGCCACCGAAGGCTTCCGGACCGGCGTCTCGCTGCACAGCCACACCAACCAGTCGCACGAGACGCTGGACTTTCTGGCCAACCTGGGCAACCAGTACCCCTGGATTCGCCCGCTGCTCACGCGCCTGGAGCAGCGTTCCGAGCGCATTCACGGCGTGCCCATCAACTACGCGGCGAGCTACTGGACCCCGCCCATGACCCCCAAGCTGGCCTTCGATCTGGAGACACGGCAGGTTGAAAATCTCAATCTCGCGCCGATGGTCTCCATTACCGACCACGACAGCATCAGCGCGCCGATGCTGCTGCGCACCGTGCCCAGCGCCCGCCAGATTCCGGTCTCCGTCGAGTGGAGCGCTCCCTACGGCGAGCAGTCCTTTCACCTCGGCGTGCATAACCTGCCCAGCGCCCGCGCCCACGAGTGGATGCAGACCCTGGCCGATTACACCGCAGCTCCTGACGACGCCCGCTTCACCGAGATTCTGCGCGCCCTGGACGAAGAGCCGAATGTGCTGGTGGTCTTCAACCATCCGCTCTGGGATCTGTATCTGATCGGCCAGGAGCGGCACGAGTTCCTGGTCAACCAGTTCCTGCAAAAGAACGGCAACTACCTGCACGCGCTGGAGCTGAACGGGTTGCGCAATTGGGACGAGAACCGCGCCGTGCGCCGCTTGGCCGAGCAGTGGAATATGCTGCTGATCAGCGGCGGCGACCGCCACGGCGTGGAGCCGAACGCCAACCTCAACTTGACCAACGCCGCCAGCTTCACCGAGTTTGTGCATGAAGTGCGCCGCGAGAAGAAGAGCGATATGCTCTTCATGCCGCAGTACGCGCAGCCCTGGAAGCATCGCCTGCTGCAATCCACCATCGACGCGATCCGATCCTACCCGGAGTTCCCGCTCGGCTCGCGCACCTGGGATGAGCGCGTCTACCATCCCGACGCGCAGGGTGTGATCCGCCCGCTGAACGAGCTTTGGCCGGGCGGAGCGCCGCCGCGCGCCTTCGGCTGGCTGCTGGGCGCAGTGCAATTGATGGGCGCAGCCCCGCTCTCCGGCGGCCTGCGCCTGGCCTGGAGCGACTCCCGCCAGTTACGCCTCGCGCTGGAGTAAGGCGGAATAGCCGGATGGTAGCGCCGGCCTCCCGGCCGGCTGTCGCGCGGGCGTCCTCGCCCGCGCCGGTCCGGGAGTAATTACAAATTCCTGCCGCTTGAACAATAGCGGAGTTAGCGGAGTTAGCGGAGTTAGCAGAGTTAGCGGAGTTAGTGGAGTTAGTGGAGTTAGTGGAACTGGCGGAGTTAATCCCCCACCGGCGTTACCGACCCACAGGGCATGGAACAGGTGTGGGCGGAGACGCCCACACGACAGCCGGTCTGGAGACCGGCGCTACAGTTTGTTTCTTTCTAGTTCGGTTGCCAGCCGCCCGCGCCGTAGGCGCAATGGTGATTAGCCCCGCGCTTCAGCGTGGGGTTGCTGGCCCTACAAGGAAGGCCGGAGTCCCGTAGGGACGGCGCTTTCCGCCATTTGCATTGAATTGCCGAGGAAATGAATGTCTCTACTGCAAGAACTTCAAGAGAACCAAACGCTAACTCCGCTAACTCCGCAAACCACGCTCACTCCGCCCCGCGTAGCCTATTTCCCCGACTCCTTCCACGAAGTCAACGGCGTGGCCCACACCAGCCGCCAATTCGAGGCCTTTGCCCGCCGCCGCGGCCTGCCTTTCCTCTGCGTCCGCGCCGGCTCCCGCACCCCGGCCTTTACCCAGGACGGCAGCGTCCAGACCCTCGAGTTGCCCCGCGGCTTTCTCTCCATCCCCATCGAAAAAGACCTCAGCTTTGATCCCGCCTTCCTGCGCCATCTCTCGCTGATCCAAAAAGTCTTCCGCTGCTTCCAGCCCACTCTGGTCCACGTCACTGGACCCAGCGACGTCGGCCTGCTCGGCGCTTGGCTTGCCCGCCGCCACGGTCTGCCCATCGCCGCCAGTTGGCACACCAACATCCACGAGTACGCCGCCCGCCGCTCCGCCCGCTTCCTGCGCCTGCTGCCCCGCCCACGCGCCGCCGCCGCCTGCCAAAAGATCGAAGACCTCTCCATGGCCGCCACCGCCCGCTTCTACCGCATGGCCCGCGTCCTCTACGCGCCCAATCCCGATCTCTGCGCCCTGCTCCAGCGCTATACCGGCCAAAGCTGCCACCTGATGCCCCGCGGCGTGGACGCCAATCTCTTCAACCCAGCCAAGCGCCGGCCCGCCGCCGATGCTCCCCAAACCATCCTCGGCTTTGTCGGCCGCATGTCCGTTGAGAAGAACGTCGCCCTCCTCGTCCGCATTCAGCAGGAGCTGGAGCAGCAAGGCATCACCAACTTCCGCTTCCTGATCATCGGCCAGGGTAAGCAAGAGGCATGGCTGCGCGAGCGCCTGCCCCGCGCCGAGTTCGCCGGCGTGCTCAAAGGCGAGCCGCTCGCCCAAGCCTTCGCGCGCATGGACCTCTTCGTCTTCCCCTCGCACACCGACACCTTTGGCAACGTGGTCCTGGAGGCCCTCTCGAGCGGCGTCCCGGCCATCGTCACCCCCAGCGGCGGACCGGCCTCCATCGTGCGCGACCGCCTTACCGGCCGCATTGTCCCCGACGACGAGTTCACCGCCGCCATCGCCGCCCTCCTCGCCGACCCCGTCCGCCACGCCCAGATGCGCCAAGCCGCCCGCGCCTACGCCCTCACCGCCAGTTGGGATTCCGTTTTTGAAGGCGTCTATGCAGCCTATCCGCCCAACTTGTAAAAGTCGATCAGGCCAGGTTTTGATATAGCATTGCGAGTTGTTTACAAAAATCAGCCTGGGATTGAAGATCCAAAGAGAGGTTTTCGATGCCGATAAGTCCATGATCCCCATGCACTTATCGATTTTATGGTGGGTGAGGCGACTACCGAATTGACGTTCAAATGCCCTAAATACAATAGCTTTTGCTATCTAATCCGGGAAAGTTGTCCCAAAAGCTGCCCCAAGAAACTCAAGCTGCACACTTCAGTGTAAGAAACCGAGGTAATCTACCCTCGTAGAGACGATTTTTGAGTGCGAGAGGAGGCGGACGCTCTCTTGGCGGCTGATCGGGTTGGCTTGGCATTGGCCTGCACGGTCTTTTGGGGCGGCTTGGTTTGGGCGGCGACGGACTTGGCTTTGGTTGTGCGCGTTTCCTTTGCCCCCGGAGTCTTGGCAATCGAAGTACGACTAGCCAAATTCGCGGTAGAGATTGGGGCAGGATTTCGAGGGATCTGGGAGGAGCGGAGAACTCTCTCCAGTCGTACTAACGAGCAAGAAGCTTCAAATTTGCGTGGAAATTTGCAGATTACCAAGCCGACTGTTCAGCTAAGCCTATTGTTATCAACTAGCTGGCGATGGAGGGATTCACATCGAGCGCCATGTTGTTTATTTGCAATTGGTTACAATTTATCGTTCCTGAAATACACCCAAATGTACACCCGCCGAATCTGCGCTAAGGAGAAAATGACCTTCTACACCTTGCCCCTTTCGTCATTATCTTCTACCGGCCGCCGATGGGTTCCATGGATGTATTTGGTGCTGGTGAATGACCGCCAGTGCAATACCAGGCAAGATCTTCAATCATCACCACGCGGGTATATACTCACTGTTGTCGCTAATCTTTCAAGTATTTCAAATCAATGGAGCAATGAACGGCAAGAATGCCCTGCTGAGCGAGCGGATGTGTTTAGGGGGCATGGCGGCAGTCCACGAAAAGGGCCGTAATGAAATCTTGGGCAATCCAACTTGAGATATCCGGGCCGTCCGCCATGTGGACCCGCCCAGACACCGGCTCCTCCCCGGTGTCCTACGTCGCCCCAACCTACAGTGCGGTCAAGGGGATTTTCGAGGCTGTTTTGCGGTGGAAATCGGTGAATCTTCGGCACGCTAGGTGTGCCGGATGAAGTATTACGCGCACACGGCGGAGGATGAGAACGGCAGGCATTTGCCAGAGAGCGACTGGCAGCCGCTCAAAGTCCACCTGCGTAATGTGGCGAATCTTGCCAAGGAATTTGGACGTCCACTTGGAATTGAAGCAGAAGCCGAACTTGCAGGACTTCTCCATGATTTGGGAAAATATCGCACAGAATTTCAGCAATATCTAAGAGGGCAGTGTCAGAGCAGCCTTGAAACGCAACATTCTGCTTTCGGAGCAGCATGGGCTTTCGATTGTGCCAATAGAGAAGATAGATTGGGGGCCACGGCCTTTGCCATTGCCGGGCATCATGCTGGGTTGCATGACATGGGGGATTTGCAACCGCTTGTCAATTCCTCGTCACGAGTGGAAACTGCGAGAGAGTTATTGCAGTTGCTCATCTCCGAAACAGGCCCGATTCCACTAATTCCTGAACGTGCTGCATGGATCAAAGACGCACACTCCTCAGACCTGTACTTCCGACTTCTATTTTCATGCCTGGTTGATGCTGATCGGTTGGATACCGCCTGCTGGCCTGATCCACCGATGCAGGATAGGCTGCTAGACGCCCGTCGGCTGCTTGAAATGGCGATGATCGAACGAGACCGCAAGAACTCAGCCAACCCCGACAGTCCGCTCAAAACACTCAGGAACCGGATTTTCGATACTTGCTTCGATCAGGCAGGCTTGCCTCAAGGTTTTTTTTCCCTGACTGTGCCTACGGGAGGCGGCAAAACGCTTTCCTCGATGATTTTTGCATTGGCCCATGCTGAGCACCACAGTCTGCGTCGCATTATTGTGGTGATTCCCTATCTATCCATCATCGAACAAAACGCTGCTGAGTATCGCCGCATCTTTGGCAACGACGTTGTATTGGAGAATCATTCTTCCGTTCTGCCGGAGCCGGACGAGAGCGAAGATGAAAAGTCGCGCCTTGAGCTTGTAACGGAGAACTGGGACGCCCCGGTAATTGTGACAACCTCTGTGCAATTCCTCGAATCGCTTTTTGCCGCCTCGCCTTCTCGCTGCAGGAAGCTCCATCGCATTCCACGCTCGGTAGTTATCTTCGACGAAGTGCAAACGCTGCCATCCCATCTTCTTGCGCCCACCTTCAGCGTTTTCCGTGAATTGCAACGAAACTATGGTGTAAGTTTTGTCTTCTGTTCCGCCACGCAGCCAGCCTTCCGGCGAACCGGCAGTCTGCCAGCGGATTTTTTCTCCGCCAAAGAACTTCGGGAACTCGCACCCGATCCTCCGTCATTATTTCGCCAACTGCGCCGAGTAGACTATCACCTTCCCAACTCGGATGAGACGCTAGATTGGCCAGAATTGGCTGATAGATTAGCTGCTGTTCAACAGGTGCTGTGCGTCGTAAATCTTACGCGCCACGCAGCAAAGGTATGGGAGCAACTGAAACGCCACTTGCCCGACGACGAGGTTCCCATTCATCTTTCTGCCGCCATGTGCCCGCAACACCGGCTCGAACTCATTCACGGAATTCGCGAGCAACTCAAAGCAGGCAAGCCTTGCCGTGTTATTTCTACACAACTCATCGAAGCTGGCGTTGACGTGGATTTTCCCGTCGTGTGGCGCGCCCTGGGACCGCTCGATTCGATTGTGCAAGTCGCTGGCCGCTGCAACCGCGAAGGCAGACTCGCTGCCGGACAGATGCACGTCTTCCGCCCAGTAGATCATAAATTGCCGCCAGGTGTTTACCAGTCGGCTACAGATCAGACCGCCATCACGCTCGCATCACTCGGATCGCACGATCAGGCGACAGAGCGTCTGGCCACTGACCCGCAACTGTTTGCACAATACTTTCAATCGCTCTATCAGGTAATCCCTACGGATTATGCTCGTCGTGATGAAAACACGATTCAGGAAGATCACAGTAAATTGCGCTTTCGCCAAGTGGCTCGCAAGGCCAGAGTTATTGAAGATGCGGGTCAGCCGGTCATTGTGCCCTTCAAAGAAGGGCGTTCCCTTGTGGAAGGCATTCGCGGTCGTCTTCCCGTTTCCGGTCAACCCCGCTTTACCCGCGACGATCTGCGGCGATTGCAACGATTTATGGTCAGCGTACACACCAACAAATTCCAGAGGATGCTCGGTCTCAAGCAAATCAGACCGCTGCTGCCCAACCTTGAGCTTTATGTACTCGACGACGGTTTCTATCACCCGGATTTGGGCTTGGTAATCGATAACCGCCCGTTGGAGGATTATCTTCAATGAGACCAAACTGTGTAACTCTCCGCGTCTGGGGCGACTTTGCCTGCTTTACCCGCCCCGAAATGAAAGTCGAGCGTGTCAGCTACCCGGTGATAACGCCCTCGGCAGCGCGCGGCATCCTTGAAGCTGTGTTCTGGGAGCCGCAGATGTATTACCTCATTGATTCCATTCGTATCGTGAGAAAAGGCCGATGGGTCTCGTTTCGCCGCAACGAAGTCACCAAAGTCATTAGCCTCGACAATGTTAAAACTTGGATGCACTCGCCGGAGAAAACTGCGCCCATCCAAGCCGGTGGTGGCGCGGCCGATGGGACCCAGCGTAATATGCTTGCTCTTCAAGACGTGGAATACCTTATCAGCGCCGAAGTCCGTGTTACGCCATTGGCCAATTGCCCGGAGGATAAACTCGAAAAATATCTCAAAGAAATCGAGCGTCGCGCTCGCCAGGGGAAGTGCTTTCATCGTCCTGGTCTCGGAATGCGCGAATTCGCTGCGGATTTCGATTGGGAAGCCGATGCCGATGCCGCATTGACTCGGCGTACCGCCGAACTGGGCCACATTCCGGAGCAATACAACGAGGATTTGGGCCTCATGCTTTATGACGTCTTCGACCACACGGAACGCTCAGAAGGCTTTCGCTGGTTTTCCGACGAAGAGGTTTCAACTCTCCAAGCGCAAGCCCTTGCAGTTGCAGGCCGCCGCGCAAAGAAGCAGACTGCCGCAACCTCGCGTTGGAGTCGCGTTCCCATCAAGCCGACGCCTGCGTTTTTTCACGCCAAGATAGAGCGAGCATACATGGACTGTCATCCCGACCGCATCCAGATTCTCACCTCAACCGGAGGGAAAAGCTAGCCATGCTGCTCAAACATCTATACGACTTCGCTATTTCCAGGAAGCTGCTGGATGATCCAGCCTTCCGCCGCGACACACCCGTCCGATGGATCATTCACTTGGATGCAAGAGGAAACCTTATTGGCGGAGGCCCCCAGGAGACGATCGGCTCACGCCACAACAAGGGCCTTGAATACAGTGTGCCAAAGACAAGTCGTGCGACCAATTCAGGGACGGTGGCCGACTTTTTGGTCGATGATATTGGCGCAATCTTCTGCCTGAGCACCAAACCCGGCGAACCGCCAAACGTAAGGGCGGAAAAGAAGTTGAAAGCGAAACACGAGGATTTCTGGCGACAGGTTCTTGATGCCAGAAATGCTACAGGAGATTCCAAATACGACACGCTTCTCAGTTTTCGAGCCAATCTTGAGGGAAAACCGCCCTCATTTCTCCGGCTTGATGAGAAGGGAACAGGCTGGTTGGTCAGGTCCGCATCCGCTACCGATAAGCCGCTGGGAGCCGATTTATTCAGTTTTGCAGTGGAGGGTGCAGGTGCGATTTTCCTTGATGAGACGGTCCGTGAACACTGGAGAACTATCTACGCCGCAGAGATGCAACAGACGGAAGAGCAAGCCCCAAAAGGCTTTTGTTTGGTGACAGGCAAGTCGAATGTGGCACTGGCTAGGACCCATACGCCGATGGTGTCTGGCCTTCCCAAGCCTGCGAGGGGTTCAGGCGCTGGTATTGTCGGTTTCGAAAGCGATTCATTCCGATCCTACGGATTTCAACAAAGCTACAACGCTCCTACATCTGTCGCAGCCTCCAAGGCTTACTTGCTCGCGCTTCAGTTCCTTTCAAAACGCGAAGACCATTGGCTGGCAACAGGTCCGGCGTGGCTCTGCTTTTGGGCCGCCGAGAGTGAGACCGCTTCATCTTTTTTTGCTCGGTTACTCAATAAACCGGACACGCTTACCGTACGCAAATTCATGACCTCGCCGTGGGCCGGGATTGAAAAGCCTCCGCTGGAAACGGAGAAATTCTTCACCATAACCCTCACCGCCGCTGGCCCTCGGATTGTGATTAAAGAATGGATGCAAACCACAGTCGCCGAGGCCGCCGACAATTTTCGTCAGTGGTTCGCCGACCTTGAACTCGATGTTCCGCAACGACAATTCGCTAAACTGAAACCGAAGGCGGATGGAACAGAAAAAGACTACCATCCCTTGTCTGTGTATTGGCTCGCTCGCGCCACAGTTCGCGAGGCCGAAGACCTTGCCCCCGAAACGCCAATCCAGCTTTACCGCGCCGCTTTGGAGCGCACTGCGCCTTCCATTTCCCTCATCACACCCATTCTCAACCAACTCCACTCCAAACTTGTACGCGATGAAAAGTACGAGGTACTTTACGATCAGAGCCGCTTCGCGCTGCTCAAACTTATTCTCAACCGCAACCGAAGGAGCGTCGATATGGAAATACAACCAGAACTCACTGCCGATACGGACGATTCCGCTTACAATTGCGGACGGCTCCTCGCCATCCTTGCCGCCGCGCAGGACAAGG
>CAYVGW010000067.1:0-20865 GCA_964450895.1 uncultured Occallatibacter sp. | reverse complement strand
CCGCAATGGGCTGATTAGAAAGCCGGGCTTTACAGGCTGCGGAAAAACTCAATTCAGGCAGGTTTTGTAATAAGGGCACGACTTTAGTCGGGCCGCAAGACGCTGATAATAAAGGATGGGCTTCAGCCCCTGCGGGATGTTCTTCGAGGATTTCACGCAAATTCCGCCCTTTTTCCGCAACCTCTTTAGCCCCTGCAAACTTCCGCAATTGAGAAAATTGCTTCTTCGGCTCCCTCTTAATCTCCGGTTTTGAACTGCTCCGCACCTCGCCCAAAGGTTGAAATCCTCCATCTTTGCCACCCATTTTGATTTGAATCAGTGGAAAAAATCCGCGGAATGGAGGGGGAACTCGCTGATCCGTAACAAAACATGGCCTCTTTTGCATCCTGTGAAGTACACTGAGCCTATGATGCGCCGATTGTTCGCTCTTCCCTTGCTCGCCCTCATCGTGCTGGCGGCCTGTCATGGCGGCCAGAAGCCGCCAGCGCCGTCCAGCGCCGCCCCGCAGTTCAAGGTCTACCATCTGCGCGGCAAAGTCGTCTCCACCGACGCCGCTCAGGGAGAGGTCACGCTCGACCACGAAGCCATTCCCGGCTTCATGGAAGCCATGACCATGCCCTATAAGCTCAAGGATCCAAGTCTCCTTGGCGAACTGCATCCGGGCGACGTGATCACCGCCGACGTGCTGGTCTCGCCCGACCCGAATGCCGATTATCTGGTGGACCACATCGTCGTCGTGGCGCAGGCCAAGCCGGATACCAGGCCGCCCGTCTCCTTTCACGTTCCCGCGCCCGGAGATGCCGTGCCCGACTTCAAGCTGCGCAATCAGGACGGCCGCGCGATTCATCTCAGCCAGTTCCGCGGCAAGTCTCTGGTGGTCACTTTCATCTACACGCGCTGCCCCTCGCCGGAGTTCTGCCCGCGCGTGACGCGCAACTTTGCCGCGCTCGAAAAGCTCCTGATCGCCACTCCCGCGCTCTATGCCAAAACCCACCTGCTCAGCGTCAGTTTTGATCCCGAGCACGACACGCCGGAGCGGCTGCTCGCCTATGGCGCCGGGTACATCGGCAGCAATGCCAAGAATGCCTTTGCTCACTGGGAGTTTGCCGCGCCGGAGCCATCCGTGCTGGCTGAGATGGCCCGCTTCTTTGACTTGGGAATCACCACCGCCCCGGATTCAACCATCACGCACTCGCTTTCGACGACGCTGATTGGACCCGACGGCAAAGTCGTTCGCTTCTATCCCGGCAGCGAGTGGACGCCGGAGCAGTTGAGCTCCGATTTGAAACAAGAGGCTGCCAGGGCCAGCTAATGTCTCTGCAATGTCTGGGCGCCTCATCCTCGCCACGTCTTTGTGGCAAGGATGGGATACTACAAAGCCTACCTTACAGCAACTGGAGAACCGCAATAAAGCCGGGCTTCTCTCATGCCTCATTCGGCACAACTGAAGTCGTGCTCTGACACAAAGCCATGCCGATGAAGCACTTATTTACGCACAGCGCGTCAGTGGTTTGACGGCTTGCTCTTGGGCACAGCGATCACGCCTTCCTTGTGGCGGAGCGCTTCGGCTTGGCCAGGTGTGCCTGCGCGTCTTCGCTGATGCGGACTTCCTCTACGGCCAACTCTGGCGCAGGCGGCTGGAGCGCTTCCTCGTCGCGCGCGGCCGACATGCGCGCGGCGCTCTTGTTTTCGCCCATCACATGCAGGCGGAGGAAGTTGGTGGAGCCGGATTTGGTGCGCGTGCCGGCGACAATGGCGATCACCTCGCGCGGTTTGGCGTGGCCGCCCTGCTCAAGCAGGCTCTCCGCGCACTCCACCATCCCTTCGTTGGAGTTGATCTTGGGGCAAAGGATGGGGGTGGTTCCCCAGAGAAGGTTGAGGCGGTTGATGGTCACTTCGATCGGGCTGAAGGCGAAGATCGGCGCCGAGGGATGATACTTGGAGAGCTTGCGCGCCGTCGAACCCGACTCGGTGAAGAGCGCGATGGCACGCAGCGCAAGATCGTCCGAGGCGTGTGCCGCGGCCTCGCAGATTGTCTCGGCAATCGAGAGCCGGCTGCGGCGCTGCTTGCGCCGATCGTTATACTCGTCGTCCTTGATGTTGCGCTCGGCGTCGGCGACAATGCGCGCCATCATCGCCACGGCCTCGACCGGGTACTTGCCCACCGCCGATTCGCCGCTCAGCATCACCGCGTCCGTGCCGTCGTAGACCGCGTTGGCCACGTCTGAGACCTCGGCGCGCGTGGGCCGAGGGTTTTCGATCATCGACTCCAGCATCTGCGTCGCGGTAATCACCGGCTTGCGGCATTCCGCCGCCCGGCGGATGATGTGCTTCTGAATGGCCGGAACCTGCTCGGGGGGAAGTTCGACGCCCAGATCGCCGCGGGCCACCATAATGGCGTCGGCCGCGGCCAGAATACCCTCCAGATCCTCGATGGCTTGGGGCTTTTCCAGCTTGGCGATCAGCCACGTCTCGCCGCCGTACGCTGCCACCCGGTTGCGCACCAGGCGCACATCCTCGGCGGTGCGGACAAATGAGATGGCCACCGCATCCACGCCATTCTTCAGCGCGAATTCCAGATCCTCGGAGTCCTTCTCCGTCAGCGATGGCACGCGCACCGGAATGCCGGGAAGATTGATGCCCTTGTTCTCGCCCAGCATGCCCCCGTTGACGATCTCGCAGATGACATCGCCGCTCTCGACCTCGTGAACGCGCAATTCGATCAGCCCGTCGGAGAGGAGAATGCGCGAGCCTTGCTCGACATTCTCGGCCAGCGTCTTGAAGGTCGTGCCCACCAGGCTGGCCGTGCCGGCAACCTCGCGCGGCGTGATGACCAGCCTGCCGCCGGCCTTCAGCAGCACGGGCTGATGATCTTTCAGCTTGGAGGTGCGGATCTTGGGCCCTTGCAGATCGCCCAGGATGCACAGCGGCTTGCCTTCCTCGCGGCTCACTTTGCGGATCATCTGGATCAGCGCCTGCTTTTCCTCCGGCGTGCCATGGGAGAAATTCAGGCGGACAACATCGACGCCCGCGCGGACCAGATTGCGAAAGACTGGCACGGTATTCGATGCGGGGCCGAGGGTGGCCACAATCTTTGCGCGGCGTTGGCGGGGGGAATCAGTCGGGGTATCAAGTGTAAAAGGCAAGGGCTTTCTCCAGGGAAGGTTGGTTGGGTTAAAAGAGCAACTGAGCGCGGCCAACTGGTTGGCGCGTGGGAGTCCAAACGCGGACTCCTGTTATCTATTATGCGGGATTTGTCATAAAAGAACCGTGAAAGTAATCACTGACACTCTTCATCCGGCTCGGAAACTGCAGAAACGGTAGCCCGTTCCTCGCGTTCCCGAAAAAGAACGCCGTTCAGCTCCGCGCCCAGAAGCGCGCTGAAACTGGTGATGTAGAGCCAGACCAGCGTAGCGATGCCTGCGCCAAAGGAACCGTAGAACATCGAGTAGTCGGCGATCCGCGTTACGTACCAGCCAAAGGCCAGGGTGGCGGGGAACCAGAGCAGCGTGGCGGCCACGGCTCCCGGCCCCACCCACATCCAGTGTTCTTTGCGGCGCGTGCCGAAGTGATAGAGCGCGCCCAGTACGCTGATGCTGGTCAGCATGGCAATGGCCCAGCGGGCCAGGCGCCAGAAGAAAAGCACCAGGTGGCGCAATTGATGGGTGGCGTTCAACACCATCCAGGCTTCAATCTGCCGCCCGAAAACCAGCAAGAGGGTGGCCAGCGCCAGCGGCGCCAGCACGATAAAGACCAGCGCCAGCGCCCGCTTGCGCTTCTGCCAGAAGCCCCAGTTGTCGCGTGGCTGGCGATAGGCGCGCCGAAAACCGTCCATAAGCGAGAGCATCACGCCCAGCGCGGCAAAAACCGACAGGCCGGCGGCGGAAAAGATCAATTGCGTGGAGTGAATGCGCCGCGTCTCCATCGCCGAACGCAGCAGGGACATCGAATCGGCGGGCAGAAACTGCTCATAGGAGGCGCGAATCTCGCCCACCAGCGTCGTCCCCTCCGGCACGCGCGCCAAAAGCGCCGTAAAGACCACCAGCGCCGGAAACAGCGCCAGCATCCCGGAATAGGCGGCTGCCTTGGCCGTGTTCAGAACATCGTGTTCCAGCGCCAGCCAGAGCGCTTTGCGGAGAGGTCGGACAATCGGGGCCATGATCACTTACAAGAGTAGTGTATTCTGGCGCTTTCGGCGAGTGCTAGCGTGTCTGTTTTCTTCCATCAACGGGACATGAGGTGTTGAAACCCGCTATCCGAGAAGATGCAGCGCCTTGCTTCCGCCGACCACGGCATCCGCAATCAGATGGCGGTCAAAGGTGGCCAACTTGCCGCCATGCGCTGCCGCCAGCGCCAACAGGTAAGTGTCGGTCACCTGACTTGTATCGAGCAGGCGGGTGCTATCGACAAACCGGTTATCCAGCAGAGTGAGATCGTCGGGCCAGAACTCATGGCCGTCCAGTCCACGGATAACCCTGAGCATTTCCGCCACGCCCGCGGGCGATCCAGGCGAAGTCGGGTAACGCGCCGCGCCCACGATGCGCAGCACCCCGTTCTCGGTCAACGGGCAGGTAGCCCAGGCAAGCTGTCCCTCCGCGCCAAACCATTCATGCGCCTGGTCATGGCGCACGTGGGCCGGATCGAGCAGCGCGATCAGCACATTCACATCCAGCAAGTAACGGGTCACGGCAGCTCTTCCTGGAGTTGGCGCACCAGTTCCGAGGTCACGCGCGGCGCTCCGGGACGCACCGTGAGCAGAGGCACGCCGTTGCGCGTGGCGTGGATTGAGGCCTTGGGGCGCATCGCCTGACGGGCCAGCGCAGAGATCACCTCGCCCACGCTCTTCCGGTCAGACGAGGCCATCTCCCGCGCGGCGGCCAACACATCGTCGTCAATGGCAAGAGTGGTTCGCATGAGTCCCTCCGAGCAGATAACATCACGCACCAATCATCATACATCAAATTCTGGGACCAGAATTGAAAACCAAGCTATGCCGCTTTACCTATATTCATCTCGATGCGCAGACCAGCCGCGGCCAGCATATTGACCAGGCTGTCAATGGCAAACAAATCGATGCGGCCACGCATCAGGTCGGAGATGCGCGGTTGCGTCACGCAGAACAAACTTGCGGCCTGACTCTGCGTCATGCCGGTTTGAACAATATGATCCCTCAGCGCCAGCATCAGCATGGAGCGCAGCTTCATATTCTCTGCCTGCGCCGGTGTCTCCTCGATTGCATCCCAGACGTTCTCATAGCGTTCGTTCATCGCGATTGCTCCTTCAGAAGTTCTTTGAAGCGGCGGGATGCCAGGTCCCGGTCTGCTTTGTTCGTCTTTTGCGTCTTTTTCTGGAAGCAATGCAGCACAAAAACCGCGTCGCCGAACTTTGCAACATAGATCACCCGGAAAATACCCTGTTCGTCTCGGACGCGTATCTCCCGCACTCCAGCCCCAACATCGTTCATCGGCTTCCAATCGTCTGGATCGCGCCCTCTTTGCAAAAGATCAAGCTGATGACCCTCTCGCCTGCACGCGGATTCAGGAAACTGCCGCAGCGCTTCCAGGGAATTTCCACGGAACTCAAGGGGCTTGCGCTCACTCTTCCCAACCGAGATATACAATGTTTTGTATGTTTGTGTCAAGGGGATTTTCAAAGGGATAAAGAGAAGAAAACGATCATAGGTCCATGCGTTTTCCCCGCTTCCTTATACTGTCTTTATCGCATCTCTTCGATACTGAAAAGATGATCCGATCCATTCCCCGGAAAACTCAAAGGAGTATGGCCTCATGAAGCCCCATTCGACTGCCTGTTCAAGCGTCCTTGCTTTCATCCTCGTTTTTCTAGCCTTTGCTTGCGCGCCAGCCGCCGTGGCCCAGACCTTCCGGGGCAGCATTCAGGGAAGCATTACGGATAGCACCGGAGCAGCCATTCCGGGGGCGCAGGTGACGGTCTCCAATCCCTCCACGGGCCTGTCGCGCATGGTTGTGGCCAATGACCGGGGAGAGTATGTGGCCTCGGAGCTGCCGCTGGGAACGTATAGCATCACCGTGGCCAAGGCGGGCTTCCGCACCACCACGCTGACCGAGATTCCGGTGCGCGTGGGCGCGCCGGCGCGAGCTGACGCCAAGCTGGCCGCCGGAGCGGTCGAGCAAGTGGTCGAGGTGAACGCTGATGTGCCGCTGGTCGAGACCTCTTCCAATACCTCCGGCGGCACCATCGAGGCCGCCGAGGCCGCCGAACTGCCGGTCAACGGGCGCGACTACACCAAGCTGCTGGAGCTGGTTCCCGGCTCGTCCAGCGATCCCAACGGATCCACCGAATCGGCCGGCTCCTACGGACTCTTCAGCCTCAACGGCAATCGCGGCCGCTCCAATAACTACCTGCTCGACGGCACCGACATGAACGACGGCTACCGCAACCTGCCCTCCGTCAACCAGGCCGGCGTCTGGGGCGCGCCCTCGACCATCCTTCCCGTGGACGCACTGGCCGAGATTCCCGTCACCGGCAACTCCGAGGCCGAGTTTGGCCGCAGCTCCGGCGCCACCGTCAACATCGTCACCAAAAGCGGCGACAATCAGATTCATGGCAGCGCATTTGAATACTTCCGCGACGCGGCCATGACCGCGCGCAACTACTTCAACACCACGGCCCAGCCCAAGAACTCCTTCACCAATCATCAATTTGGCGGCTCGGCCTCTGGCCCCATCCTCCGCGACAAATCCTTCTGGTTTCTGGCTTACGAAGGGCAGAGAGAGAGCGGCGGCCTGCCTCAGCAAGGCTCGGTTCCCACGCAAGCCGGCATCACCGCCGCTACCCCCGCGGGCGGAATCAATCCGGTGATCCAGAGCCTGCTGAACAGCAAGCCGTGGGGCGCTTTGCCGGCCTCCGGCGACGGCAGCGAGACCTTCACCACGCCCTTCCTCAACAACAGCGACAACGTGATCGTCAAGGCCGATCAGCATCTGCATTTGTTCAGCGCCGGCGACCTGCTGACCGGGCGCTACTACTACAGCCACGGAATGCAGAGCTTCCCGCTGGGCATGTTGTATACCGGCTCCAGCGCGCCGGGCTACAACACCATCACTCCGACCCACGTCAACATTGTTTCGCTCTCCTATACCTCGGTTCCCCGCTCGAACCTGATCTTCGAGCTGCGGGGCGGCTACAACCGCTTTTTGCAGCAGTTCCTCCCGCAGGACATGAGCCTGAATCCGGAGACGGCCTTTGGTCTGGACACTCTGCCTCCGGGCTACGCGCCAGTCGATCTCGGATTGCCGACGATCAACGTAGGCTCGTATAGCCCGATCGGCTCGACGGCCAGCGACGCGCGCGGCCGCATCGACACCAACTATCAGCTCTTCGGCAACGTCTCGCTGGTCAAAGGTCGCCATAGCTTCAAGGCGGGCCTGGAGTGGCGGCGCACCTTCATCAACAGCTTCATCGACTCCGGCCATCGCGGCAAGCTGAGCTTCAGCGGCCATGCCGTCACGGACCCGAATACGAACGTGACGACGGATTTCACCGGGCTACAGGATTTCCTCTCCGGTTATATCGACGGCGGCAGCTCCGCCGACGGAGCCGGCACGCGCTACTCCTACCAGAACAGCGGCGGCGCTTATCTGCTGGATTCCTGGCGCGCGAGCAAGAAGATCACCGTCAATTACGGCGTGCGCTGGGATTACTTCGGCGTGATCGGCGCCGAAAACAGCGCCTTCAGCATCTTTGACGTGAAGACCGCCGGCCTGGAAACCATCGGCGCGGCCGGCGCGCCCTCCTCGCTCTATCCCAAGGACTGGCACGACTTCGCGCCGCGCCTCAGCGTGGCCGACGACCTGCTGGGCAACGGCAAGCTGGTCATCCGCGCCGGCGGCGGCATCTTCTACGATGGCCCTTCGCAGGACTTCTTCGTCGGCAATCAGGCCTACAACACCAACGCAGGACAGGCCGGACCGGCCTTCAACGGCATCGGCTTTGCCTCGCCGGTGGTCTCGACGATCACCGCCGGAACGCCGGTCTTCGGCGGCTACACGCCCAGCAGCGTCTTCACCGTGGACCAGAATCTGGTGACCCCGCGCTACGGCTCCTACAACCTGAACATCGAATCCCAACTCGCCAGCAAGGTCGCCCTGCTGATCGGTTATGTGGGATCGCAGGGACGCCATCTCTTCCACTTCCGCGACCTCAATCAGGTCAACAACGTGAACGGCAGCGTGGACAGTTGCGGAAACGGCCAGACCATCGCCTATATGCAGCAGTGCTTCCCGTCTTACCTGGCCGGTCCGTTCGCCGGCGATGCGCTCTTCTACGTGAACCAGATCGAGACCAGCTCGCTCTCGAACTACAACTCGCTGCAAAGCTCGCTGAAGGTGCAGGGCTGGCGCGGCGTGACCTCCACGCTGAACTACACCTGGGCGCACTCCATCGACACCGCCAGCGACGGCCTGGACTTTGTCCCCAACGCCTCCATGCCGGACAACAGCTTCAATCCCCACGCCGAGCGCGCCAGCTCCAACTTCGATGTCCGCCAGCGCCTGCAGTGGTACTGGACCTACAACCTCCCCAAATTCGAGCAGGCCCAATGGCTCACCGGCGGCTGGTCGCTGGACGGCATCTACAACTACGCCACCGGCCAGCCCTACACCGTCAACTACCTCTTCGAGGGCGATTACAACGGCAGCGGCGAGTACTTTGGACGGCCGGACATCGTAGGCAATCCCTACGCCGGCGCGGGCGGGACCAACCTGCTCAATCTGTCCGCCTTTGCCGCGCCTTGCACCGTGGACACCAACCCCAATGACGCCGCCTACGAGCAATGCACCGGCAACTGGCACCCCGGCAGCGAAGGCCGCAACGCCTTCAAAGCGCCGAATTATTCCAACTTCGACTTCTCGCTGACCAAAACCACGCATCTGGCGGGATCGGCCAAGGTGGAGATTCGCGCCGACTTCTTCAACATTCTCAATCACGCCAACTTCACCAACCCGCTGCTGCCCGGCTTTGGCCTGGACGCCTTCGGCTACGGCGACAGCGTGATCGATAAAACTAGCGGCCGTCTGGTGGCTGGCAACTCCAGCCAGTTCATTACCACCACGGCCACCCCCGATGTGGGCAGCGGCAACCCCTACCTGGGCGGCGGAGGTCCGCGCAGCGCGCAGTTGGCGGTTCACTTCAAATTCTGAATGCAGTAAATCGAGGTCATTGGTTGGGGGTGAGATGCCGCAGCAGGCTCTCCATGCAGCCGGGAATCTGCGCATCCCACTCGCCCCAGTCGTGGCCGCCGGGCTTGGCGTGGAACTCGAAGGCAAAGCTGCGGCTACTGAGCAGCGCGGCGAATCTCCGGTTGGGCAGGAGCAACGGCTCCATCTCGCCGGCGGTAAGATAGATGTACGGCGTCCGCGCCGGATCGGCGGAGTGCGCCAGCAGAAATGGATCGCTCGCCGTGCGGGTTTTGCTTCCCACAGGTCCGAAGATTTGGGTCAGCCTCCACCATTGCATCAGATGGAAGCGCCGCTGGCAGACATCGATGGAAGGGCTGAGAGCGCCTGCGAAGCTGAAGATCTCCGGGCGGCTCAACGCCAGCCTTGCAACCGCGAATCCGCCCATCGAAATCCCGATAATGGCGCGATTTTCGCGGCCCGCGGCAGCCGGAAAGCGCTTCTCCACGTCCGCGAACAGATCGTTGACCAGATAGTCTTCGTACTTCTCCCCCGGCTTCAGTGCGGCGTTCTGGTAGTACGAGAAGGCGCCCTCCGGCATCACCAGAATCAAGCCCCGCGCCGCGTAGCGAGCCGCATCCGAGCGATTCGACCAATCGCGGAAGCCGCCGTTGCCGCCATGCAGCAGATAGACCACCGGCAGCCTCTGGCCGGGAGCCAGCTTCTCCGGCAGAAAGACCCGGTAGAGCATCTGCCGCTGGAGGGCCGCTGAATAGAACGTCACATCCTGCATCGCCACGCCGGGAGCCATCTGCGGACGGTCCGGCCGCAGCTTCGACGCGGAAAATCTTCCGCTGAGCACGTAAGCCAAAGCGCCGAGGAAAAGCAGAACAGAAGCGAGAAAAACCATCTTTTTCATAGAAGAATCAGTAAAAAGACAATCAAGAAGGCGGTTCCGCGCATTCCATGTTTGATAACGGTATGAGAAGTCGTAAATGGAGAGAACAACGATGATATTCTACCATATACTCGCAAACCCCGTTCCTGCCTTGTCGCGGAATAGCTTGGCTATGCTGGCGTTATTCTTGTTCCTGCCCGCCTTTTTCTCTCCCGCGCACTCTTCTGCGCAAAATGCAGGCCCGAAGTGGACACCCACCAAGTCAATCGACTTTTCGTCCAAGCACGACATCCTGATCAAGAACGAGGATGGCACCTTCACGCCGATGGACGTACCCTACTACACGACCAAGCTCATCGCGCCCGGAACCTGGCAGATTCTCAGTTCCGGCGACTTTTCTTATCTGATCGAGGGTGACAACGAGGCTCTGGCCATCGATTCCACTTATGGCGCGGGCAACATTCGCGAATACATGCAGACGCTGACCAAAAAGCCGGTCCGTTATGTTGCCAACACGCACGACCATTTTGACCACACGGCCAACGACAGTTACTTTGATGGCGCGTATATGTCGGCCTTCGCCAAGGATCGCGCCACTATTCCCTTTGCCAGCTTTGCGGGAATGAGCTTTCCGCGCACCTATCCCATCACGGTGATTGGCGATGGCTACAAATTCCAGTTAGGCAATCGCGAGATCGAGGTCTTCGAGATTCCCAACCACACCATGGGCGATCTTGCCTTCCTCGACAAGCGTGAGCACATTTTGTTTGTGGGCGACGTATTCCTGCCCATGGGGATGACCATCAACGATGGCAGCACGCTGACCCGGTTCAGAGATAACATGAAGAAGCTCGAAGCCCGCCGCGGCGAATTCACCCGCATGGCTGGCGGTTTTGCCATGGTCGATCCCACGCTGGTAGACAACTATCTGGCCAATGCCGATACATTCTGGCTGGCCACGAGGGCGTGGAGGTAACGGGCGAGCACCACGGCCCGCCTCCGGCCCCGAACGATCCTTCAGGCCATGTGGTCTACCAGCGGCACATGCCGCATCCGGGAGATGGCGGCGCAGGCAAACCTGGCGCGCCAAACCCGAATCTGCACAAGATGACTTATGCGGGCTGCACGATCATCTACGACATCACAAAGATCAAATAGTTTGGTCATTCATCATGGGCAAGCGCAGGCGAGGACGCCCGCGCTACAGCCAGCCGGGAGGCCGGCGCTACGTTTATGTAATTACCAAATCACTCGGTCATAGCACTGGCGACAAGAATGTTGTGTCATGCCCAATAGCCCAAGCCCGCGCAGTGCAGGCATAAGATGCTTCCGTCCTGCATCTTTTCGCGCTGGTTCAGTATCTCCTCACCGCACAGGGAGCAGTTCTTGCGCCCACCGGGCTTGCCCATCACTGCTTCAAGATCGATGGTCAGTTCAACCTGCTGCACGCGCAGTAACTCCTCGTCCGGCATGATCTGATAAGCCTCAAGCTGGGCCTGCCAGCGATTGGCCGCGGTGGGCGCGTATGCGGCGGCCAGGGAGCGTGCTTGCGCAGCGGGAGAAACGCGAAAGGCCTTCGCCGTCTTGGTATCGGCAAAGGTAACGGCCACCTTGCCATGATCCATCAGGCGCATGGTGCGGTGGCCCATTGAGCAACCGGTAGCCGCCATCACTCCATCGGCATAGCATCCATCCGTCTCGACAAACGCCACCAGGCGCTTGTCCTTCTGGGGAAGCTCAAAGAACAGCAGGCTGGCGGCCAGCACACCCATGCGCACGCCGAGGACTTGGCGGGGACAAAGATGTTTGTGCAGCGCCTCGCTCTCGGCCAGAAATCTCTCGATATCTTCTCTCATAAGTGCATTTCCTGCGGTGCGGGGTGGATGAGTGAGTGAATGAGTAAAAAAGTGAATGAGTGAAAAACCTCCCTATTCTTCATTCACTTCTTCACTCATTCACTATCAAGCAATCAGGCTGCTTCCTCCATGCCGGGCATGGTGGGAATGTGCGCGGGAAGGATGAGTTTTGCCCCGGTGGCGGCGATCACCTGTTCTGTAGTTACGCCGGGGCCGAGCTCACGCAGCACAAGCCCTTCCTCGGTAGGTTCGATGACCGCCATTTCGGTCACGATCAGGTTGACACGCCGAACCGAAGTCAGAGGAAGCGTGCAACGCTTGAGAATCTTCGGCTTGCCCTTGGCGCTATGGGTCATGGCCACGATCACCCGTTTGGCGCCGGTTACCAGGTCCATGGCGCCGCCCATTCCTGGCACCATTTTACCGGGAATCATCCAATTGGCAAGATGACCCAGCTCATCCACTTCCAAACCGCCCAGGACGGTCAGATCAAGATGGCCGCCGCGAATGAAGCCGAAGGATACCGCGCTATCGATGCTGGCCGCGCCGGGAATTGCGCCGACAAAGCCGCCGCCGGCATCGGTCAGGGAGAGATTTTCCATGCCGTCGCCGGGGTGGGAGGCTAGGCCCACAATGCCATTCTCCGATTGGAAGAAGGCCTCGATTCCTGGAGCAAGATAGTTGGGAACAGTAGTCGGCAGTCCAATTCCCAGATTGACAAGATCGCCATCTTTCAACTCCATGGCGACGCGCTTGGCTATGATCACTTTATCGTCCATTGCAGGTGCCCCTTTCGATGATGTGCTGAACGCAGATAAAGGGTGTGGCGACCATGTCCGGAGAGATCACTCCAACCGGAACAATAATCTCGGGTTCGGCGATCACCACCTCGCCGGCCATGGCCATGACGACATTGAAATTCCGGGCCGTCAGCGAGTACTCCAGATTGCCGCGATAATCGGCGCGAAAGGCGCCCAGCAAAGAAAAGTCCGCGCGCAGCGGCTTCTCCAGCAGGAAGGTCTTCCCATCCACCTCCATGGTCTGCTTGCCCTCAGCAACCATCGTTCCCAGGCCAGTTTCGGTCAGCACACCGCCCAGGCCAAAGCCGCCGGCGCGAATCCGCTCGGCGAAGGTTCCCTGCGGGCAGAGTTCGACTTCCATTTCACCGGCAATCATCTGCCGGCCCGCTTCCGGATTCAAGCCGATGTGGGTGGCGATGAGTTTCTTGACCATTTTGGCGGCAACCAAGAGCGCTACGCCATAGTTCGGACGGCCCGCATCGTTGACAATCACCGTCAGATCCTTCTTGCCTTGGCGCACCAACTCCGCGATCATCCGGTGGGGCGATCCCACCCCCATGAATCCGCCGACCATCAGCGATGCGCCGTCGGGAATCATCTGGACCGCTTTTTCACATGAGATTGATTTGTTCATATGCTATGTCCTTTGCAACAACAGATTTTCTTCATCGACTGTTCCTATCCGCCAATCGCCGACATCGGTACAAAGCCGGCAGTTGACAGGGATTCTGAGAGGTTGTGACTTGTGGGTTTTTCCAAAATGATCTTGGAGAGTATCTGGCGCACAGCGAAGTCGCCTGTTTGCAGAAACGGCCGGAGGTCCGTACCTTCGGAGGAAAAGAGACAGCCGCGCGCAAAACCCTCCGCAGTGACGCGCAGGCGATTGCAATTGGCGCAGAAGTGCTTCGAGATTGGGCTGATGACACCAATCTTTCCCTCCGTTCCCTCCAGGCGGAAATAGCGGGCCGGCCCTGCTCCCTCGATGTGCTCCTCGGGAATCAGATGGTGCTTCCGGGACAGAATGCCCAATATCTCATCACTGTTCAGGTAGGAGGCCCGCCATCCGGCATCGCCATTCACCGGCATGTATTCGATGAAGCGGACGGCCATGCCGGTCTGCGCGGAGAGCGCAGCGAAGTCGTTGATCTCGTGATCGTTGACGCCGCGCAACATCACAGCGTTGATCTGCGGCGCGGGAAATCCGGCGCTCCGCGCGGCCTCGATCCCTGCCAGAACCCTCTTCAGGCTGCCCCCGCCGGTGATGGCCTCGAAGCGGCTGGGAAGCAGTGAATCCAGGCTGATATTCAGCCTCTTCACGCCTGCCTGACGGAGATCCGCGGCCATCTGGGAGAGCAGAATGCCATTGGTGGTCAGCACCACCTCGCCGATGCCCGGAATGACGTTGATGCGCTCCAGAAACGGCACGATCCCCGGTCGCACCAGCGGTTCGCCTCCCGTGACGCGAATCTTCCGTATCCCAAGGGAGGCGGAGACCCGCACGATCCTTGTCAGCTCGTCAAAGGACAGCAGCTTCAAGCGTTCCGGCATCGCTGCCGCATCTTGCGGAACACAGTATTTGCAGCGCAGGTTGCAGCGGTCGGTGACCGACAGCCGCAGGTAGCTGATGGTCCGATCGTGCATGTCTCTGATGGTCATTGACCTGCCTCGCTCTCTGGACGGTCGCTGGCGCGCGGCACAAGACGCCGCGCCGTTGGAAAAAGGTAAAGATCGAACCTGCGGGCTATCGTTCCCCAGATTCCGGCCGGAATTTTGAGCATCACGGTAACCGCCAGAGCACCCATGAGAATCAAATACCATCCGCCCAGATCAGCCAGGTACTGGCGCAGGAGAAAGAAGATGACCGTCCCGGCGATCGGCCCTTCCAATGTGCCGATGCCGCCGATGACGACGATGAAGATCAGGTAGCTGGTCCAGTTCACGTCGAAAGCGGCAGCCGGAGAGATGCGCAATTTGTAAAGATAGATGAGCGCTCCGGTCAGGGAGCTGCCTAATCCTGTCGCCACAAAAACCAGCAATTTGATCCGCGCGCTGCGCACGCCCGCGCTGCGCGCCGTGGCTTCACAATCGCGAATCGCCGTCAGCGCAAGCCCCGCCTCGGAACGAAGCAGCAGGTACGAGAGGACGACAGTGGCGATGGCGATGAGCAGGGCGATGCAGTAGAGCACCACATCCCGATTAAGGGGGCCGAGGCTGATGGAACGCGCCACCGAGGCAGGAAGGCTAATCCCCGAGCCAGCGCCCAGAGTGGTAGCCTCGGAGAAGGCCAGTTTGAAGGTTTCCGCGATCACCCAGGTTCCAATCGCCAGATAAGCTCCATTCAGCCGGAAGACCACAAACGCGCCGGGAATGGCGATCAGTCCTCCAACCAATGCCGCCAGCAACAAGGCAACAAAGGCATTCAGGTCCAAGCGGATGGCGGCAAAGAACAGAACATAACCGCCCAATCCGATAAATGCCTGCTGGCCGAGAGAGATGATACCCGCAAACCCGGCCAGCAGATTCCACATCTGCGCTAGGGCAAGAAAATATAAGAACTCCATCAACAGTCCCATGTGGCCCCTGTCTATCCAAACCGGGGCCAGGAACAGAGCAAGCAAAACGCCCGCGGCCACCCAACCCGCCCTCCTGGAAAAACGGGAGCTTTGAACCACGGTGAAGCCCTGATCTTGCGCCGCGTGCATCATTCCGCCCTCCTTGGAAAGAGGCCCCTGGGCCGCAGCATGAGAATAATCAAAAAGACGATGTGTCCGGAGAGGAGTTGCCAACTAGGATGGACCCGCGCACCCATGGTCTGCGCGACACCGAGAATGATTCCGCCGGCCAGCGTTCCCCAGAGCGAGCCAAGGCCACCGATAATCACCGATTCGAAGGCGAAGATCAGCCAGTCGGGTCCCGATGAGGCATCGAAGCTGGAGCGAATTCCGGTAAACACCGCCGCAATCGCCACCGTCCCCATGGCGATGCCGGAGGCGATGCCGAAGATGTGCGGCGTGTTGATGCCCATCAAGCCGGCGGTTTTCAGATCATCCGAGGTAGCCCGCAGCGCGCGTCCCAGTTGGGTGTGATAAAGCACCCATTGGACGAGGGCGATCAGTCCCACGCAGACGGCCAGGGTCAGCAAGGGAAATGTCCCCAGCGAGTACCCGCCGGGCAACTGAATGCTGCCGATTTCGATCTTTCCTCCGGAAAGCTTTCTGGAGTCCGCCGAAGCCGCCTCCAGCAGGCCATTCTGGATGATGACGGAGAGGCCGAAGGTGATCAGCACCGGACGGAGAATGTCCTGGCCCAGCGCGGGATTCAGGATCGTTCTCTGCAAGAGATAGCCCACAGCAAACATGAAGGGCACGAGCAGCAGTAGCGAAAGAAAGGGCGACGGAAAGCCGCAGATTTTCTGCACGCCGAGAGCAAGAAACGCAGACAGAACAATAAAATCCCCGTGCGCGACATTGACCAGGCGCATGACGCCAAAGGCCAGCGACAACCCGGCGGCAAACAGGCCATAGACCGCGCCCAGCAATATCCCTTGTAGGATGCTGTCCATCACGCCGTGCATGCTTTACCCGCCAATCCGAAGTACGCCTTCGATACATCTTCCGGCTTCAGCTCCGACGCTCTTCCCTCCAGAGAGACCTTGCCCTCCTGGAAGCAATAGACGCGATCGGCGAAGGCCAGAGCCTGGCGGACATTCTGCTCAACTACGATCATGGTGATGCCTTTGGACTTGATGGCGGAAAGCCGCTCGTAGATTTCCGCGATAATTTTGGGGGCCAAGCCGAGCGAGAGTTCGTCGCAGATCAGCAGGCGGGGATTGGAAATCAGCGCGCGGCCGATGGCCACCATCTGCTGCTCTCCGCCGCTCAGCGATTGCGAGGGCTGCAAGCGCCTCTGCTCCAGCCGGGGAAAGATCTCGTAAATCTCCTTCAGGCTCCAACTGCCTTGCTTGCTGGCATAAGCGCCCATCAGCAGATTCTCTTCCACATTGAGGCTAGAGAAGAGCCGCCTGCCTTCCGGAACCATGGAAATGCCCAGCTTCACAATCTCCCACGGCTTTTTGCCGCAAATCGATTGGCCGCAATAGAGGATCGACGGCTCCCGGCTCTCCACGATCCCGGTGATGGCGTTGAGGAAGGTGGTCTTTCCCGCGCCGTTGGCGCCGATGATCGCCACAATCTCCCCTTCATCCACGTGGCAGCTCACATTGAAGAGCGCCTGGAAGTCACCGTAGTACGCTTTGAGGCTGGACACTTTCAGGAGTTGCATAAATCCCCCATGCCCATGTAAATGCGCTTGACCACTGAACTATCCATCACTTCGGAAGGGTCGCCTTCCATCACCTTTGCGCCAAAGTCGATCACCACCAGCCGCGTGGCCACGGCCATCAAGGCGTGTACCACATGCTCGATCCAGAGAACAGTGGTCCCGCGACGGCAGACCTCCTGAATCATCCCCACCAGAGCGGTCGCTTCATCGTCGGTCAGGCCGCCGGCAATCTCATCCAGCAGCAGCAGTTGAGGAGACGAACTCAAGGCGCGCGCCACCTCCAGAGCCTTGCGTTCCAGGAGTGTGAGGTTTCCGGCAAACTCGTTGGCCTTGGCGAGCAGTTTCATCTGCTCCAGAATCTCCGCGCAGTGCAGATAAGACTTGCGCTCGCTGGTTCCTCCGCCTGCCGTGGCCGCCACCAGGCAGTTCTCGAAGACCGTCATCTTGGCAAAGGGCTTGGGGATCTGAAAGGTGCGTCCCATGCCCGCGCGGCAGCGGCCTTCCATGCTCATGCCCGTCACGTCCTTGCCGAGGAAGAATATCTTTCCCGCATCCGGGCGCAGCGCTCCGCCGATCAGGTTGAAGAGGCTGGTCTTTCCCGCGCCATTCGGCCCGATGACGCCCAGCGCCTCTCCGCGCTCGACCGTCAAATTGAACTCGTCGGCGACCTTGATCGCCCCAAAGCTCTTCGAAAGATTCTCGATCCTCAGCAGGCTCATCGGCCCGAACTCCCCTTCAACGCAGCGGCTTCATCGTGGCCTGTGTTGGAATTTCTTTCGCATTCTCGTCATTGACAATCATCAGGTTGAAATGAGGGCTGTCAGCCGCCACCCACTGCCCGCCAACCAGCGGCGTCTTGCAGACGTTCTTCACCGGATTGCCCGTCCACGCGACCGGCCCTACGATGGTGTTGCATTGGGTCGCGACCAGCGCCTCCTTGATGGACTGCGGCGAGTCAATGTCTTTGGTTCTCTTCAAAACATCGATCGCCACATCAAAAAGTGCGTTCTTGAAGCCCATCGGCTGCGTCCACTGCCGGCCGGTCTGCTTCTCGTAGTCGGCGCAGAACTCCGCCGCCGATTGATTGCTGAGCGCCGAGCGGAAAGGATGATGCGCCGACCACCACACCTCTGTGCTCAACAGGTTGCCGCGCTCACCCAGTGACTCCACCGCCGCCGGAAACAGCAGCGCCTTGGCGATGGTGGCGATCTTGGGCTTGAATCCCTGCTGCGCCGCCTGACTCCAGAAAGTTGCAAAGGCCGGCGGAGGCAGAACGCCCGTCAGAATCTCGACATTGGCGCTCTTGAAGGCGCTGATCTGCGCCGAAAAATCATTGGTTCCGGGCTGGAAGCGGCCTGTATCTACCAGTTTGTAGCCCTTGGCGGCCAGCACCGGCGGAAATCCGATCTTGGGGTCCGAGAACGAGTTTCCATCGTTGTCGTTACCCCATAGTGCGCCGACCACTTTGTTCGTCGGCAAGCTCTCCCACATGCCGGTGTAAACCGCCACCAGCTCCTGAATTCCCCAGAAGAAATGGTAGGTCCACTCGAAGCCCTGTTCGGGCTTCCCGCCGCGACCAAAGAAGTACGGCTGCCAGGGCGCGTCGGTCGAGATGCAGGGGACGCCGTTGATCTCCGCCTGATCGGCTACCGGGTTGACGGTCTCCGGCGTGTTGGCCGTGAGCAGAAGATCAACCCGGCCGGACTTGATTAGATCCGAAGCCACCTCGGCAGCGCGGTTGGGATCGGATCGGCTGTCCTTTTCCAGAATTTCTATCGGATGATTCTGGCCGGCGATCATCAAACCGCCGGCAAGCGCCTTGCGGACTCCCGCCAGCACAAAGGGATCGGCTTCGGTAAACGGCGCCAGAGAACCCGTGCGCGGGCTGACGAATCCAATCCGGACAACCCGATTCTGGGAAGAATGCGATCGACACCCGGAGGATGCAAGTGCGGACAAGAGCGCCAGCGAAGCTGAATTCTTGACAAAATCCCGGCGAGAAATCCCCGCCTGATCAATGGCTGCCAGATTACTGTGAATAGAATTTCCGCGCACTGTTTGCTCCTCTCCTGCCTCTAGTCCTGCCCAAAGCGCTTTGTCTCTCCATCGGCGAAGCGAATATGCCGATGACACATACAGTTCCAGCCGTAATGTCTAAAAAATCGGCCGCCATGAAATCCCCTATGGCGGCCATTTTTGAAGGGAGACACTTGCAAAAAACCTTGAGATCGCGGGTTCAAGGGCCGGCTCATCCACTCATCCACCGTGTACACCGATGGAACCTGAAGTAGAACTTGCGGCGCCACCGAACCGTCTAGCAATACACCCGTACTGCCATGCGGCCATCTTTATAGAAAATAGAGGTAATCAAACTACTTTGTCAACAGGTTTTTTAAGGCTCGCGCAAGCTATTGATTTTCATGGATAATGTTAAAAAATGCGGACAGAATAGCCCCCAAAAAATCGCACTTCCATCATCTTTCTCTGTTCTTTATCCATTCCCCCCCCCGGAGACTGGCGGTTTCTCTGGAATCAGAATCTCTCCTGCTCTGCCTCTCAGTATTTGTGCATTGCAGGGTCCAACTGATCGGCCCAGGCCAGAATGCCGCCCGCCAGATTCTCTACCTGTTCAAATCCCATGCCGCGCAACTGCTCGGCAACCCGTTGACTGCGCACGCCGCTGCGGCACTGCACCACAATCTGCCGGTCGCGCGGGATTTCGCCGACTCGCTGAGAGACCGTATTCTGGGGGATCAGCATCCCGCCCAGATTGGCAATTTCGTATTCCCAAGGCTCGCGGACGTCGAGGATCAGGATCTCTTCGCCCGCATCGAGACGCCGTTTCAATTGCGCCACGCTCACCTGCGGAACTCCGTTCTTCTCATCTTCCTCAACCCTCATGGTTGTGGGAATTGCGCAGGCATCCTGAAGATCATGCAGGCTTTTGATGGAGGCATTCGCGCCGCAGACCGGGCACTCCGGATTGCGCGCGATTTTGACCTCGCGAAAGCGCATCTGCAAGGCATCGACCAGCAGCAATCGGCCGATGAGCGAATCGCCTTTGCCCAAGATCAGTTTGATGACTTCAGTGGACTGAATGACCCCTACCAGGCCGGGCAGTATGCCCAGCACGCCACCCTCGGCGCAACTAGGAACCACGCCGGGGGCTGGCGGATCGGGGTAGATGCAGCGGTAGCAGGGGCCGCCGGGCGCGGCAAAGACGCTGGCCTGTCCCTCGAAGCGGAAGATGGCGCCAAAGACATTGGGTTTGCCGGCCAGGACACAGGCGTCATTAATCAGATAACGGGTAGCGAAGTTGTCGGTTCCATCGGCAACAACGTCATAGTCCTTCATAATCTCCAGCGCATTGGCGCTGGCAAATCTGGTTTCGTGCTTGACCACCCTCACATGCGGATTCAGAGCGTGGAGTCTCTCTTCGGCCGAATCCAGCTTCTTTCTGCCGACATCGCGCGTGGCGTGCAGAATCTGCCGCTGCAGGTTGCTGGCGTCCACCACGTCAAAGTCGACCAGGCCCAGCGTTCCTACCCCCGCCGCAGCCAGGTAGATGGCCAGAGGCGATCCTAGCCCCCCCGCGCCTACGCAGAGAACGCGTGCGGCCTTGAGCCTTCGCTGCCCCTCCTCGCCGACATCTGGCAATACGATATGACGGGAGTAGCGGGCATACTCTTCCGGAGTAAGAGCGGGCAGTTGGCCGGGGGCGTCGCAGTGCATGGTTTCAAATCCTTCCTACCGAGTCCACTTTACATTCTCAAAGCCGGTCGCCGCCAGCGCCCGCGTCTACTGACAATGCTCGCAGCGCAGCCGCCTCCTGATCGGCATAGGGGGAGCGGCAAACCGCTCTCCCCTGCCACACC